>DATNHT010000119.1:0-42504 GCA_035604815.1 Opitutaceae bacterium
GGTGGAATCCTATCACCGGACCGCCCACTCCAAGACCTCGAGCTGGCCGTCCGCAGAAACGATTCATGGGAAATTTGGCGCGGGCTCCGACACCATGGCGACTTCGAATCCCAACCTGTATTTTGTCATGGAAGCCAACGAAAGGGGGTTCTTTCAAACGGCCCGCTTGAAGATCCCCCCGACCACGGACCTTTATCGCACGGAGCGGATCGACGTGGTCGTTGGCTCCGGACGCAAGGGACAGACCTACCTGTACTGGAATGGCGATTTGCTTTTTGAACTCCCGATATCCTACTGGACGGGACTGGACAGCTGGGTGAACAGCCCGAGCTATATTGATGGCGAAGCGAATTTCGAGCGCCCGATCGTGCCGCGCTGCCTTGAATGCCACGGCAGCTCGTTCGTGAGGAAGGCGCCAGAGGAGAACCGGTACGACAAGGCCAGCCTCGTTCTTGGAATAATATGCGAGAAATGCCACGGGCCCGGCAGCGAGCACGTGGCCAGGTATCGGTCCCCGGCGCCGCCCAAGTCCTATTCCGATTCGGCGATCATCAATCCCGCAAAGCTCTCGAGAGCCAGGCAGCTCGACGTCTGCGGCCTGTGCCACGAAGGCGCGGGGAATCCCCTGGCCCCCTCGTTGTCCTTCATTCCTGGGGCGCAGCTGGACCAGTATCTGGAATTCAGCAAGTTGGCCCCCGATGCCCGGATAGACGTCCATGCAAGCCAGGTGCAGATGCTGACGAGGAGCCGTTGTTTTCGCCTAAACAAGACGCTGACCTGCTTCACGTGTCACGATGTCCATACTGCGCAGCGCGACACCGACGCGTTCGCATCGCGATGCCTCACCTGCCACAAAGCCGAGGGTTGCAGGACCTTTCCCAGGCTGGGCAAGGCCATTTACGGAAAGTGCGTCGATTGCCACATGCCCCTGCAGGAGACGGCCAAGATCATCTCGCAGGTGGGTGGGATTGGCGTCCGCCCCAAAGTGCGCAGTCATCGCATAGCAATCTACCCGGATGTCACCCTGCCCTGAAACGCGTGGGCGGGGCCAACCGCCGCCGGCAAGGAGATTCCCCGTCCGACCATTGTCTCTCGCAGGGTTTCGCGGACAATCGGCTTCGCGGCTTGGCGTCCGTCACGGTCCCCCCGGCGAAACCCGTTCCCTACAGCCCAGTATCCCTGAAAGGGTAACCAGATTTCTCGGTCCCAGCCGCCCGGCTCAAAGTCAGATGCGGCGCAGGGTACCGGGCGTTCGAATCCCTCCCGCTGCTCCATTCAGGCTGGCAGCCGGCGTGGGGAGGGATCCGCGGAATCGAGGTCCGGCTCCATTCAGGAGTCCGGCGTCCTGACAAGGTAGCGGTTGCAGTCGCCGCGGCACGCGTACCTGCCCGAGATGTCGCAGTAGCCGTGGCTCCTTAGGAGCTCCAGGACCTTCGGGCCCGAGCCGCCGAATTCGGCGAGGAAATCCTCGATGATCTCGATCACGATCGCCGGTCCCTCCCGGGCGAGCAGCTGCGCCATTCCCTGCAGAACCCGGAGATCCGCCCCCTCCGTATCGATCTTGCAGACCGACACCGGCCCCACCGGATTCCCCTTCAGCCATTCGTCGAGAACGGCAACCTCCACGGGATAAGGCTGGGCTCCCTTCTCGTCGATGCCCGCCAGCTGCGCGTGGCCCGTATTGTCCGGGCACGACGTCATCCTACCCGTCCCCGGCGCATTCGAGAGCGCGAGGCGCTCCACCCTCGCAGAATCCTCAACCCGGTTGTGGGCCACCGACCGCAGCAGCAGGTCCGCGATGGGCCGCTGCGGCTCGAATGCGACGACCTTCGCCCCGCCCGTCACCGCGGCAAGCAGCGAGAAATACCCGATGTTCGCGCCTATGTCGAGGAAGGTCGAACCCGGCCTGAGGTGCTCAAGTATGAATCTCTCGGTCCCGGCCTCATGCTGCCCGTAGAGCTTGATCCAGTCCGACGTCAGGTCGCCCGGGCGGGTGAAGATCCGGAAGCCGCGCCGGGTCTTCGTCGGGTTTTCCAGCCGGGCGAGCCACTCGCGGCACCTGGCGTCGTCCGTCAGCGCCCGGAGCATCGCATAGCGGCCGCGGCTGGACGGATAGTGATGCGCCATGAAGCGCAGCGCCGAGGGGGCGAAGCGTCCCATCGAGCGAATTGCGAGCCTGATAGGGGGGCTTTCCACGAGGCAGCTAGGTGATCCTGCATTTGATCCGGCGGGGCAAGCGTGGAGCCGCCTGCAATTGAGGTGCCGCTTGGATTGGCGGCGCCCGCGGTTCTGCGGCAAGAATTGAAGGGAAAACGCGCCGGATGGTGTTATACTGGTCATATTAGACTCCAAAATGAATAAACTTCGGCTCCTGCTCTCCCATGCGGCCATATTCTGCGGGTCGACCGCCGCATTCGCTCAGGTCGCCCCTCCCGAGTACGAGCCGATGAGGGCCTTTCAAACCGACGTCCCGGTGTTTCCCCAGAAGGTGCTCACCCAGGGCTTCAAGAACGGCCAGGTGCGCGTGGCCATACAGATCGACGACGAGGGCAAGCTGACGGACTATCTGGCCACGGCGTACTCGAACCCTGCGTTTGTCGACGGAGCCATCGCGTCGATCAAGAAGTGGCGGTTTGAACCGGCGCGGATCCGCGGGATTCCCCGGTCCGCCAAGGCCGAATTCACCTTTAACTACGAGGCCGAGGGCGTCGTCTTGGTGGATATGAGCATCCAGACAATGGCCGAGCTTCTGCATCTGAGGATCGTCCCCAACTCCCTTTCCTTCAGCGCATGCGCGCTCGGCCAGCTGGACCGGATCCCCACGCCGGTCAAGATCGTCAAGCCGATCTATCCGGAGAAGCTGGCGCGCAGCAGCCGCGGGGGACGTGTCACGGTCGAATTCTACATCGACGAGCAGGGCCACGTGCGGCTGCCGTCCGTCGACCGCCAGACGATCGAGGCGAACGAGGAACTGGCGGCCTTGGCCGTCACGGCCGTGGAGCAGTGGCAGTTTGAGCCCCCGCTGCTCAGGGGTAGGCCGGTCCTCGCGCTGGCGCAGCAGGACTTCAACTTCAAGCCGGCGTCGCCCTAGGTCAGAGCGGGGAGGTTTCGCGGAGGAAGGCGGCGAGGTTGTGCCGCAGCTGCTTGCGGGCCCTGTAGAGCCGGGTTTCGACCCCGCGCTCGGAGCAGCGGGCGATCGCGGCTATCTCGCGGTATGAGAGGTGCTCGTAGTGGTGGAGCAGTATGGCGACCTTAAGGTCGTGCGGAAGGGCTTCAATCGCGGCGCGGACGGCCTCGAGCGCCTCGTCGCGGGCCAGCGCGGCGTCGGGGCCCGCCTCCGGGGCGGCCAGGCCCGCGCCGGGGCGCGGCGGGCCGGCGGCGTCGCCCGGCTCTGCGGGCGCGTCGAGAGCGACCGTGGGGTGCCGGCGCTTCCAGCGGTGCTGGTTGTGGCAGAGGTTGGTGAGCGTCGTGAAGAGCCATGCGGCGATGTTGGTGTCCGGCCGCAGGCGCCCGCGCTGCTGGTAGAGCCGGACGAACGCCTCCGCCACGAGGTCCTGCGCATCGGAAAAGTTCTGCGCGTAGCGGTATGCGAATCCTAGCAGCGGCCGCTGCCACCTTGCGATCAGCCGGTTGAGCGATGCCGCGTCTCCACGCTGTAGCTCGATCAGGCTTGCACGGTCGGTGGCGGGATCGCTGGGCACGGCGCGGGGTTGCGCTCAGTTGGTCAAGGGGCTTGCGGGCGTCTGGTTGAAGGCGACAATTCCGAGATAGCGCTCGCGCTGGCGGGGGGTCATCTCGCTCGCGGCGGCCAGCACAAGCCGGCGGGTTGAATCCTGGCACTGCTGGCTGATGTTGCGCCGGACCTCGACGAAGCGCGCGAACTCGATGAAGTCGACGCGGTCCGTGGTGCGCCGGGCTTTCTCGAAGGCGGCAAACTCCGCCTGCATCTGGGCGACCTGCGCGGCAAGGGCGCGAAGCCGGGGGCTGGAGGCCTCGTGCAGCTCCCTGATGCGCGCAAACTGCTCGTCGCTAAGCTGCAGCTCCGACTTCATCCAGGCAAGCTGGCCGTCAAGGGAGCGATAATCGAGGGGGCTGTGCAGCCGGAAATAGACGAGGTGCGCCGCGACGCCCACGGCGATCCCCAGCAGGAGGATGAGGCCGCCGCGCTTCATGGCAGTTTGGCGGCCGGCTGCGCCTTGAGCAGCGGGTCGATGAGCTGCAGATAGCTGCGCGCGAGCTGGGCGCTGTTCTCACGCTGCATCCGGTTCACGCGCACCTCGGCAAGAAAGAGCCCGAGGAGCGCGCAGCACGTGACGAACAGGACGGCGAACGGGGGCCGGGAGAGCCAGGCGTCGATCTCGCTCCAGAGGCCGCCGGCTTGCAGGCCGCCCCGCTCCGTCAGCGAGATGCGGCGCCAGACCTCGGGGGCGAGGTTGGGGGCGGGCAGGGAGGGCTCGCGCCAGCGGTCGAGGAGCGGGTCGAGGGGGTCGGGTGGTGGGGGCATAGGCGAGGGGATGGAGGAATGGCAGACGGCATAACACCTCCGGGGGCCGGGGCCCTTCAGGAATCCGTCGCCCGTCGCGGGCGGGCGGCGGTCCCGTCAGGTCGGCTTCTTGTCATAGAAGACGCGGACATCCAGGGTCTCGCCCGGAAGCAGCTCCTTTGCGCGCCGCAGCGCGTTGCGGGTTGCCACCGTCGGATTTGCCTCGGCCGGGAAGATGTTCTCGCTGCCGATCTGCTTCAAGAGGCCGCTGTTCTCCAGCACGCGCGTGACGTCAGGGCTGCTGCCGCTGATCAGCAGGTGGCGGTCGGTCTTGCGCAGGTAGTCGTGCAGGTATTCCATGGCCATGACGGTCGACGCGTCCAGATGGCGGGCGTTCTTCATGCGCAGGATGAAGACGCGGATGTTCTGGTTGTCGGCGAGGCTGCGGACCTGCTCCTGGAAGAGGTCTGCTGCGCCGAAGAAGAGCTCGCCCTCGACGTGTATGATCGAAATCTGGGGATGGGGGC
The DNA here is from genome assembly GCA_035604815.1 of Opitutaceae bacterium. Classification (GTDB taxonomy): domain Bacteria; phylum Verrucomicrobiota; class Verrucomicrobiia; order Opitutales; family Opitutaceae; genus Palsa-1447. The sequence continues at coordinate 5,011 of DATNHT010000119.1, forward strand.
GCTGGGCGGGGTCGGCCAGCGCGACGAGGTTCCCGCTTTCGTTGATGGCGTATTCGACGAGGGTCGGCATGCTCGTCGCCCTGAGGAAGAGGGCGAGCGAGACCCCGATCCCGACGTAGATCGCGGTGTCGAGCCTCAGGAAGAGGCAGGAGCCCAGCGTCACCAGGAAGACGACGAGGTCCGACGGCGTCGAGCGGCACGAGACCCTGATCTGGTGCCGGTTGATCATCTTGAACCCTATTCGGATCAGGTGGGCCGCCAGCGCCGCTATGGGGATGAAATTGAAGACCGGGGTGACGAAGGTGAGGACGCCAAGGACGACTGCGCTGCTCAGCATAGACGACATCTGCGTTCTCGCGCCGCTTTGGTAATTGACGGCGGAGCGGGCGAAGGACGACGAGCCAGGCACGGCCCCGAAGAACGCACAGGCGATGTTGGCGGCGCCCATGCCGATCAGCTCCTGGTTCGGCTCGATCCTCTGGCCGCTCCTCGCGGCGAGCCCCTTCGTGATCGAGGCGGCCTCGAGCATGCCGAGGATCGAGATGGCGATGGCGGTCCCGGCAATCTCCGGCAGAAGGTGCAGCCTGCCCTGGCTGAAGGGAAAGCCGGCGAATGCTGGAAGGATCGCCGTCAGCGAGGCTTCGTCCCCGACCATCTTGAACGGGATGGCCGCATGCGGAAAGAGGTGCGGATAGTAGACGGTGAGCAGCTTCGCGCCCAATCCAAGGAGCGCGAGGCCGATCAGCGCCTCGGGCCATCCGGGGCGGAGCTTTCGGACAAGCCAGAAGATCGCGAAGGTGAGGGCGCCGATGCCTATCGCCCAGGGGTGCACCTGGGCTGTGCCCAGGTCGAAGAGGGCCTGCAGGACGTTGGTCGAGAAGTTCTGGCCCACTTCCACGTCATAGCCGAGCAGGTTGTGGAGTTGGCTTGCAATCAACAGGATGCCAATCCCCGTGCTGTACCCCACGACGACCGACCGCGAGATGAACTTTGTTATCTCGCCGAAGTTCAGCAGCCCCGCAAAGAGCTGGATCACGCCGATTAGGGCAGCGAGGTAGATCGCGAGCTGGAGCGGCGCGAGCCCGATCGAAGAGTTCGCGGCTATCGTCGCGGCGACGATAAGGCTGATCGAGCTCGTCGGCCCGAAAACGTGGTGGCGCGAGGAAAAGAAGAGGGACCCCACAAAGCCCCCGATGATCACGGAAATGATCACGGGCTGGGGCGGCAGGTTGAGGATGAGCGAGAAGCCGACTGCCTGGGGGATGGACACGAGCGTCACCGTGGCGCCGGCCACCAGGTCGGAGCGGAACTTCTGCCAGGTGTAGCGGCGCAGCTCCCCGATGAACGGCAGGCGCACCCTGAACATGTGCGACCCCATCGCCGCTACCTCTTCGGTGAGCTCGGTCACGCTGTCCATGGGCAAGGTCTCTTATCGGCGCGCAATGCGCGCAAGCGCGATCTTCTTGAACCTGGGGCCGGCAAGGCGCCGTTTAACGGGAGTGTCACCGGTCCGTCACACGACCGTCACAAGCCGGCCTTAGGATCGAACCGGTTCAGGCAGTCTGATAAATCCAACGTATACGGTCATTTCCCATGCTTCCCAACATTACCAAGAGATTGGCCCTCGTCGCTGGCGCCGTCGCGGGCCTTAGCGCCGTGACGGCCTCGGCCCAGATGCTCATTAACGGCGCAGGCGCCACGTTCCCATATCCGATCTACTCGAAATGGTTCAACGAATACGCAAAGGTCGACCCGTCGGTGCGATTCAACTATCAATCCATCGGCTCCGGCGGCGGTCAGGCGCAGATTCTCGCCGAAACGGTCGATTTCGGCGCCTCCGACGGGCCGATGTCCGACGACAAGCTGGCAAAGGCTCCACGGGCGGTCTGGCACTTCCCGACGGTCGCCGGTGCCGATGTGATGACCTACAATTTGCCGGGAATCTCGACGATCCGACTCGATGGTGAAACCATCGCCGGAATATTTCTTGGAAAGATCGCCAAATGGAACGACCCGGCAATCACGGGCCAGAATCCCGATATCAAGCTGACTGACTCGGACATCGTGGTCGTCCACCGCTCGGACGGGAGCGGCACGACCTACATCTTCACCGACTACCTCAGCAAGGTGAGCCCCGAATGGAAGGAAAAGGTCGGCAAGGGGACTTCCGTGAGCTGGCCGACCGGGCTTGGCGACAAGGGCAACGAGGGCGTTTCGGGCCAGGTCAAGCAGGTGCCCGGCTCGATAGGGTATGTCGAGCTGGCTTATGCGAAGCAGAACCAGCTGAAATACGCGGATGTGAAAAATGCCGCGGGCAGCTACATCACACCCTCGATCGAGTCCGTTACCGAGGCCCTGGCGTCTGCGACCATTCCGGAGGACTTCCGGTTCTCCATGGTGAATTCCCCCGGCGAGAAAGCCTACCCGATTTCTGGTGCGACATGGCTGCTCGTATATGCCGAGCAAAAGGACCATGCGAAGGGCGAGAAGCTCGTCCAGTTCCTCAAGTGGGCCTATTCGGATGGCGAGAAGATGGCCGCCGGCCTCGATTATGCGCCGCTGCCCGATAAGGTCGTACAGCGCGCCCTTGCCAGGGTGCAGAGCATCAAGTACTGACGGGGCCCAAAGAAGGTGGGCGAGGTGAATTGCCCGCACATGCGCCTCATGAGCACCCCGCCCTCCATATCCGTCCTTCCGCGGCCCGGTTCACAGCTGCCGAGCACCGCGTTCAAGTGGGCGGCCGCGCTGGCCGCGGCGACGATCGTCGTGCTTATTGTGCTTGTCGGCTGGGAGCTGTACGTGGGGTCGCGGCAGTCTATCTCCATGTTTGGCGTCCCATTTCTTTGGAGCTCCAAATGGGATCCGGTCGCGGAGAAATACGGGGCGTTCCCATTCATCTTCGGAACCTTCATCTCGTCGCTCCTGGCTCTCGCGATCGCCGTCCCGCTCGGCGTCGCGACTGCGCTCTTCCTCACCGAACTCGCCCCCTTGAAGCTCCGCCAGCCGATCATTATCGCGATCGAGATGCTTGCGGCGGTCCCGAGCGTCATCTTTGGGATGTGGGGCATCTTTGTCCTCATCCCCTGGCTGAGGGACCACTTGTTCGTATGGCTCAAGCACTCCCTCGGGTTCCTGCCCCTCTTCCAGGGGCCGGTATACGGGGTCAGCATGCTCGCTGCGGGCATCATCATAGCGATAATGATCCTGCCGATCATAACCTCGATCTCGCGCGAGATCCTGCGCTCCGTCCCCGATCTCCAGCGCGAGGCGGCGTATGCGCTCGGCGCGACGAGGTGGGAGGTCCTGAGGATTGCCGTGCTCAGCTACGCGCGCAGGGGGCTGTTCGGCGCCTCGATCCTGGGCCTCGGCCGCGCCCTGGGGGAGACGATGGCGGTCACGATGGTGATCGGCAACCGCCCCCAGATAAGCGCCTCGCTCTTCGCTCCAGGATACACGCTTGCGAGCGTGATCGCCAACGAGTTCACGGAGGCGACGACGGACCTTTACCGCAGCTCCCTGTTCGAGTTGGGCCTGGTGCTTCTCGCCGTCACGATCCTGGTCAATATCGCCGCGCAGGTCATGCTGAAGAGCTTGGCGGGCAGCGGCTCAAGCAAAGTTGCCTGATCCCATGGTGGCCTCTCCCTACCTTCCGGCTCCGAGATACGCGCGGTGGCGCAAATGGAAGAGCATCGCCGTCACAGGAGCCCTCGTCGCATGCGCCCTTGCCGTCATAGCGCCACTTTTCCTCGTCATTTTCTTCCTCGTCGCGCGGGGCTACAGCTCGCTCGACTGGAACTTTTTCACACAGCTGCCCAAGCCCACCGGCGAGATCGGAGGCGGAATGGCCAACGCGATCGTCGGTACGGTGACCCTCCTCGCGATGGCCGCTGCCATCGGGGTGCCGATTGGGGTGTTCGGGGGGATTTATCTCGCTGAGTACGGCTCCGACCGCGCCAACAACTGGATCCGGTTTGCGGCCGACGTTCTCAACGGCGTTCCGTCGATCGTCTGGGGCATGGTGGTCTACCTCTTCCTCGTCGTCCCGTTCAAGGGGTTCTCGGCTTATGCGGGCGGCGTCGCCCTCGGTCTCATGATGGTGCCGCTCGTCATGCGGACCACCGAGGAGGTTCTGGTCCTCGTGCCCCAGAGCTACAGGGAGGCGGCCCTGGCCCTGGGGATCACGCGCTGGAAGGTGATTGTGGTCATCGTGGTCAGGACGGCCCTCAAGGGGATCGCAACCGGCGTGATCGTAGCCTTGGCGCGCATAGCCGGCGAGACGGCGCCGCTCCTCTTCACGGCGTTTGGAAACAGCTTCTGGAGCCACAACCTGAAGGAGCCGATCTCGGCCCTGCCCCTCCAGATCTTCGCCTATGCCATCTCGGCGTACGACGACTGGCACAGGCAGGCCTGGGCCGGCGCTCTCGTACTCATGGCTTTGATCCTCGCCCTCAATATCACCGTCCGCGTACTGTCGCGCGACCGCAAAATCGCCCCTTGACCGCCATGTCCACACTCCCCGAAACAGCCCGGGCATCCGCGACCGAGCCCATCCGGGCGTCCGCGACCCCTGCGACCGCCCCCACGGCCGGCGTTCCCGTCGAGGCGGAGGAGATCGCGTTCGACGTCCGGAATTTCAACATGTGGTACGGGCCGAGGCAGGCGCTCATCGACGTCACGATCCGGATCGCCGCGCGCAAGGTGACGGCCATCATAGGCCCCAGCGGGTGCGGCAAGTCGACCTTCATCAGGGCGCTCAACCGCATGCACGATATGACCCCGGGCACGCGCCTCGAGGGCTCGGTGAAGCATTTCGGCGAAGATCTCTATGGCCCCGGCGTCGAGGCCTCGGTGGTCCGCCGCCACGTGGGGATGGTGTTCCAGAAGTCCAACCCCTTCCCGACGATGTCGATTGCGGACAACGTGCTCGTTGGCCTGCGGCTAAACGGGGTGCGTGACCGGGCCGTCCTGCAGGCGCGCCTCGAGGAGTCCCTGCGGATGGCCGCGCTCTGGGACGAGGTGAAGGATATCCTCAACCGCCCGGGAACGAGCCTCTCGGGCGGCCAGCAGCAGCGCCTCTGCATCGCCCGCTCGCTGGCGGTCCAGCCGGAGACGCTCCTCATGGACGAACCGTGCTCGGCCCTCGACCCGATCGCGACGGCGAAGATCGAGGAGCTCATCCAGACCCTGCGCGAGCAGTTCACGGTCGTGATCGTGACCCACAACATGCAGCAGGCGGCGCGATGCTCCGACCGGACGGCCTTCTTCTACCTGGGCCGCCTCGTTGAATTCGGCGACACGCGCGACATCTTCACGAGCCCGAAGAACCCCCAGACCGAGGCCTACGTCTCCGGCCGCTTCGGGTGAGCCTGGCCCTGATCCCCTTAACCAATGACCCATTACAACGAAGAGATGACCCGGCTGAAGGAGAGCCTTCTTTCCATGGCAAGCCACGCCGAATCGGGCCTGACGCGGGCGATGCGGGCGCTGGTCGAGCGCGACGATCTGCTTGCCCAATCCGTGATGGACGACGACAACCTTATCGACCAGCTCGAGGTCGAGATCGACGACATCGCGATCCACCTGCTAGCAAAGGCGCCCGTGGCGACGGACCTGCGCCTGACCACCGTGGCGATGAAGATCTCCATGAACCTCGAGCGCGTGGGCGATTCCGCGGTCACGATCGCCCGGCGCGCGGTCGAGCTCAACACCGAGCCGCAACTCAAGCCCTACATCGACCTGCCGCGCATGGCGACGATGGCACTTGAGATGCTGCGGGACGCCATCTCGGCGTTCATCAACCGGGAGCCCGAGAGAGCGCGGGCAGTTGTCCCGCGCGACATCGACGTGGACAACCTGAACCGCCAGCTGCATCGGGAGCTCGCGAGCTTCATGATCGAGCGTCCGGCGACAATCACGCGCTGCCTCAACCTCATGGTCATATCCAAATGCCTCGAGCGCATAGCCGATCACGCCACCAACGTCGCCGAGGAAGTCGTCTACCTGTACGAGGCGATCGATATAAGGCATTCCGGCATGAAGGGCCATGAAGACAAAGATACTGGTGGTTGACGACGAGCCGGACGCGCTCGAGGTCCTCGGCTTCAAGCTGCGCGAGGCGGGTTACACGCCCATCTTTGCCAAGGACGGTGCGCGGGCAATCGCGATCGTCCGGGAGGAGCACCCCGATCTCATCGTTCTCGACCTCATGCTGCCCGAGGTCGACGGGCTCGAGGTCTGCAAGATCCTGAGGCGCGACGCGTCGACCGCCTCGATTCCGATCATCATGCTCACGGCGAGGGCTGCCGAGATGGACCGCGTCCTCGGGCTTGAGCTCGGCGCCGACGACTATGTGACGAAGCCCTTCAGCCCTCGAGAGCTGGTGATTCGGGTCCGCAAGCAGTTGGCCAGGGTCAGCGCGGGCGACGAGCAGGGGGCCCATCTGCGGATCGGCGAGATCCAGATAGACGTTCCCCGCCACGTGGTCCAGGTGGGGACGAGGGGGATCACGCTCACGGCGACGGAGTTCAGGCTGCTCGAGGTCCTGGCCCGCAGGAGGGGCCGCGTCCAATCGCGCGACCGGCTGCTGCAGGACGTCTGGGGCTACGAGAACCCGATCGACAGCCGCACGGTGGACACGCACATGCGCAGGCTGCGCGAGAAGCTCGGCACCGCGGCGCAGCTCCTCGAGACGGTTAGGGGCGTCGGCTACCGATTCGCGGCCGAGGGGTGAGGCCCACGGATGGAAGCGGCCCTGATCCTGCTTGCCGCGGCTGTCGCGGCGCTCGCGCTGGCCTGGGCCAGGGAGCGCCGGCGCAGGCGGGCGGATGAGGACAGGGGCAGGCGCGACCTGTCGGAGCAGAGGTCCCGCCGCGAGGCCGAGCTTAAGGAGCAGTCCCAGAGGACCGCCACCCTGTTCGACCGCATGGTCGAGGGGCTCATCGTCATCGACGCGGGCGGCCGGATCCGGCTGGCCAACCGGACGGCGGCCCGGCTCTTCGGCTTCGACCCGCCCGCCACGGGCAAGACCATCCTTGAGGCGACCAGGCACCATGAGGTCGCCGCGGTGGTCGCCCGCCTCGACCGGGAGGTCGAGGTGCTCGGCCACGAACTGCGGATCGACGCGATGGACGCCCCCCGCTTCCTCCAGGTCAACGCGCTCGCGCTTCGCGACGGCGCCGGGGCCAGCGACGGGGCGATCCTCGTCTTCCACGACCTGACCCGCCTGCGCCAGCTTGAAGGCGTGCGCCAGGAGTTCGTGGCCAACGTGAGCCACGAGTTGAGAACGCCCCTTTCGCTGATAAAGAGCGCCTCGGAGACGCTGCTCGACGGCGCCAAGGAGGATCCCGCGGCGCTTGCTCGGTTCCTTGCAATCATCGACAAGCACGCGCACCGCCTGGCGCTCCTGATAGACGACCTGCTGCTGCTGTCCACGCTCGACTCCGGGGGGCTCCAGCTGGACAAGCAGCCCTTGCCGTTCAGGGCGACGGTCCAGGACGCGATGGACGACCTAATGCCGCGCGCGCGCGCCCGCGGCGTGTCTCTCGAGAATTCGGTTCCAGGCGCGCTTGTCGCCCTCGCCGACCACGAGCGGATGCGCCAGGTGATCTTCAACCTACTCGACAACGCCATCAAGTACGGGCGCGCGGGCGGGAGGACCGCGGTCGGGGGCCGCCTGCTGCCCGGCGGCCGGATCGAGATCACGGTTGTCGACGACGGGCCGGGCATCCCGAAGGAGGCCCAGGGGCGCATATTCGAGCGGTTCTACCGCGTGGACAAGGCGCGCTCCCGTGAGCAGGGGGGGACCGGACTGGGGCTGGCGATTGTCAAGCACGTGGTCCAGGCGCACGGGGGGGAGATTCGGGTGGACAGCGAACCCGGGTCGGGGGCTGCGTTCACCTTCAGCGTTCCGTCAGCGACGACGCCCGATTGAGGGCCGAGACGGGCCCGGCGGCGTCAGAATGCCCGGTGGAGCGCAGCAAAGGCCGCTCCCAGCAGGCCGGTCACCGGAAGCGTCAGGACCCACGCCCAGACGATCCGCTCGACTATCCCCCACTTGACGGCGCTAAGCCTCTTGGTCGCTCCCACTCCCATGATCGACGTCGAAATCACGTGGGTGGTCGAGACAGGCACCGCCAGCATCGAGGCCCCGTAGATCACGAGCGCCGCGGTCGTCTCGGCGGCGAATCCCTGGACCGGCTGCAGCTTGACCAGCCTCTGGCCCATTGTCCGGATGATCCGCATTCCGCCTCCCGCGGTCCCCGCCGCCATCGTCACGGCGCACCCGACGACGATCCACTTGGGCACCGCTCCAAACACGGGGATCCGAAGAAACGCGGCCCAGTCGGGGACGTGCGCGAAGAGCCCCTGGCGCGTCGCCGCGACCAGCGTGAGGGTCACGATGCCCATCGTCTTCTGGGCGTCATTTGAGCCGTGGCTGAAGCCCATGAAACCGGCGCTGACGACCTGAGCCTTGCCGAAGAACGCGGAGACGATCCGCGGGCGGACGCGGCCCAGGCACACCATGATCGTGCCCATGAGCAGCATCCCGCCGAAGAAGCCCAGGAGGGGCGAGGCGAGCATCGGCAGGATGACCTTGGGCCAGAGGCCGTTCGACCAGCGCAGGACGTTCCAGTTGCCGCCGGAGCCGGCGAGCGTCGCGCCGCACAATCCGCCGATGAGCGCGTGGGAGGAGCTCGACGGCAGGCCGAGCCACCAGGTGAAGAGGCCCCATGCGATCGCCGCCAGGAGGGCGCACAGGACGACGGACGTGTCGACCGCATTCGTGTCGACCAGCCCCTTCCCGACGGTCGAGGCGACCGCGGTGCCCGAGAGGGCGCCCACCAGGTTCCAGAATGAGGCCCAGGCGACGGCGAGCCGGGGCGTCAGCACCTTGGTGGAAATGACCGTCGCGATCGCGTTCGCGGTGTCGTGAAAGCCGTTGATGAACTCAAAGACCAGCGCGGCCACCAGGACAAAGGCGAGAAGCGTCATGGGGCGCTTCGATTCACGAATGCTTGAGCACCACCTGGACGACGATCATTCCGGCGTTGCGGCACCGGTCGACCGCCTGCTCGACCATCTCGAATATCTTCTGGAGGATGACGAGCTCCTTCGCCCCGCAGGGCCCGCTGTAGAGTTCCCTCAGCTTCTCCAGCATCACCTTGTCGGCCTCCGCCTCCGCGAACTGCAGCCTGTCGTTGGCCTCGCGGATCGATTCAATGGTGGTGCCGTGCCTGAGCTGCTTCACCATGAAGGCGAGGGACGCGGCCGCCTGGCTCATAAGCTCGGCCTGCCGGATGAACATCTTGTGGGGTACCGTTCCCGGAAAGATCGTCAGCCGCTCGACGATCCGCTCCACCTGCTTTGGAATCCGGTACAGGGCGACCGACAGCGCCTCGATATCCTCCCGGTCGATGGGCGTGACGAAGGTCCTGCCCAGCGCCTCGGTCATGAGGTGGCGGATGCGCTTCTCCTTGCGGCGGGCCTGGATGAACTCATCGAGGCCCGCGGGCTGCTTTCCCTCGTCGATCTGGCGGAGAAGCTGGACGAACAGGTCGACGCTGACCTTGGCCTCCTCGGCGCCGCCCTCAAGCAGGTCGAAGAAGACCTCGTTTCTCCCGATCAACCTCTTCAGGAAATTCATGGGCTCCCCACACTAGAGAAGCGCCCAGACCAAGGCGACGCAAAAGGTCCCCGGCCGAGCGTCAGGCAGCGCCGCGCAGCCGCAGCCAGAGCAGGCCGAGCCATTCGTGCACCGCTAGCGTGCTGCGCTCGAGCGACTCAGTGTCCCAGGAAAGGTCGGCCCAATGGAACCGAAGGTTCCCGCGGGCGACAAAATCAGCGGGGCAGGGAGCGAAGTCGACTCCCGCCCTCCGGAACAGGGCGGCTGCGCGGGGCATGTGCCAGGCGGAGGTGACCAGCGCGACGCGCTCCTTTCCGGCGATTCGGGCGACCGCGAGCGACTCGTCCTCGGTGTCGAGCGCCGTGTCGATGAGGGTGACCCGCCCCGGATCGATCCCGAGCGATTCGGCGGCCCGCGCAAGCACGGCCGCGTGGGACGGGCGGCCGGGATCGCCCGGCCCGCTGACCACGAGGCGCGCGTCCGGGAGGACCCTCAGGAGGCGCACCGCCTCGACGACCCTTCCCAGCGCCGAGACCGTGAGTTGACCCGTGGCCGCAATCCCCGGCATGTCGCTGTGGCCGCCCCCGAGGACGACGACAATCCTGCACCGGGCTATCGGGGCGGGAATGGGCGCGCCGGCTGCGACTTCCGGAACCGCGGGATAGCGTTGCTCAAGGGGCCGCAGGAGCCAGGAGCTCACGACCTTGTTCGAGAAGAGGAGAAGCAGCACGGCGGCGCAGACGAGGAGCCCGCGTCCGATCCGCGACCGGCGGGGCGAGCGCGCGAGGAGGAGACCCGAGACAAGGAGAGCCAGGCACAGCGGCAGCGGCATCAGCCAGAACGAGACGAACTTCTTGAGCCAGAACACGGCTCAGCTCTGGGGCTTCAGCTGAGCGATGATCGCGCCAAACTCGGGGATGCGCTTGAGGCCCTGCAGGTCGGGGTCGTGCAGCATCCACTCGAAGTCGCGGTACCCAAGGCGCACCGCGCAGCGCAGGGAGCGCAACGCGTCCGAATTGCGTTTGCTCAGGGCGAGGCTGCAGGCGAGATTGTAGTGGGCCGTCGCGTTCGCGGGCTGCAGGCGCACGAGCCGCCGGTCCATCCTGAGCCCGTCCGCGATCCGGCCGACCTTCGTGTAGAGGCCGCCCAGGAGCTCAATCACCTCGGCGCACCTCGAATCATGCCGCAGCACGGTCTCAAAGAAGCCGATCTCGAATGTCGTGTCGCGCGGGGTCTCGTCGGGCATGGACGGGGGGGGTTGCCTCAGGCCCTCCTCGGGCAGTTTCCCGTGTCGCGCAGCGTGTTGCACCGCGCGCTCACCTGCAGGCGCTGGGAGACCGGCGAGAGCCCGAGCTTGGAGGAGACCGTGCTCCCGTACCACTCCATGAACGGCGCGCTTATCTCGAAGATCCGGTCGCAGTCGATGCAGACGACCTGGGCGATCTGGGTGCCCTGGTCGGCGTTCGGCATGTAGAATTTCTCGCCGCTGCCGATGTCGATCTCGCGCAGGAGGGCGCTGCGGGTCATGATGGGAAGCGTGCGGTAGACCGTCGCGCGCGACACGGAGTCGTCGATCGACCGGGCGTAGTTGAGCAGCTGCTCGGCGGTGAAATGCTCCTTGCGGGCGAACGCGGCGTCGAAAATGGCCAGCCTCTGGCTAGTCACCCGGAGGCCTTTTTGAGCGAGGTACTTCCTGAAACTTTCCCGGGCCGAGGGGATACTCACGGCGGAAAGTGTCGCTCGCGCAGGGCGGAGCTGTCAATTCGATCCCTTGGGCGGCCCAATGGGGGATTGCGCGCGCCCCCTCGTCCGAGCTCAATCGCCGTGCGCAAAGCGATGATCGTCGGCGTCCATCCCCTTGCCGGGTTCGACAAGGTCCTGCACTACAAGGTGCCGGAGCCGCTGCGCGCCTCGGCGGCGGTGGGGTCGCTCGTCCGGGTCCCGGTCGGCCACACCATGCGCCTCGGCGTGATCGGGGCGGTCGGGCCCCCGGATGACTTCCCCGTGGACCGGCTCAAGGCGGTCGCCCAGGTCGTGTATCCGTTCCCCGCGCTGACGCCCGACCTGCTGGAACTCGCCCGGTGGATGGCCGTCTACTACGCGGCGCCGCTCGACTCGGTGATCGAGGGAATGATCCCGGCGGCCGTGCGCCGCGGCGCGCGTATCAGGGAGCGCCGGTTCCTGCGGGTCTCCGCGAGGTTGTCCGCGGAGGAGCTCGCCGCGCTGGCGCGAAAGGCGCCGGCCCAGGCGCGGCTCTACGCGTTCCTTGAGGGGCAGATCCGTCCCCAGCCCAAGGGCCTCATTCTCTCCCGAACCGGGGCGTCGCCGGCGTCCGCGCGCGCCCTCGTGGGGCGGGGGATCCTGCGCGAGGACCTCGTGCGCGTCGAACGCGAGGCCTACGCCGACGACCTTGCGCGCGGGGAGCTGGTCGCCGCCCAGCCCCACGCCCTGAACGCCGAGCAGGCCGCCGCCGCCGCCGCGCTCGCGGGCCCGCTCGCCGCGGGGAAGTTTGGGGTGACGCTCCTGCACGGGGTCACGGGGTCGGGCAAGACCGAGGTTTACCTGAGGGCGACCCAGGCCGCCCTCGAATCCGGGGGCGGGGTGATCCTCCTTGTTCCCGAGGTTGCGCTAACGCCGCAGACTGTCGCGCGCCTCCGGTCCAGGCTCGAGGCCATCGCGCCGGGGCATCGGTGCGTCGTCTGGCACAGCCACCTGGGCGAGGGCGAGCGGCTCGACGGCTGGCTGGCCCTCGCGTCGGGCGAGGTCCGCATCGCCGTCGGGGCCCGCTCGGCCGTCTTCGCTCCGGTGCGCAGCCTGCGGCTCATCGTCGTCGACGAGGAGCACGAGCCGGCCTACAAGCAGGACGAGAGCCCCAGGTACAACGGCCGCGACGTCGCTGTCATGCGGGCCCGGTTGTGCGGCGCCCAATGCCTGCTCGGCTCGGCCACGCCCTCGCTCGAGAGCCACGCGAACGCCCTCTCGGGGAAATACCGGCTCCTCGAGCTCACCCAGAGGGTCGACTCCCGAAGCCTCCCCTCGTTCACCGTCGTCGACATGCGAGTCGAGGTGGCGCGCCAGCGCGGGGTCACGGCGCTGTCCCGGCCCCTCGTCGACGCGATGCAGGCGAGGTTCGAGCGCGGCGAGCAGACCATCCTCTTCATCAACCGGCGCGGGTACGCGTCGTCGATGCAGTGCCGCAAGTGCGGGCACGTCGAGGAATGCCCCCACTGCAGCGTCTCGATGACGTACCATCGCGCGGACGAGACGCTCCGCTGCCACCTGTGCGGCGACCAGCGCACGGCCCCCGCGCGCTGCACCGAGTGCGGGGCGCCGGACATCCGCTGGCGCGGGCTCGGCACCCAGCGCGTCGAGGAGGCCGTCAGGCGGGTGCTTCCCAGGGCGAGGATCGAGCGCATGGACACCGACGCCATGGCGAGGAAGAACCGCTTCCGCGAGATACTGGGCGACTTCCGCCGGGGCAAGATCGATGTCCTGGTCGGAACCCAGATGATCGGCAAGGGCCTGGATTTCCCCAATGTGACGCTCGTGGGCCTCGTGGACGCGGACCTCTCCATGCACATTCCGGACTTCCGCGCCAACGAGCGGACCTTCCAGCTCCTCGTTCAGGTCGCGGGCCGCTCGGGGCGGGGCGACCGGGCCGGCGAGGTGGTCGTCCAGAGCTTCACCCCGCAGTCCGAGGCGATCCAGTTCGCCCGCCACGCGGACTACGCGGGCTTCGCCGACGCCGAGCTCGCGGTGCGCCGCGAGTTCGGCTACCCGCCGCAGCGCCACCTGATCCAGCATCTCTTCCGCGGGGCGAATCCGGACAAGCTCAAGTTCTTTGCCGAGCAGTGGGCGAGGCGCGTCCGGGACGCCCTCGGCAGGCGCGCGGAGGTGCGCGGACCGGCGCCCGCCCCCTTCGAGAAGATCCGCGATGAGTACCGCTGGCAGCTCTGGTATTTCGTCGACAGCGTGACGAGGGTCATCGGCGAGCTCACGCGCATGAGGGACGAGTTTGATTGGCCCGACGGCGTCACCCAGCATCTTGATGTGGACCCGATGAACCTGGTCTGATACGCGTCGCGCCATGCTCGTCCACTCCGTCTATTTCTGGCTGAAGCCGGAACTCACGCCCGCCCAGCGCGCCCACTTCCGCGCCGAGGTGGGCAAGCTCGCCGCAGTCCGGACGATCGAGAGGATCCACATCGGGGCCCCGGCCGCCACGCCCGAGCGCAGCGTGACCGACAAGACCTTCGACCTTGCGCTGACGATCCTCTTCGGCGGCGCCGCGGCTCATGACGCCTACCAGGTCGACCCCGTCCACCTTTCGTTCGTCGAGAGAAACAAGGCGTCCTGGCTGAGGGTGCAGGTCTACGATTCCGAGGAGTGAGCGGGCGCCAGGGACTTCAAGCGACCCGTGGCGAATCCCCTGTCCCCGCGTCGGCGAGGCGCTGCGAGGCCCGGTTGTACCAGTCAAGATCGGCGGCGTTGCGCTCGAGGATGTAGGCGCGGTCGTCCGGGGAAAGCGGGTATAGCTCCCCAACGCGGTCCGGATTTGGGTTCTCGCGCGGGACCCTGAGGACGTTGCGGAACCCGAAGGCCCGGCAGAAATGCTGGATGCTCGCGCCGAATTTCTCGGTTATCCCGATGAATTCGAAATCCTCGACGGGCTTGTTTGCCAGGTAGCGGCAGGCCTCGTTTCGCATCCACTCGAGGTCCGCAAACTGGCGCAGGCTCAGCTGGCGCTCGTGCAGGGCCCGGCAGCAGTCGTCCCGCATGTCGGGCGACCTCAGGAAATGGTGATAGTTTGAGACCAGCCTCTCGACCGGATGCCGGACCCACGTCACCAGCCTGCGGCCCGGGAACAGGTCGTCGAAGGCGTCCGCCAGGAAGTGCCCGTGGATGAAATTGGTCCCCGGGGGGACAAGCTCGGCCCGCGCCTGATCCCTCGAGAAGATTGTTCCGTAGTTGTACCAGATCCGGGCGCCGCAGATTTCCGTGAGCACGCGCTTGAAGCTCGTCCCGGCGCACTTGGGCACGTGTATGCTGACGATCATCGGGCGCGATGGACGCTCATGTGACGGTTGGGTTGCCCAGAGAATTGCTGAAAACCCCCGGGGAAAGTCTACTTCAAAATGACCGGGTGGCCTGCAGGTCCTTTTCGCACGGGCTCACGGCCGCGGCTTCCGGCTCATCCACGCCTTGCAGTCTGCCGGCGTATCCAGGTCGACGCCCATCTCGGGAATGTCCGCCGCCGCGACGCTCCCGGGGCTCCCGTTGAGCAGCCTGCGGGCGCCCGCGTCGCCTTCCAGGCTCCCGAGCGCCGCAAAGTGCCGGCGGCCGAACACGGCCGGCGCGCCATTTCGCCCATCGTAGCGCGCGGCCGCGATCCGGCCCGTCGCCCGGTGGAGGCCGGCCAGCCTGCCGATGATCTCCGGGGACAGGGCAGGCTGGTCGCAGAGCGCCACGAGCACCGCGTCGAGCCCGGGATCGGCGGCCAGCAGGGCGGCCATCCCGGCCCGAATCGAGGAGGCGATGCCCGAGGACCATTCCGGATTCACGACCACCGAGACGGGGTGCCGCGCGATGGGCGCCCGGACCCTTTCCGCGTCGGCCCCGAGGACGACAACGACCGGGCTGGCCGGCGCCCCAAGCGCGGCGTCGACGGCCCGCACGATGAGGGGCCTTCCCTCCAATTCCAGCAACTGCTTCACGGCGCCCATGCGCGACGACCCGCCCGCAGCGAGGACGACAGCCCCCATCCGGAAGGGGAGCCGGGCGCCCGTTTCCTGATCAGGCATGGATCGGAAGCCTCCGGTTGCGCAGCGGACGGCCATTGCGACCGGCGAGGACGGCCTTCATCTCGGCTATGATGCTCAGGGCGACCTCGTCGGGGCCATCCGCCCCGAGATCGAGGCCGACGGGCGCGCGCAGGCGCGACCGCATTGCGGGCGTGACGGCAAGGCCCTCCCTTGCGATGTCCGCAAGTATCCTCTCCGCCCGCCCTCTGGGCCCGAGCAGGCCCAGGTACGAGAGAGGCAGCGGCAGTAGCTGGCGCAGGAGCGGCCGATCGTGCAGGTAGTGGTGGGTCATCACGACGGCGAGGGAGCCCGGGGCGGGCGCCACCCGCGCGACGAGCGCGTCGGCGGGACCGGCCACGAGGGCGGCCGCGCCGGGGAACCGGTCCCCGGTCGGCATCGCGGGCCTCGGGTCCGCGACCGTCACCCTCCAACCGAGACCCCGCGCAAGGCGCGCCAGGGGCTGGGCATCGTCTCCCGCCCCAAAGATCGCGAGGGAGGTCGGCGGCTCGACCTTCTCCCTGAAGATCCCAGCCGGCAACTTGGCGCGCCCCGCGCCCTTCGCGTCCCCTAGCTTGGTTCCGGGCGGCCCGGCGGGGTCTTCCCAGACCACCACGAGGTCGGTCGCCCTGCCGGCCTCGAAATTGTCGGCAAGGGCGGCGGCCCAGGCGGGGCGTGCGGGAAGGGGCTCGAGCAGGATTCGGACGACCCCGTGGCAGCCGAGCCCGACGCCCCACAGCATGTCGTTCTCGGCGGTCGTGTCGTAGACGGCGAGCTCCGCACGGCCGGTCTCCGACACGCGCCTGGCGCGCTCGAGCAGGTCCTCCTCGAGGCATCCTCCGCTGATCGAGCCGATCCGGACTCCGCCGTCGGCGATGAGCATCCTGGCTCCCGGCCTGCGGTAGGAGGATCCATCGACCTTTACCAGGGTCGCAAGGACACCCCCATTTGCACTCAGGTTAAGGTGGCCCACTATCGCCTGCAAATCCTTCATCGCAGGCTTGTTAAGGAAACCCGCGCCCGGTCAGGACCACGAGAGGTCGGTCCGGGAAAGGGGAAACTGGCGGACGCGCTTGCCGGTGGCCGCGAAGATCGCGTTGAACACGGCGGGTGCAAGGGGCGGAAGCGGCGGCTCGCCCAGTCCCGTCGGGGGATAATCGGTCTTCACGAAATGAACCTCGATCGCGCGGGGCGCATCGTTGATCCGAAGCATCGAATAGTCGTCGAAATTGGCCTGCACGACGCGGCCCTGGCGGATGTCGAGCTCCTGCTGCCAGGCGGCGCTCAATCCGTCGATGATGCCACCCTGCACCTGGTTCTCGGCGCCGCTCAGATTGACGATCTGCGAGCCGACGTCCACGGCCGCCACGACGCGGTCGACCCTCAGCTCTCCCTTCTGCGAAACCGTCACCTCGGCCACCTCCGCTACGTAGCCCAGGTGGCTGAAGAAGTAACCGAGCCCCTTTCCCTTGCCCCTGGCGAGCGGCCTGCCCCAGTCCGACTTCTCGGCGGCCTGGCGGACGACGTTTCGCATGCGTGCGGCATTGTAGTGACGGTCGCGGGGGTCCGCACCGGGGCCCAGGTCCCGGTTGCCGAGCAGCGCTAGGTTGAACTCGACGGGATCCTTGCCCGCAGCGTGGGCGAGCTCGTCGAGGAAGCAGCAGATCACCCAGGCGTAGGTGTTGTCGCCGGGCGCCCGCCACGGACCCTGCGGAATGCCGTTCTCGAGCGTGCTGCTGAGCTGGAGGTAGTTGGGCACAAAGCGGGCGGGATACCCGTCAGAGTCCATGCTGGAGCCGAAGGCGACATCGTGGCTGCGCCACCCGCTCAGCCTGCCCTGGGAATCGACGGCGCCCTTGAGGAAATGGAATCCGCCCGGCCTGTAGTGGTCGTGCTGCAGGTCGTCCGTGCGGTTCCATGTCAGCTTGACCGGGACGCCGACTCGCTGGGAGATTGCGACCGCCTCGGCGACGGGATCCGCATCGAGCCTGCGGCCAAAGCCGCCGCCTATGCGCGTGATGGTCACCTGGATCTTCTCCGGGGCGATGCCGAGCACCTGCGCAGCCAGCCTGCGGGCGCCGTCCGGGTCCTGGGTGGGCGCCCAGATCTCGGCCCGGTCCCCCTGCACGTGCGCGAGGCAGTTCTGGGGCTCGAGGTTCGCGTGGGCGACGAACGGATAGGAATACGAGGCCTCGACCACGTGGGCCGCGTCGGCAAAGGCCTTGTCGATGTCCCCGTCCCTCCTGGTCTCGGTGACGTTGGGCGCGCCGGGCGCAGCCTTCGAGAGCTCGCGGGCCTGGCGCGCGAAGTCGTCCCAGCTGCTGTTGGGGAAGCGGCCGCCCTCCCACTGGACCTTGAGCTGCCTGCGGGCGCTGAATGCGGCCCATGTCGAGTCGGCCACGATGGCGACCCCGGGCACCAGCCCGGTGAGCGAGTCCGCAGGCACCGTCCGGTCGATGATGAATGCGTCGCGGACCCCGGGAAGCGCCTTCACCTGGTCCAGGTTCGCGTTCAGCGGGCGGGCGCCCCAGACCGGGCTCTTGTCGTAAACGGCGTACGCCATCCCGGGGCGCGTCTGGTCGATTCCGAAAAGGGGCTGTCCGGTGACGACCTTGGGGTTGTCGACCCCGCCTATCCGGGAGCCCAGGAGCGTGAAGTCCTTGGGATCCTTGAGCCTGACGGACCCCTCCGGCGGCACCGGAAGGGTCGACGCCTTCGCCACAAGGTCTCCAAACTTGATCGATCGCCCGGAGGGGCCGTGGCGAACCACGCCGTCAGCCGCCGCGCACTCGCTCGCGGGCACGCCCCATGTCTGGGCCGCGGCCTCCACGAGGATCGTGCGCGCGGTTGCGCCCATCCTGCGCATCGCCGCGTAGGAAGTCGGGGTCGACATGCTTCCGCCCGCTCCCTGCTCGCCGAACACGGGGTCTAACTGCGCCGAGACGACCTTGACGCTGCGCCAATCGGCGCCGAGCTCCTCGGCAACGACCATCGGAAGCGACGTCTTGATCCCCTGGCCGACCTCCGGTCGCGCCGAGAACACGGTGACGGTCCCGTCGGGGGCGATCCGGATGAAGGCGTTGGGAATGAAGACGCCCCCGACCTTCTCGACGTCCGGCTTTGCGGCCTCGGCCCTGCCCTCCGGCCTGACATAATACCCGAGGACGAGGCCTCCTCCGGCCACGGTGACGATCTTGAGGAACGACCGCCGGTCCAGGGGCGCCTGGAGGATCGCGCTCATGTCCGGACCTCCTTGGCCGCGGCCATGATCTCGGCTGCCCTGTGGATCCCCGCCCGGATCCGATAATAGGTCGCGCAGCGGCAGATGTTGCCCGCCATCGCGTCGTCGATGTCGCCGTCGCTCGGATTCGGGTTGTGGGCGAGAAGCGCCGCCGCCGACATGATCTGCCCCGGCTGGCAGTAGCCGCACTGGGCGACGTCGAGCTCGCACCACGCCTTCTGCAGGGGATGCGATCCGTCGGCCGAGAGGCCCTCGATGGTCGTCACGTTGACTCCGGCCGCGGCGGACACCGGCATCATGCACGACCTTATGGGCGCACCTCCCAGATGCACGACGCACGCGGCGCACTGCCCGACGCCGCATCCAAACTTTGTGCCGACAAGGCCGAGGCTGTCGCGCAGGACCCAGAGGAGGGGAGTGTCGGGGGCGACGTCCACCTTGTGGGATTGCCCGTTAACTTGGAGGGTGAACTTGCTCATCGGGCCATCGACGACCGTTGGGCCAGCGTATCGCCGGTGCTGTTCCTGTCAACCGCTGCCGGCGCTATACGGCGGCCGCCGGGACCTTCCATTTCTTCAGGGCGGAATGCAGCTCCTCCCGGCGCACCGGCTTTGAAAGATAGTCGTCCATGCCCGCGGCGAGGCACTTCTCAAGGTCGCCCGTCATCGCGTTGGCCGTCATCGCCACGATGTACACCGGAGACCTCCAGTTGGCGTGCGACGTGCGCTCGGCCTGCCGGATCATCCGCGAGGTCTCGTAGCCGTCCATCTCAGGCATCTGGCAGTCCATCAAGATGATGTCATAGGGCACCTGCTTGAGCGCCGTCAGCACCTCGAACCCGTTGGCAACGGCTTCGGCCGAGAGGCCGAGGCCGCGCAGCTGCGCGAGGGCCACCTTCTGGTTCACGGTGTTGTCCTCCGCCAGGAGGATCCGGGCCTTGCGCACATGCACCAGCTCCTCCTGCGTCGAGACGGGCCTCTCTCGCTTCGCGCGCTTTGCGAACAAGTGCTCGGCGGCGTCGCCAAGCACGTTCACAAGGCAGTCAAACAGGCGCGACTGCTTCACGGGCTTGACAAGATAGGCCTCGATGCCGGCCGCCCTCAGCTCGTCCTGCGTGTGCATGTACCCCATCGACGTGAGGATGATCAGGCGAGTCGAGGCGATCGCCGGGTCCGCCTTTATCTCCCGGGCGAGCGTCATCCCGTCCATCTCCGGCATGTGCATGTCGAGGAGGGCGATGTCGTAGGCCTTGCCCTCCCTGGCCGCGGCGCGCAAAAGATCGAGGGCCTCGAAGCCGGTGGCGGCGCTGCCCTTCTGCATCTTCCAGGCAAAGAGCTGGTGCCGGAGAATCTGCCGGTTGGTGGCGTTGTCGTCGACCACCAGAACGCGCAGGTCGAACAGGTCGTGCAAATAGATGGACGGGGGCGGCTCGGCCACCGCGCTCTGCTTTTCCAGTCGCGCGGTGAAATGGAACGTCGAGCCCCTTCCGGGTTCGCTTTGCACGCCGATCTTTCCGTCCATCATCTCCACAAGCTGCTTGGAGATGGCGAGCCCGAGCCCCGTGCCGCCGAACTTGCGCGTCGTGGAACTGTCGGCCTGCGAGAAGGCCTGGAACAGCCGCGCCTGGGCCTCCGGCCCGATGCCGACCCCCGTGTCCCTGACGGTGAAGCTGATGACGGCGTCCCTGTCGCTCTCGCTTTCCTTCGACAGCCGGACGACCACCTCGCCCTTGTCGGTGAACTTGACCGCGTTGCCGAGCAGGTTGGTGATCACCTGGCGCAGGCGGCCGGGATCACCCTTGAGCCGCCTCGGTATGTCGGGGGGAATCTCGCAGGCCAGCTCGATGCCCTTGTACCTCGCGCGCTCGGAGAACATGTCGAGCGCCCCCTCGACCGTCTTGACGAGGTCAAAGTCGAGCATCTCAAACACAAGCTTGCCGGCCTCGATCTTGGAGAAGTCCAGGATGTCGTTGATGATCGTGAGCAGGGCTTCCGCGGAGCTGCGGATCGTCTCGGCGAATTCGCGCTGGATTGACGATAGCTCGGAGTCGAGGAGGAGGCCCGTCATCCCGATCACGCCGTTCATCGGCGTGCGGATCTCGTGGCTCATGTTCGCCAGGAACTCGCTCTTGGCGCGCGAGGACTGGAGCGCCGCGTCGCGCGCCCGGGCCAGTTCCAGCTCCGCTTCCTCGAGGCGGGTGATATCGACGATGACACCGACCAGTTTCCGCTTGTTCGGCCCGAGTGGGGTAATGGACACGTGCTCGTGGAGGAAGAACGTCGATCCTCGCACGACCGCGTGGAACTCCTGGTCGTAGTCCCGTTTGCCTTCGATCATGGCCTGCCTCGATGCCCTGTTGATCGCTTTCCACTCCGGCACCATGTCCTCGGTCCAAAGCACGTTCTGCCCCTTCTTCGACTCCTCGCCGAATATTCTCCTGTATAGAACGGAGGGGGTGAGGTGAAAATCCCATTCAATCTGGGCTTCAGGGTCCCCGGTCACGATCGCCTGCCACAGCAGGCAATCCGCCCCGTTAAGGATCTGATCGAGCGTGGCCTCGCTCCCCTTCTTCTCGGTGATGTCGGCGCTGATAGCGAGCTGGGCCTTCGGGGCGGCCTGGGCGTCGCGGATGAGCGTCCTGCGGGTGTCGAGGAAGATCTCGCGACCCTGCTTGTCGTGGACGTGGAGTTCGCCATGCCATTTGCCTTTGCTCAGCGTCTCGCTCGCCACGCGCCTGAGGGCCTCCAGGTCCTCGGGCGGAAAGAGATCCTCGACCCTTTTCCCAATCGCGTCCCCGGCCGTCCACCCGAGCGTGCGCTCGGCTGCTAGGTTCCAGTAGGTGAAGCGGCCGTCGAGGCCGAGCATGACAATGACGTCGTGCGCCTGGTCCAGCATCGTGGCCAGCTCCGTGATTTTCTGGACCGCCTGTTTT
The DNA here is from genome assembly GCA_035604815.1 of Opitutaceae bacterium. Lineage (GTDB taxonomy): Bacteria > Verrucomicrobiota > Verrucomicrobiia > Opitutales > Opitutaceae > Palsa-1447. The sequence goes on from DATNHT010000119.1 coordinate 26,604, forward strand.
CGATCCGTTATGTCGCGTGCGATCCCAATCTGGCCAATGACCGCGCCCTCGCGGTCGCGCAGGGGGACCTTGGTGGTCGACAGCCAGACCTGTTCGCCTCCGGGACCCGCAACGAGATCCTCGTGGCCGATCACCGGCACGCCTGAAGCCATGAGCCGCTCGCTTTCCGCCTGAAAGCGCATGGCCGCCTCGCGTGGATAAAAATCGAAGTCTGTCTTGCCCAGCGTTTCCTCGAGCGTCTTGGCGCCGAGAAGGGCCAGCTGCGTCCGGTTGTTGAGGAGATGCCGGCCCGCGCGGTCCCGGACATAGATGTGGTCCGGAAAGATGTCGATCAGCGTGCGCAGCAGGTTGTGCTCAAGTTCCTGGGTGAATTTCGCGCCGAAGAGCTCCTGGTTGGGCCCCGAGGCGGCCGATGGCAAGTTCTGCGGCTCCGACTTCGCGGTCCGGACGGCGGCTTCCGCCTGCGGGGCGCGATTCGACGACTCCGCGCCCCCTGGGCCAGGCGAGGGGAGAGCCGCCCTCGGCCTCCTCGAACGGCAATATATGACGAACGCCACGATCCAGCCGCATACGCCCACGGCTATAAGGGCTCCGATCGTTGCGGTCATGAAGGCGATGAGCGAACCGGGAACGGGGTTCTATTCGGAGGTCTCAAATACGAGTGGGGCGGGCGGGCGATTACCGTATGGTCGTGCCCGTCCCGGCCAAATTATCTCCGCGGCGCGCTTCTGTCAACGGGCAACCCCCTCCCGGCCATCAAGCCAGCGCTTCATGGACCGCCTTAAGCAGCGAGCGCGGCGTGTAGGGCTTCATCAGCACGGGACCGGGAGCCCCGTCCCCGGCTTGCGCCGCCGCGGCCCCGTGGCCATGGCCGGTGGTGAGAACGACCCTCAGCGCGGGCTTCTCCGCCTGCAGCTTCGCGGCCAGCTGCGGCCCGGACAATTCCCCCGGCAGGACGACGTCGGTCAGGAGCAGGTCGATCCTTGCCGAATGCCATCGCCAGGTCTCGAGGGCGCCTTCGCCGGATCTTGCCTGGAGGAGCCTGTAGCCGTCCTGCTGGAGCACGGCTGCGGTGAACTCGCGCACGCCGGGCTCGTCCTCGACAAGGAGAAGCGTGCGCGTTGCGGCTGTCGGCGCCGGGCCTCGGCCCACCCCCGGGGACGCCGCCAGCTCGGCCTGCGTGAGCGGCAGGTAGATCCGGAACTCCGTGCCCACGCCCACCTCGGTCTTCACCTCGATCCAGCCGCCGTGGCGCCTCACGATGTCCTGGACGATCGCCAGGCCCATGCCGGTGCCGCGGCCCTCCTGCTTGGTCGTGAAGAACGGCTCGAAGATCCGGGGGATCAAGGGCGCCGGTATGCCGCATCCGGTATCGCGCACGGTCAGGCTGGCGTGGCCGCCCGTACGCGCATGGTGGCCTTCCGGCGCCACTTCTCCGGTGGGGGGGCGCAACCCGACGGCGATGGTAAGGCGGCCGCCGCGGGCCATCGCGTCGCGGGCGTTGTCCGCCAGGTTCGAGAGCAGCTGCTCGAGCATGCCCACGTCGGCGCTCACCCGGGGCGAGTCGGGCGACGGCTCGAACTCGACGACAACGGCCCTGCCCAGAAGCTCGCGGAGCGTGCCGGCCATAAGGCCGACCTCGGCGTTGAGGTCGATCACCTCCGTCGTCAGGGTGCGCCTGCGCCTCAGGAGGAGCAGCTGGCGAACAACGCCGGTTGCCTGGTGGCTGGCCGCGAATACCCGCTTCAGGGGCTCGCTGGCCGCCGGCGGAAGCGAGTCGCTGTCCAGAAGCATGCACACGTAGCCCGATATGATCGTGAGGAGGTTGTTGAGGTCGTGGGCGATGCCGCCGGCCATCTTTCCAACGAGCTCCATTTTCTGCGCCGGGAGCAGGTCCGCCTCGGGCCCGGACTGGCGCTCCGCGGTTCCCTGAGTCGCCCGCGCAATCGCCTCGGGCAGCCTGTCCAGGCGGTCCTTGTGGACAAAGTCGCTCGCCCCGCGCCTGATGCATTCGGCCGCCCGGTCCTCGCCCGTTGAACCCGAAACGATGATATACGGCACCCCCGGCCGCAGCGTTTGCGCCGACTCGAGGGCCTCCATGCCGCCGTATCCGGGGATGCAGTGGTCGGCCAGGATCAGGTCGACAGCGCCGCGCTTGAGCGCGGCCTCGAACTCCGCTCGGTTTGCCGCGCGGGTGAATTCGGCGGAGAGCCCGGCCGAGACGGCATGGCGGCAGACCCGCTCATGGTCACCGGCATCGGGCTCGAGACTTAGCACGCGCAGGGGGCCGCCGTTCATTTTTTTGCTTCGTGACGGGCTCGCATGACGGGAACCTTGCTCACACGCGCCACTGCCGCGAGGCTGCGGCCGCCAGCCGAACTAGGCAAGGCTACGCCAGCGACCTGCCTAGGGCGCAGATCCCAAAGGCCAGCAACACGGCGCCCGAGGCGCGGTTGACGGCCTGCATCCAGGCTGGGGTCACCCGCGAGCGAAGCAGGCCGACGCCGCCGCAGAGGACAAGCCACCAGAGCGCCGAGCCCAGGAAGACACCCAGAACCAATGCAGCCGCGCCGAGATAGTCCGCCGAGATTCCGAGGCCAAAGACGGAAAAGACGGCCGCAAACGAAAGGATGGTCGCCGGGTTGGCCAGGGTGAGCAGGAGCGTGGACCCGTAAAGCGGGAGGACCTCGGTGCCTGCCCTGGGTGGTTCCTGCGCCGGTTTGCTCCGGAAAGTCCTGATGCCCAAGTAGCTAAGGAACGCGCCGCCAACCAGGCCCAGCCAGGCCTGATGCAGGACCAGGAAGCTCGAGACCGCGGTGAGTCCGAACCCGGCCACGCCTCCGTAGGCGGCGTCCGCCGTGGCTGCGCCCAGCCCCGCCGCGAACCCTTTCCATGCGCCGTCGGCCAGGGAGCGCCTGATGCACAGGACTCCGATCGGGCCCACCGGCGCGGCGATTGAAAAGCCTATGGCCACGCCCTTTACGAAAAAGCTCAGTTCCATCCTGTGGAAGCCTTGCCGCGGATTGGACGGCGCCGTCAACCCAAAATGCCGGCGTTTGACATTCGCACTGCCAGCTCAAGATTCTCCCGCGCGCACGATTGCCGTGAAACTCCTCTCCAAGATGCGTTGGATCCTTTGCTTCAGCCTCTTGAACGGACTGACGGTGGGGGCAGGCGCGGCGAATTTCGGCGCACCCGGGCCGTCCAAGGGCTTCCTTCTGGTCGCCAACAAGGGCGATGACACGCTGTCGATTGTGGATGTGAACCTGGGGATTCAGGTCGCCGTCGTCCAGGAGGGGGCCACCACGGGCCACGAGGTGGCTGTTTCGCCGGACGGCAGGCGCGCCTTTGTCCCGATCTACGGCAGCGCCGGCGTCGGCAAGGCGGGGACCGACGGACGGCTGATACGCGTGGTCGACCTCCGGAAATGCGAGATTGTCGGCACGGTGGATTTTGGCAAGGGGATGCGCCCCCATCGCCCCGTGTTCGGGCCGAAGAACGGTCTGCTGTACGTCACCACGGAGCTGGAGAACTCCGTTTCGATAATCGACCCCAGGACCCTGAGGATCCTGGGCTCCATCCCCACCGGCAGCCAGCAGTCCCACATGCTGGCGATCACAAGCGACGGCCTGCGCGGCTATACGGCGAACGTCGACCCGGGCTCGGTATCGGTGCTGGACCTGGCGTCGAAGAGGCTCATCACGACGATCCCCGTCGCGACGATCGCCCAGCGCATCTCCCTTTCGGTGGACGACCATTGGGCGTTTACGGCCGACCAGACAAAGCTGCGCCTCATTGTCATCGACACGGAGACAAACACCGTGAGCAGCTCGATCCCGCTGCCCGGCCTCGCTTACGGGACGGCCCCGACTCCCGACGGCCGATGGCTGATCGTGGCGCTTCCCGCGGTCGGAATGGTCGGCCTGATCGATCTGACCACGATGGAGGTGGTGCGCACCCTGAACGTGCCCAAGGCTCCTCAGGAGGTGCTTGTGCGCCCCGACGGGGCAGTGGCCTACGTCTCCTGCGACTCCAGCGGCAAGATCGCCGTCATTGACGTGAACAATTGGCGGCTGGAGAGGCTGATCGCCGTGGGCCCGGTGGACGACGGCCTTGCCTGGGCAAAGCTGAACTGAGTCCCGCCGGGCCTCAGGACAGCCTGGAGAAGACCTGGTCGCACTGGCGCGCCATCGAGAAATCCTTTCCTGTGAGCCCTCCCTTGTCATGCGTCGTGAGCGCCAGGGTCACCTTGTTCCAGCGGATATCTATGTCCGGATGGTGATTGGCCTTCTCGGCCCTTGCCGCGATCCTGTTCACAAAATCGACGGCCGGCAGGAAGCCCCCGAATTCGAACCTTCGGCGGATTGTCCGGCCGCGCATCGACCATTCAGGGACCGACTTGAGGCGGCGCTTTATTTGTTGGGTGTCCAGGGTTTTCATTGGAATTTCGCAGGGGAGCTACTGGTTGAGTATGTGGTCTGCCGCGAGGATAAGGAAGACATAGTCCGACGTCGGGTATCCGAGGCAGTATTCGCCCTGCTGCCAGAGGAAGGGCCACTCGAGCAGTTCAGGGAAGTCGGGGCGGATGAGGGCCGTGCCGGAGGCGATGCCGCCCGGGATGTAGGACCAGTCGGCGCGATTGGTGCCATAGGCCGGAATCAGCGACTTGGCGCCGACGCCGGACACGAACGACGCCGTGTTCGGCCCCGGATGGCAGCCGAGGACGAAATCGACCGCGTGCAGCATGTAGGTCGCGGGAAAGATCTCGGGCGCGCCGACGTGGAGGAAGTACTGCTTGACGCCGAAGCGCTCGATGATCCATCCGGCGCCCCATATGTTCGGCCTGTAGGGCAGCCCGTAGGGCGTCTCCTTCTCAAGGGCGTCGATCCGCGCGCGGTAGAGGCGCAGGGCGCGCTTTATCTTTGCCGTGAAGGCGGCATCGTTCAAGAGCGCGAGCGAACGCGCGCCAAGCCAGCCGAGATCGTCGACCCGTTCGGCGATCTTGTCGCCCAGCCCGAGGATGACGTCGGCGTATTGCCTCTCGCCGGTGGCCTGGTAGAGCTCGATCGCGGGTTCGAGGCGGAAGACCGACGAGTCCGGCGCCTTGGCGTTCGTCCACAGCTCCCGGGCTATGCGCAGGCAGTCCTTGGCGAGCGGGTCGTTGAACCCCGCGAGCGCCCGCGACGCCGCGGCCAGCCCGCCGGCGACCTCCAGCTCGCGCTGGGGGTTCTCCTCGGTGAAGACCCAGCGGTCGTCCGCCGAGCCCGGCGAGCCGAGCGGCGGAAGATGGTCGATCTCTGGCTCAGCCTGCGAGCCCGAGACCGCAGCCTCGGCAAGCACCCTTATCGCGGCGCCGCCGGCGTCGTGGAAGACAAGATTGTCGGTCATTCCGGCCGCGTCGCCGAGGAAGGTGTACTGGTGGAGCGACGCGTCCTGGATGCCGCGATAAAGCCGGCCCATGGAGTTGTAGCCGCCTACGATCGAGAGCACGCCGTGCTCGATCTGCTGGAGGACGTCCGGCTTTCCGTCGGGGCGGTGGATCTCGACGATTCGCGCGGCCTGGTCCACCGTCGTGTTGTCCAGGGTCGGGTGGAACAGCTCCCAGGCGAGCGCCAGCCCGTGGACCGTGTCGGCCTGCGACTCGACGCGCAGGTCGTGGTCGCCGGCGTCGAACCAGCCGCCGCGGTCGAGGCCGGGCACGTGGTCGCCGGGCTGGTATTTCGTGAGCGTCGACGGACCCTGCACGTAGTCGTCAAAGTGGTTGTGGTTGACCGGCGCCATGAGCGCGTCGTCGATGTGGGAAAGGCCGTGCCAAACGCGGTAGTGATCGTTCACGCGCATGTGGGCCATCTGAACGGGCAGGAAATACTCGACGGTCGGCTGCCAGACATTGCGATCGAAGACGTGCTCGGAGATCTGGAAGACGTTTGAGCGCTGGTCACCGTAGCCGACGACGTACATGCCGGGCCGCACGGCGTCGGTGAAGTCAAACTGCAGGTAATGGTAGCGAAGGAACCGCCCCCAGTCCTTGGCCGGCCGCTCGGCGACCCGCTCGAGTCCTTGGCCGGTGACCCGGAAGAGCGCGGCGGCCTTGAAGTCGGTCTCGTGCCGGTCGAGCTCGATGACGGCGACCTTGCGCTGCTTCGGGTGGTAGCCGACCTGGGAAACCTGGATGACGGGGTCGGACTTCCATCCGGCGATTGCGTGCGGGGTCATGAGCCACTCGATGGCGCCCTTGGTTGCGCCCGCCGGAACAAGCGCGCGCGCGACAAACCAGCCGTTGTTGTGCTGGGCGCGGCCGTCGAGGAGCTCGATTTCGCCGCCGCGCACGACCTCGATCGCCATGCGCTGGCGTTCGGACTCGGGCGCGACCACGAGCCTTGTCCCCCGGCCGAGCGGCGCGAGCTCGTAGTCGCCGTCCGCGACGGCGCCGGGGCCGTTCGCCTGCCTCGGAAAGATGCCGGACTGGCCGCCGAGCTCGTAGGTCTTGCCGAAGAGGATGCCCGGGTACAGCTCGAGGTTGAAGCCGACCCTGCCGACCCAGCCGGCGGGCAGCGGCTGTTCGAGGTCGACGGTGATGCGAAAGGCGCGGCCGTCGGGCCTCACCTTCACCGCGTAGCCCATCTTCAGGTCGGGATAGCCGATCGGGTTCTCCCCCTTGCGGTCACGGCTCTCGTCCGGGAAGGCCATGCGCACGCTGATCTCCTGGGTTGCGCGGTCGACCGCGCGCTTGCCGACAACGGGGGTCGGCTGCCACTGGCCGGGCGTCGGCTCGAGCCTCAGGTCGCCGTTCGTGGCAACCCTCTGGCCGTTCTGAATGACGCTGACACCGCCCTGGTGGCCCTCCGGATAGTAATCGTGCGCGAGCATGACGTTGAGCCCCCTCATCTCGAGGTACTCCTGGTCGTTGATCGCAAGGGCGTCATCCCCGGCCTGCGCCCCTGCCCGGGCCGGGCCGGCCGCAAGGGCCAGTCCCGCCGCGAGGCTCAGCAGGGGTCGGATAGCGATGGATCGGAAGTCGTGGAGAAGGCGGTTCACGGGATTGCGCGGCGCGCGGTTGTCGCAGGGTCGGGGCGGGCTGGCAACGCCTTGCGAAGGAAGGATGGGCCCTGCATCACACGTCGATCCCGACCACCTCATGGGCCGCGAACGGCGGAACGGTGACATCCAGCCACCCGCCAGCCTGCCGGAATTGCGGCGTCGTCCCGGCGACGAGCAGGCGCAGGCTGCGCGCCTTCAGGCCATCCGGCATGCGCACGCGCACCCGCTGCTCGCCGACCGGGAGCAGCTCGCGCACCGGTCCCTTGAGCATCATCGGGTTGGTCAGGTTGACGAGGTGGACCGTGAGCGAGTCCCTCTGCCGCCACAGCGTCACGTCGAGCAAGCCCGGCCCGGACACGGTGACAGGGCAATCCTCGTTCGTGGCCCAGGCGACCGCGTTTCGCAGCAGTTTGCCGTGGTCGGCCGCGAGCACGTCCCAATACGTCCGGTCGATGTCCCACGGGAAATAGGCGACGCGGCCCGCGCCTTGCGGGTCTCGCAGGAACACCTGCGGGATGTACGTCCTCGGCTGGCGCGCGTAGACCTTCTCCATGGGCAGGTCGGGATAGGGCGGGATCAGCGTCAGGGGCGGCGCGGGGAGCGGGGTGCTGGCCGCAACCTCCACGCGCCAGACGCCGTGGATGATGCGCGGGGCGTCTTCGAGCCCGCGCAGGAGCGGGTGGCCCGGCGCCGAGTCGTGCTCAAGCCGCAGGTAGGCGTTGTGCATCGGGCCCTCGCCGCGGCCCAGCCAGGTCGCGCCGAAGAGGCCGGCGAGGCCAAAGTCCTTTCGCGGGGCGCCCCACTCGTCGCAAAGCGACGTCTCGGAGGTGGCCACAAGCCCGCCGCCGCGGGCGACGAACTGGCGCAGCTGGTCGCATTGGGCGTCGGACAGCGCGGCGATGTTCGGCAGGATGAGCGTCCTGAACGGCGCGAGGTGCCCGGGGTCGAGCAGGCGGTCGTGGACCATCTCAAACGGGATCCGGGCCTCTATGAGCGCCTGGTACCAGCCGAGCGCGGCATCCTCCACTCCGGCGGGCGCGCCGCGCTCGGGGGAGTAGAACCACGCGGTCTGCTGGGAGTAGACGATCGCGACCCGTGCGAGCGGGCGCTCGTTGCGCAGGTAGCGCTCGGCGCCGTGGCACCACGCGTAGATCTCCTCGACGGGCTTGAGCCAGCGGGGGTCGTTGATGCTGCCCCCAAACTTGGTGAACCATGGGCGCATGCCGTTGGCGACCCCGTCGGCCACCCAGAGTCGGGTCTCCTCGGGAGTCTGCACGGCGTCCTTCCAGCGATAGACCTCGTCGAGCCCGACGCTGAAGATGCCCACGACCGGCTTGCCTCCCATCGCTGCGCGGTATTCCTTGCCGTTCTTTCCGTTCGCCCAAGGCGGCATCAGCCCGCGGCGCGACTGGCGGTCGGCCATGAGGGTCGGTGCGAGCTCGCCGATCCGCTTCATGTCGAGTGAGCTCGCCGCGCCGCCGCCCGTGTTGGGAATCACGCACGAGTCGGGGTTGATCCTGCGCACCTCGGCGTCCCATAGGCGCCACAGGCCGAAGAGGCGTTCCTGGCGCCACAGGACGTAGGCGCGGCGCGCGGGATCGGACGGGCTGTCCGTGCGGGGCAAATCGAGGCCGCTGGACGCCCTGAAGTTTGCGCGGCAGTGCTCGCAGTAGCACATTCCGGCCCCGTCCCAGCGGTTGATGAAGATGCCGTCCACGCGGTAGCGGCTCATGATCTCCTTCTTCACCTGCGTCATGAACTCGAAGTTGTAGGGGCCGAGGCCGCAGGTGACCCACATCTCGGGCGAGGCCCAGTGCCGGCGCGGCTGGCCGTCGGCGTTCACCGCGATCCAGTCGGGGTGCGCCGCCTTGACGTCGTCGTAGGTGGCGTGCGGGTCGGTGCGCGCTATGACGACCATCCCGAGCTTGCGGCAGCCGTCCACGAGCTCGCCGAAGACATCGCGGTTGCCGAGCCAGGCGCTCCGGTGGTGAAAGGGCACCTCGGTCGGGTAGTACGCCACGCAGCCGCCGGCGCTCAGGCACGCGGCGTCGGAATGCGTGCGCCGGAAATAGTCGAGCCAGAACGGGGCATCGAAGGAGCCTGGGTCGTTCTCGACAAGCGTGAGCTGGGCCCACCGCATCGGCTTGTCCGCCCAGCTGGGCGAGGGCGGCGGCGCCGGGGTCTCGGCGGCGGCGGCCGGACGGGCCGCCAGATTGCCCAGCGTCATGGCGGCGCCCGCGACCGCGGAGGCCTTTAGGAAGTTGCGGCGGGTGATCTCAGGCATCGGGCAAACGCGAAACCCTCCTTGAGGCGGGGCCCGGCCGGGCGACTTGCCGGGCCGCCGAGGGAGGCAGGCGGCTCACGTCATTGGGTTGACGGCGGGGCTGGCGGCTCGCCCGGGTTGGGCTGGTTCGCGTTGGCATATTGTAGCGCAAGCCTGAGCTGGGCGATCGCCGCGTCGCAGGCGGCGATGGCGTCCACGCGGTGGCCTCCGAAATCATGGGCCGCCGCCTGCATGTCGGCCTTGGCGCGCTCGAGCGCGCCGATCGCGGCGCGGATTGCGGGATGGCGTCCCCTGAGGGGCCTCTGCTGGCCTCCGGGCTCGCCGGGCAGCGTTGTCGGCACCGGGGTTGTCTGTGCGAGCGAGGAATAGTTCAGCGTGCAGAGGCAGATCAGGCAGGCGGCGGACAGGAGCGGGAGGAGTCTTTTGTTCATGTTGGGGTCGGGGGAAAACGGTCGTCCTCGCTGGGGACGATACCAGGGGACCGCGGGTCACATTGGCTAGGGCGTTTCGCCAGCGCCCGCAACCCTTGTTGTTTGCCCTCCGGGGGCCCCCGGGGAACGCGCTCGGATTGGGAACCGAGGCCAAGCGCGGCGCCAGCGGATCCCGTGCCCGCTGCCAATCGGGCGCACCGCCCGCCCGTTTGGTCCCGCCGCCTCACTTGGCGGCGGCGTCCTTGTCGTTCCTCGCCCTGATCGAGTCCAGCGCGACGGTCATCGAAGGCAGCGCGTACAGCCGGGCGAAGGCCTGTGCGCCCCCGAGCACCGGACGCGGCGCGTCCTTCGCCTCGCGCACGGCGCTCACGATGATGGCGCCCAATTCGGCGGGCTTGACGTTGGTCCACTCGCGCGGCCTGGGTGTCCCGCCTTCCAGGAAGATCAGGCGCTCGTCGGCGGCGAGATACACGCTGGCATCCCTGGTGGCATCGCCCGACAGGTCATGCACAAGGAGGGGGTGCTGGGGGCCGTGGCGGCGCAGGTCGTTGTCCAGCCACGCCTTCATTCTCACGAGCTGTTCCCCGGAGCGCAGCAGCAGCTGCAGGTTGAGGGGGGCGGAGGGACCCTCCGCCTTGTCGCGCAGCGCTATCACCATTCCGCTGAAATCGTATTTTTCCAGGTAGAGCGCGCGTATCTGCTGCATGACGGCCCTCGGCCTGGCGGCGTCGCCGTTGCCCCCGGCGCCGCCCGCGGCCTGGACCAGCGGGCCCGGGGCGGCCGACGCGGCCGCGGGGGCGGGCGAAGGGGTGGCGGCGGTCGAAGCGGCCCTGGAATTGCCCTGCGCGCGGCGGAGGAAGAAGGCGACGGCCCCTAGGGCGACGGCCAGCGCGGCCGCGGCGCCGATCGCAAGGAGGACCACGCGCCGTCGTCGCGATGCCGGCGGCCGCGATGCGGGGGAGCCGCCCTTGGAGGCGGGATCGAGGGTCTGCGCCTCGAGGATAAGGCGGTAGACCGGCATGGCCTGGGCGATATTCTTCAGGTCGCGCGCCCCCAGGCTGACCACCTTCATCTCGAGCTTGTTCCTCACCACGTCGTAGACGGTTTGCGAGATGCAGATGCCGCCGGGTTCGGCCTCCGCCTGCAGCCGGGAGGCGATGTTCACGCCGTCGCCCATCACGTCCTTGTCCTGCACCAGCACGTCCCCGAGGTGAATGCCGATGCGGTGCTGCAGCGCCCCGCCGGGGAGCTGGCCCTTGGCCTCGGCGGCGAACTGGCGCTGCATCGCCAGCGCGCATGCCACGGCCTGGACGGCGCTCGTGAACGTGAGCAGCAGGCCGTCCCCGGTCGTCTTCAGGACCGCGCCTTCGTACTCGGCGCAGAGCCGCCGCATTTCGGCAAAGTCGCGTTGCAGCAGCTTGAGCGTCCCCACCTCGTCGGAATGCATTCGGGCGCTGAAGCTGACCACGTCGGTGAACACGATGGCGGCGAGGGTGCGTTGGCTCGGGCTTGCGCCGGGCGCAGGCGTGTCGGGGGTCATGGGAACACTCCGCCAGATAGCGGGCGCCGGCAATCGGCGCAATGCTGTTGCATCGGTCGCCCTGGCGGGCGGGCTTGGGGGTCAGTTGCCGGGCGTGTCGCGCGGGGGCGGGATCCATCCGTAGGCCGCGAGGAATCGCCTGAAACCGGGGGATTCCGCCGAAAGGGGAGGCAGCCAGAGGCCGAGACGCTCCCGCGTCCACCACATCCCGGACCGGCTGGCCGGGTCGGAGAAGGCATAGCGGTAGAGGACCGCCCGCACGTAGCGGGGCGGCCCTCCCGGAAAGGGATTGGCTGCGAAGAGGCCCACGGAACCGGGGTCGTTATGAAGCAGCTTCCAGACGAGATGCAGGGTCCAGGGATACCTGTCGGGACTTGCCATCGCGGCGAACCACATCTGCCAGTCGAGCCGCAGCTGGTAGGGCGCGACCTGAGGCGGCCGGACGGCGGGATCCACGGGCAGGCCGCGGTAAGGGTAGGGCTTCCACGCGGCCGAGTCGTCGGCCACAGCCGAATCGGTCCCCTCGAAGACGACGTTCATCCGCTCGCGGCCGACGGAGCCGAAGGCGCCGTAGGTGTTGACAAGCTCGAGCGGGTCGAACGACGCGTTCATGACCTGGTTGGGCGAGAACAGGTTTGCGACGGGCCTAACGCTCAGGACGGCCACCGTGGCGGCGAGCGCCCACGCGGCGACAGCCATCGGCCGGCTGGGCCGCGCCGCCGCGCGCATCCGCTCGTCCGCAGCCACCAGCCGCCCGGGGAGGATCCGGGCCCAGAGCGAATCGTCAAAGCAGGCCAGCGCCGGGACGATCGTGAGCCAGTTAAGGAACGATAGGTTGCCGCTCAGGATGAGCACCCCATGGAAGAGGATGATCACGGCGCCGGCGACGTGCCGCACCCTCCTCGGGCCGAACACGAACCATGGCGCCGCGAGCTCCGCCACGTGGTTCATGAGCACGCCCGCCTCGAGCGCCCACCTCGGCAGGAAGTGGAACCACCGGCTCAGGGCGTTTGGGATGGGCTGGGTCTCAAAATAGTAGAAGAGCGCCGAAAGGTCGCGCCAACACGGGTCACCCCGGATCTTGATCAGCCCGGCCCCGAGCATGATCCGGAAGATCAGCCACCGAAACAGCCAGATCACGGCAACCGGCGGCTCCCTTCCGGGAAAGGGCCTCGGGTCCACGAGCGGGCAGAGAAAGATCGCGAGAAATCCCGTTTCCAGCAGCTGGAATTCCCAGCCGTATCCGTACCAGTCCTGCCCGACGTGCACAAAGGAGAGGTAGAGCGCCCAGAGCGCCGCGAGCATCAGCGCGTTGGCGCAGCCCGCAGCGACCGCGCACGCGAGCGCGAACCCGGTCCATGCCGCGGCGAGCAGGACCCCGTCCGAGTGGGCGAGCCAGAAGACCGAGGGCAGCCGCGCGAAGCCCGCCCCTGACGAGCCGAGAGCCTCCCGAACCCGTCCCAGGAACGCCCCGGCCGGCAGGAGCCCGTCCGACCCGATGAGCGGGACGATCTGGTTTGCCGCCACGAGAAACGCGACCGCATAGACCAGCCCCAGCAACCGCAGGATTGCGAAGCGAGTGAGCCCGTATGTTGGTGCCGTTGACGCCATCCGTCTTGCCGGGCGCAGTCTCTGCGCGGATTCGCGCTGCGGCAAGCGGCGGCTCGGCGCCCATGCGGCCCCTTTTACCGCGCCGCGGGCGCGCACTTCAAACCGGGGTCCCGGGGCCCCCGGGAGCCGTCGCCCCCCGCGTCCAGCCCTAATGGAGACCGACTTCCAAGGCTCCGGCAACCTTGCACACCGGCCCCGCGCCCGATAGACATGCGGCTGATTATCATGATGCGGTGGGCATTTCCAAGGCTCCGGTTCCCGTCCCTGATCGCCGCGATGGCGCTCGCCGGGGTCTGCGCCGCTCTTTCGGGCAGGGCCGCGGGGGCGGACCAGCCGGCACTCGCCGCGCCGGGCGCCGTTCAGGCGCCGCCGCTGCCTGCCGGGGCGCCCGGGGCGGCCGGTGCCCGCGCGGCGGACCGCGCGCCCGCCCCCGTGTCGTCTCGTCGCGTCTTCGTCATCCCGATCCGCACCGAAATCGCCGAGCCCGCCCAGTACCTCCTCAGGCGCGGCCTCAAGGAGGCCGTGGCCGAGCACGCCGACGCCGTCGTGCTCGACATCAACACGCCGGGCGGGGCGATCGACGTCACGATGGAGATGATGGATGACCTGAAGAGGTTTCCCGGCAGGACGATCGCCTTTGTGGACAATGAGGCGATGTCCGCGGGCGCGTTCATTTCGGCCGTTTGCGACGAAATCTGGTTCGTGACGACGCCGACCGAGGGGATAATCGGCGCGGCGGCACCCGTGCAGGCCACCGGCCAGGACATCGACGCGACGATGAAGGGCAAGCTCGTCAGCTACCTCAAGGTGCGGATGCGGGCGATTTCCAAGGGAAGGGGGTACAGGGGAGAGGTCATTTCCGCCATGATCGACGCCGACATGGAGCTCAAGATAGACGGCGAGGAGGTCAAGATCGACGGGAAGCCGATCAAGGAGAAGGGGGCGCTGCTGTCCCTCACGGCGACCGAGGCGATGCACCTGGTCGGAACGCCGCCCCGGCCGCTCCTCGGCGCGGGCGAGGCGAGGGACATGGACGACCTCCTCGCGAAATGCTTCGGCCCCGCCGGCGCGAACGCCACGCGCCTGCAGGCGACGTGGTCGGAGACGCTGGCGGTGTTCCTCAACCACCTCGCGCCCGCTATGCTCGGGCTCGGAATCCTCGCCCTCTTCATCGGGTTCAAGTCGCAGGGCTTCGGCGGCTTCATCGCCATCGGCGTCGTGCTCCTCACGGTCGTATTCCTGAGCAGCTACGTGTCGGGGCTCTCGGGGCATGAGCCGGTTATCGTGTTCGCGATCGGGCTCGTGCTCCTTCTTGCGGAGATCCTGTTCTTCCACAGCGCCGGCTTTCTCGGGGTCATCGGATTCCTGCTCATGCTCGGCTCCCTCTTCTGGGCGATGGCGGACCTGTGGCCGGGCGAGCCGATCCAGGTGGCCTGGTCGGCCGACGCGTTTGTGCAGCCGATGATCAACCTGGGCGCGGGCGTCGGCATCGCCATCGTGCTCGGGGCATGCCTGCTGCGCTTCCTGCCGCACGGCTGGGTCTGGGACAGGCTCACGGTGAACGAGACGGTCGGCGGATCAGCGCAGGCGTCGGGCGGCGAACCCGGGGCGGCCGGTCTCCTCGACGGGCTGGTGGGGCGCCGGGGCGTCGCGGCGACGGCGCTGCGGCCCGGCGGGCAGGTGGAGGTCGACGGCAGGCGCTTCGAGGCAGAGGTCAAGGTGGGCGCGATCGACGCCGGGGCGCCCATCATCGTGCTGGGGCACGGAGATTTCGCTCTCGTTGTCGAGCAGGAAAACGGCGACAATCGCAGGGCGGACGCATGACTATCATCCTGCTGCTATTCATCGTCGGGATCATGCTCCTGGCTGCCGACGTCTTTGTCTCGAGCTTCATCATGGCCGCGGTCGGCGGCGTGGCGCTGCTCGCGGGCTGCGTCATCGCCTACCGGGACTTCGGCGTCCTTGCGGCCGGACTGGCGGCGTTTGCGGCCGTGGCCCTCCTCGGGGGAGCGATCTACGTCGAGCTGGTCCTGCTTCCGAGGACGCGCCTCGGGCGCGGACTGGTCGTCGAATCGACCTCGGGCTCGAGCAGCCAGCCCCCGGTCGCCCCGAGCGCCGCGGTGGTCGGCAGGCCGGCGACGGCCGACACGACGCTTGCCCCGAGCGGGTACGTGCTCGTCGACGGGCGCCGCTACGAGGCATTCTGCCGCACGGGCCACGTGGCGCGGGGCGAGGCCCTGCGCGTCGTCGGCATGGACAATTTCCGCCTGATAGTATCCAAAACATAAATTCACATGCCTGACATCTCCCTCATCGTCGCCATCCCCCTCATCATCGTCGGCCTGGTCGTCATCGGAATCTTCCTTTCCTACATCGGCACCTGGCTCAAGGCCCGGCTCAACGGCGCGCCGGTCAGCATTGTCAACCTCGTCGGCATGCGCCTCGGCGGCGTGCCGTACAACCTTGTCGTCGGGGCGCGCATCACCGCGGTCAAGGCCGGCATTCCGCTCTCGACCGACAAGATCTCCGCGCATTTCCTGGCCGGCGGCAACGTGATCCCCACCGTCCAGGCGATCGTCGCCGCCCAGAAGGCCGGGATAGAGCTCAACTGGGACCGCGCCTGCGCCATCGACCTGGCGACGAAGGGCTCGGGCAAGTCGGTGCTCGAGGCGGTGCGCACCTCGGTCGACCCGAAGGTGATCGACTGCCCCAACCCCGAGAGCGGGCGCCTGACGATCGACGGCGTGGCGAAGGACGGGATCCAGGTGAAGGTGAAGGCGCGGGTCACCGTGCGCACCCACCTCGACCGGTTTGTCGGCGGCGCCAAGGAGGAGACCATCATCGCGCGCGTCGGCGAGGGCATCGTGACGACCATCGGGATAGCGGACAGCTACAAGCACGTCCTTGAATCCCCCGACAGCATCTCGAAGACGGTCCTCGCGCGCGGGCTCGATGTCGGCTCGGCGTTCGAGATCCTCTCGATCGACATCGCCG
>DATNHT010000120.1:0-38073 GCA_035604815.1 Opitutaceae bacterium
CGACATGAACCACCGTATGGAGGCTGACATCGCGCGCGCAAATGAGCTGATGAGCGGGCCACCGCCATAGATCCTGCCGCATGCCCACCCGCTCGACTGTCATCCTCGGCACAGGCGCCTACGCACCCGAACGGATTCTCACAAACGATGATCTTTCCCGGCTGGTGGACACCTCGGACGAGTGGATCCGGGCAAGGAGCGGGATCCGCGAGCGGCGGATTGCGGCCGCGGATGAGGCCACCTCCGACATGGCGGTCCACGCGGCCCGCCGCGCGCTTGAGGACGCGGGCACCCCCGCCTCCGAGATCGATCTGCTCATCGTAGCGACCGTCACGCCGGACCACCAGATGCCGGCGACGGCCTGCTTCGTGCAGCACAGGCTGCGCGTCCCGAGCGAGGCCGCGTGCTTCGACATCAATGCCGCGTGCTCGGGATTCATCTACGGGCTGGACATCGCGTGCGCGATGGTCGGCGCGGGCCGCTATAAGAGGGCGCTCGTGATCGGCGCCGAAAAGCTTTCCTCGGTCGTCGACTGGAACGACCGCGGGACGTGCCTGCTGTTCGGGGACGGCGCGGGCGCCGCCGTCGTTGGCGCGATCGCAAAGCCGGGGATGGGGCTGATCGGGACCCGCCTGGGAACGCTCGGCGGCAATACCGGCCTCCTGCAGATCCCCGGGGGCGGAAGCCGCGCGACGGCGTCGCACAAGTCGATGGCGAGGGGCGACCACTTCATCAAGATGAAGGGCAAGGAGGTCTTCAAGCTGGCCGTGCGCCTGATGGAGGAGGCGGCGCGCGATATATTGGAACAACACGGGCTCGCGGCAAATCAGATTGGGCTCGTGATCCCCCACCAGGCCAATCTTCGCATCATCGAGGCGATCGCCCAGTATCTCGAGCTGCCCGTCGAGCGATTCTTCGTCAACGTTGACCGGTACGGCAACACGTCCGCCGCATCGATTCCGATCGCGCTTGACGAGGCTCGCAAGGCGGGCCGAATAAGACCGGGCGAACTGACCCTTCTCGTCGCATTCGGGGCGGGCTTGACCTACGGGAGCGCCCTGATTCGCTGGTGATTTCCGCCCTCATGCCGATCCTTTTTCCCCGCCGATTCCTGCTCCCCATTTGGATCGCGGCGGCGTTCATGCTCGGCGCAACTACCCGTCTGGCCGCAGACTTGACTTGGGACCCCAGGACGGGATGGCAGGTGGAGGCGAGCTCTCTGGCGGGCCTGACCGGCGCGCAGGGCCGGGCGGCCCTCAACATGATGAACAAGGCCCGCAGGTACGAGGATGCCGGGAGCCGGGGCTCCGCCATCAAGGCGTACGAGAAGGTTGCCGCCAAATACCAGGGGACCGTGTTCGCACCGGAGGCGCTGTTCCGGGCGGGAATGATTCTCCTTCAGAGAAGGCAATACTACCAGTCCTTCAAGGACTTCCAGGAGATGCAGCGGCGCTACCCCAATACGAAGCGGTTCAACGAGGCAGTTGGCGAGCAGTACAGGATCGCCACCGCTCTCGCCAACGGCGCGCACAACCGGGCTTGGGGCTTTCTCCCGATGATAAGCAACCGAACCAGGGGCATCGAATACCTCGAGGTCATCCTGCTCGACGCGCCATACAGCGACTATGCGCCCCTGGTGCTGATGGACATTGCCCGAGGCGACCAGTACATCAAGGACACGGACGAGGCGATCGACGCTCTCGACAGGCTGATCAACAACTACCCGCAAAGCGTCCTCGCCCCGGTCGCCTACCTCAAGCTGGGCGACCTGCACGCGTCCCTCACCGAGGGGCCTCAGTACGACCAGGCGGCTACAAAGGAGGCGATGACCTACTACGAGGACTACATGATCCTCTACCCCGGCGATTCCAACATTGCGGTGGCGGCGGCAGGCGTCGACAGGATGAAGACCATCCTGGCGCAGAGCAAAATCTACATCGGCGACTTCTATTTCTACAAGCGGTTGAACTTCACGGCCGCCCGGGTGTTCTACAATGAGGCTATCACGGCCTATCCGGATTCCGGGCCCGCGCGGATCGCCAAGAAACGCCTTGGCGACTTGGACGCAAGGGTCTCCAAGGCGTTGGTCGGCCCCAGGGCGCCGGCGAAAAAGCGGTTCTGGCTGTTCTGAACCCGAGGAGGAGATCCCCATGAAGCGCGTGTGGAGCCTGCTCCTTGCCTCCGCGCTCCTTGCCCAGGGGTGCGCGAACTACAGGATGGGCTCCGGCGCGGATCCGTCATTTGCCACGCTCTACATAGAGCCGGCCAAGAACAAGACGATGCTGGCGCAGTCGCAGGCGCTGATGAGCACCCTGATCCGCGAGGCCTTCATGCGCGACGGGCGCGTGACGGTCGTGGACAATTCCGGGGAGGCGGACGCCACGCTCGAGGTCACCCTCGTCAACTACCGCCGCGACAACGCGGCCAACCGCGAGGACGACGTCGGGCTCGCGCGCAAGTTCACGCTGCACCTGACTGCAAGCTGCCGGCTGCGGGACAACCGCACGGGCCGGATGCTCTTTGACGGCCGAATCATAGAGGTCCAGAGTGAGGCCTTTACCGACAACGGCCTGGGCGCGGTGCCGTTCGGCGTCAGCAACGACCAGCTTCAATCCGAGTACAACACCCTGCCCTTTCTCGCCAGTTCCCTCTCCGACAAGCTGACCCACGCCGTCCTCGACGTCTGGTGAGCTGGACTCCAGACAGGACGACCATGAACGCCCCGATCCTCGCCCCCTCGCTCCTCGCCGGCGATCACGGCGCGCTTGCTGACGGCGCCGCAATCGTTTCAAGGCTCGGGCTGGCCTGGCTGCATCTGGACATAATGGACGGCCACTTCGTCCCGAACCTTTCGTTCGGCCCGGAGACCCTCGCCGCGCTCAGGCGCCACGGCTCGACCCTCTTCTTTGACACGCATCTGATGCTTTCCGAACCCCACCTCTTCATTGATCCGTTCGCCCGGGCCGGGGCGAACCGGATCACGATCCACATCGAGCCCGCCCTGGACCACGCCACGGTGCTAAAGTCGATCCGGGCACACGGGTGCGAGGCGGGGATAGCGCTCAACCCGGGAACGCCCGCGAAGGCCGTCGAGCCGTTCCTGGACCAGGTCGACCTCGTGCTCGTCATGACCGTGCAGCCGGGCTTCGGCGGCCAGGCGTTCCGGGAGGACACGCTTCCCAAGATCGCGCAGGTGAACCGCTGGCGGAGCGAGCGCGGTCTCGACCTGCGCATCGAGGTGGACGGCGGAATCGAGCACTCCACCGCCGTCAGGTGCCGCGCAAACGGAGCCGACACCTTTGTGGTGGGGACGCACTTTTTTGCGGCACGCGACAGGGCCGCGCTAGCGGCATCCTTCGCGGCGCTCTGAGCGTCGTCACTCCCCGCCTCTGGCGATCCGCTCCGCGCGCGCGTAGTGCCTTCTGAACGTGTCGCCGAGATCCCGGGCGAAGCGGACCTCGTCGACCTGGTTCTCGGAAGCAAGGGCCCTCGTGATGGGTCCGCATGCTTGATCGAAGTCGACGGGAGACACGTCCTGGAGGACCGCCAGGGCCCTCGCCCGCGAGGGCTCGGGCGCCGCGATGATCGCCCGCCAGGCCTGCGCAAGCTCCTGGTGCGTGTCCTCGGTCATGAGCCGGATGACGAAGGCCTCCGTGTACAGCGGGCTTGCCCATTCGGAGTGGTGGACGAGCACCTCCCTCTGGGAATAGGGGTCCACCTCGGGATCGCTCCGGTACCGCGCCCACTCCCCGCGCGCGTAGAAATCTCGGCGCACCGGCAGCCTGCGCAGCGCAAAATGGCGGGGGCCGCCGGGGGTTCCCGTGCGAAAATTCCAAAGTTTCTGGCCGTCGAGCGAAAGAACGAACTCGATGAAGGCCACCGCGACGGGCCGGTGCGGCGCACCCCGCAGGAGCGCTATCGGATCCACCGAGAACGCCGATCCACCCTCCGGGGAAACGTACCCTAACCTGTCGGACCCGTTGCGCCTGCGGACCGCCTCCTGCTGCTCACGCCCGTAAAAATCGATGCACATGCCCGCGGCGCAGTCGCCGGCTGCGACGTCTATGGGCGGCTTCTGTGAGGTGTCCGTGAAGTAGCGGGCGTTCGCCCCGACCAGCTGAAGCAGCCGCATCCCGGCGCTCCAGCCCTGGCGCACGGCCTTCTCCTCGGCCGCCTTAGGGTCTCCCGCCGGATCTGCGGCGCGAAGCGCGTCCAGCCTGCGTCGGACCTGCTGCTGGATCACGTTCTCGAAGGCGACCGCGATCGACCCGCTCTTCGTCGGGTCGCAGAGGCCTATCTCCCCCAGCAGCCTGGGATCGGCAAGGTCCGCCCATTGCTCCGGCTCCCGGTCGAACCCGAGGCGCTTGAGCGAGTCCCGGTTGAAAAGGATGCCGTAGGAGCTAAGCACGGTCCCAAACCACAGGTTGCCGGCGTCGCGGATCTCCTCGCCCCCGAAGTCCAGGGGAAGCGCGTCGTCCGTGAACCAGTCGGCATGCCTCTCCCGCAATCCGGAATCGACGAGCCGTCCCGCCCGAGCCTGCTTGTCAAAGTCAAAGGCCCCTCCTCCGAAGAACAGATCGATCCCGCAGCCAGCCTCGGACGCGAGAAAGGCCTCCCGCGCGCTCCGGACGACAGCCGCGGCGTCGGCCTTCAGCCGTGCGTTCTGGAATCCCGACTGGATCTCGGCGCTCCACGTCCTCCCGGCCTTCCCCGTCCACAGGTTCCTGAACGACGCCACATATTCACCCTCGAGGTAGCGTGCTATTTCGCTCGTTCCGCCCACCACCCTCCAGTCGACGAAAACCGTGCGGCCCGTCCTGGCCTTGTACCAGTCTTGGAACCCGAGTGTGAATTCGTCGCGGATCGCCGCGTTGTGGGGGGTGATGATGATGAGCGTGTCATCCGCCTGCTCCGGCGACGGCTGCCTCGGCCGGAGCATGAACGGCGCCACGACCGTCGCCACAAGCGCCAGTATGATGATCCCCCGCTTGAGCATTGGGGAAGCCTCAGTCCGTCAGCACGACGACGTCCTCGGCGCGGACGCCAGCAAAAAACTCCTCATTGTCCGAGCGGTCGACGAACCGGGGATTGAGCTCCAGGATCTTCAGCGTGGTCCCGCCGGACACGAAGTCGTACTGGGCGTTCTCCCCGAGGTAGACCGACTTGCCGATGCGGCCGCGGATCGAGTTCTGCGCCTGGCCGTCGGCCGAGATGGTCCAGCACTCGGGCCTCACCGAGACGGTCACCGGCGCGCCCGCGGCGGCCCGTGAGCCGGGATCGCCCAGGACGCCTTCGAGCTCACCGACGGCCGTGTCCACCCTCGCCCGTCCCCCCGAGGCCGACAAGAGCTTGCCCGCGATGAAGTTTGTCTCGCCGATGAAATCCGCGATCACCCTGCTCGCGGGCCGCCGGTAGATGTCCTGCGGCGAACCCACCTGGAGGATCCGGCCGCTCTCGAGGATCGCCATGCGGTCCGAGACCGACAGGGCCTCCTTCTGGTCGTGGGTCACGTAGACGGTCGTAAGCTGGAACTCCTTGCAGATCCGCCTGATTTCCATGCGCATCTCGAGGCGGAGCCTGGCGTCCAGGTTGGACAGCGGCTCGTCGAGGAGCAGACACCGGGGGCGGATGACGAGCGCCCGCGCCAGCGCCACGCGCTGCTGCTGCCCCCCCGAGAGCTGGTTCGGCCGCCTCTCGGCATACGCTCCCATGTGGACGGATTCGAGGGCCTCACCCACCTTGGTCCGGATCTCGGCGCGGGGCAGCTTGCGCTCCTCGAGCCCGAACGCCACGTTCTCGGCCACCGACATGTGCGGCCAGAGCGCATAGCTCTGAAACATCATTCCGGTGTTGCGCCTGTGGGGAGCGAGCCGGGTCACGTCCTCGTCCCCGAAGAAGATCCTCCCCTCCTCGGGAATGTAGAAACCGGCCAGGCACCGCAGCAGCGTCGTCTTTCCGCACCCGCTCGGCCCCAGAAGGAAGAACAGTTCCCCCGGCCGGACCACGAGGTCCAGGCCGCGCAGCGCGGTCACAGCGCCGAATCTCTTGGTCAGCTTCTCTATGCGGATGGAGATCATGGCGCGCGCGCTAGGACGAGTTTCGACGTAAGGCGCCCCGCAGTCGAAGGCAAAAGAAAAGCGGCCCCGAGATTTTCGCGCGCCGAGCTTAACGGTTTGCGTCCGGGCCCGGCGTTTGCCTGTCTGGACATCCCCACCCATGCCGACCAGCAGCAAGAACCCTGCAGTTCACCCAGATCTGGAAAGCGTGATGTTCACCGAGGCGCAGATAAAGAAGCGGGTCCGGGAGCTCGCACACGAACTCAAGTCGGTCCTCGGCAAGGGCGAATTCACGATCGTCTCGATCATAAACGGCGCCGTCATGTTCACGGCCGACCTGATGCGCGAGATCGACAACCCGGTGCGCCTCGACTGCGTCCGGATCTCCAGCTACGGCGACAAGACGAAGTCGGTCGGGACGCCCCAGATCGTCTCCAGCCTCACGATCGACATCTCCGGGCGCCATGTCCTCCTGATCGACGACATCCTGGACACCGGCAAGACGATCACGCTCGTCTCCGGCCTCATCAAGGGTCTCAAGCCGGCCAGCCTGAGGACCTGCGTCCTCCTCGACAAGGAGGCGCGCCGCGAGGTTCCCTTCACCGCGGATTTCGTCGGCTTCAAGATACCGGACAAGTTCGTGGTGGGCTACGGGCTCGATTTTGCCGAACGGTACCGGAATCTTCCGTGCATCGGAGTCCTCAGTCCGAGGCTGCAGAACCTGCCCGACTGGACCTGATCCGCGGGGAGGCGGCCCTGCCGAGCTTCTTGTACTTGCCGGACCTGAGCGAATCGACCTGGTCCCGGATGAGCGCCGCCTTCTCGAATTCAAGCCTGCCGGCGGCCTCCTGCATCTCGTCCTCGAGTTCCGAGATCACCGCGGCGACGTCCTCGGGACTCTCGGCAAGCGCGGCCTCGCCCCTCCCTCCCGAGCCGTCGTAGGTCTGCAGGCTCGCCTGCGCGCCGCGCTTCACGCTTCGAGGGACAATCCCGCGCTCCCGGTTGTATGCGATCTGCTTCTCGCGCCGATGGTTGGTTATCTCGATCGTGCGCGCGATTGAGCCCGTGATCGTGTCGGCATAGAAGATGACCCGCCCCTTCTCGTGCCGGGCGGCACGCCCCGCGGTCTGGATGAGGCTCGTCTCGCTCCGAAGGAACCCCTCCTTGTCGGCGTCCAGTATCGCCACGAGGGCGACCTCGGGCAGATCAAGGCCCTCCCGGAGCAGATTGATCCCCACTAGAGCGTCGAAATTCCCGAGCCGCAGGTTTCGCAGGATCTCGATCCGCTCAATGGTGTCGATGTCGGAATGCAGGTACTCGACGCGGACCTTCGCCTCGCGCAGGTACGCCGTCAGGTCCTCCGAGAGGCGCTTTGTAAGGGTCGTAACGAGCACCCGCTCGCCGGCAGCCGCCGCCGCCTTGATTTCGCCGATGAGGTCCTCGACCTGCCCCCGAATGGGCCTGACCACAATCTCCGGGTCGAGAAGCCCCGTGGGCCGGATCAGCTGCTCGGCGATGACGGACGACCTCCTGAGCTCGAACTCGGCCGGGGTCGCCGAGACGTAGAGCGTCTGCCCAGTTATTCTGTCGAACTCCTCCATGCTCTGGGGCCGGTTGTCGAGGGCCGACGGCAGGCGGAATCCAAAGTCGACGAGCGTCTGCTTTCGGGACCGGTCGCCGTTGTACATCCCGCCGACCTGCGGCACGGTGGCGTGGCTCTCGTCTATCATCACGATGAAGTCCTTCGGGAAGAAATCGATCAGGCAGAAGGGCCGGTCGCCGGGCTTGCGGCTCCCGAAATGCAGCGAGTAGTTCTCGATCCCGTTGCAGAAGCCCATCTCCTGAAGCATTTCCAGGTCATAGTTCGTCCGCATCTTGATCCGCTGCGCCTCCAGATACCGGCCGCGTGCCTCGAACCACGCCACCCGCTCCTCGAGCTCGGCCCGGATCGACACCAGAGCCGGGGTGAGTGATCCCCGGCTCCGCACATACTGGTTCGCAGGGTACAGGTCGAACTTGTCGAGCCTGCGGATGACCTCGCCGCTCAGCGGCTCGAATTCGCTGATCGCCTCCACGAGGTCGCCGAAGAATTCGACGCGCAGCCCGTGCTCCATGTAGGCCGGCATGACGTCGACCACATCGCCGCGCACGCGGAACCGCCCCGGCTTGAGCTCGTAGTCGTTGCGCTCGTAAATGTTGTCCACGAGCCGCTCCAGGAACTCGTTTCGCCCCAGCGCGCTGCCCTTCCGGATCGCGATTCGCAGCTCGGTGAAATCCTCGGGCGAGCCCAGGCCGTAGATGCACGATACGCTGGCGACGACGATCACGTCGCGCCGGCTCACCAGGGAGCTAGTCGCCGAAATCCGCAGACGCTCGATCTCCTCGTTGATCGAGGAGTCCTTCTCGATGTAGGTGTCACTGGAGGGAATGTAGGCCTCGGGCTGGTAGTAGTCGTAATAGCTGACGAAATACTCGACGGCGTTCTCCGGGAAGAAGCCCTTGAACTCCGAGAAGAGCTGGGCCGCCAGGGTCTTGTTGTGGCTGACGATCAGCACGGGCCGCTCGCATTGCGCGATGACGTTCGCCATGGTAAACGTCTTTCCGGATCCGGTGACCCCGATCAGGGTCTGGTACCGGTTCCCGGCGGCGATGGAGCCGACCAGCTTGTCGATCGCCTGGGGCTGATCGCCCGTGGGTCTGTACTCGGAACTCAGCTTGAATAGCATGGCCAATGCCGATGACATCGGGCAAGCTGGCCCCATGTCAAAGGCCGTTGTTTCCACCCTCTATGATTCCGACGTCTTCCGGATGGCGTGCCGCCAGTTCGACCAGGCGGCCGATGCGATCAACCTGCCCGAGGATATCAGGGACCGGACGAAGTATCCCCGCCGCTGCCTCGCTGTCTCCCTGCCCGTCAGGCGCGACAACGGGGGCGTGACGGTATTCGAGGGTTACCGCGTTCAGCACAACCTGTCGACCGGCCCCTCGAAGGGAGGAATCCGCTTCCACGAGAGCGTCACGCTGGGCGAGGTCGCCGCCCTCGCCATGTGGATGAGCTGGAAATGCTCCCTCGTGGGGCTCCCGTACGGAGGCGCGAAGGGCGGGGTGATCGTCAATCCGCGGGAGCTGTCCCTGTCCGAGCTCGAGCACCTTTCCCGGCGCTACATGCAGGAAATGATCGGCTTCGTCGGGCCCGAGGTCGACATCGCGGCGCCGGACGTGGGCACGAACGAGCAGATAATGGCGTGGATGATGGATACGTATTCAAACCACGTGGGCCACATATCGCCGGGCGTCGTCACCGGGAAGCCGATATCCCTCGGCGGATCGGAGGGCCGAAGGGAGGCCACGGGGGCCGGAATCGCCTATCTCGTCGGGAAGTACCTCGAAGACATGAAGATCCCGATCAACGGGTCGACCGTCGCGATCCAGGGATTCGGCAACGTGGGAAGCGAAAGCGCCGCCGCCCTCTCCTCCATGGGCGCAAAGATCGTCGCGGTCTCCGACTATACCGGCGGGATATACAACGCTGCCGGGATCGACATAAAGAAGGCGCTCGCCTACCTCCGGTATGCGCGCACTCTCAAGGACTTCGACGGCGGAGAACCCATCGCGAACGACCGCCTGCTCGAGCTGGACTGCACCGTGCTCATTCCCGCGGCGCTTGAGAGGGTGATCACGAAGGACAACGCCCCAAGGCTGAAATGCCGGCTGCTAGCCGAGGGCGCGAACGGGCCGACCACCAACGAGGCCGACCGGATCATCGAGGCGCGCGGGGACATCGAGCTCATTCCTGACATCCTGTGCAATTCCGGGGGCGTCATCGTGTCCTATTTCGAATGGCTGCAAAACCTGCAGAGCTTCTACTGGAGCCGCGATGACGTGATCGCGAAGCTGCACGCGATCCTGGACAAGGCGAAGGACTCGGTCGAGTACCAGAAGCGGAAGCTCAAGTTCGGCCGCCGACTGGCGGCGCTCACCCTTGGGATCGGACGCGTCGCCGAGGCAAAGCAGAAACGGGGCCTCTTCCCCTAGCGGGCCGAGGGCGCGCGGCCGCCGCGGTGTCCGCCCTACACCAGCGCCGGGACCGACGCGAGCGAGGTCACAAACACGGCGGCCTCGCGCCTCACCCGCTCGCGGGTGACGAAGCCACCGAAGCCCACGAAAAGATCGACTGCCGGAAGGGTCTCCAGGTCGCTCACGCCGTCGCCGACCATCACGACCCTTTCCGGATTTAGCTCCGCGCGGAGCCTCGCGACGATCTCCCTCTTTCCCCCGGAGCGGGTGGTCGGGTAGTCCCTGTCGTAGTCGCGGTAGCTTCCGTCGCGCCCGAAAAGCAGGTCGACCGCCTCGACCCTTGCCACGCCCAGGAAGTCGGCCAGGGGCCGGATCGCCTGCCGGTAGCCGCCGCTTATGATGACCGGGGTCCAGCCCATCCCGGCCATCCTTCCTATCGTCTCGCGGGCCGTCGCCTCGGCCGTCTCGACATAGCGCCTGCCGACGATGGCCACGTCCTCGCGGCTCGGCCGGATGGATTCCAGGCGGCGCCCAAAGACGTCCTCAACCTGGATCCTCCCGTTCATGGCCTCCCGGGTGAGCGCCGCGATGCCCGCGAGCATCTCCGGGCCGCGAAGCCGTGCGAGCTCGTCGATTCCCTCGATCGAGCTCAGCGTGTTGTCGCAGTCAAAGCAGATCAGCTTCAACGCCCTTTGGGCTACTTCTTCGTGCTGCGCTTGAACTTTGAGGTGAATTTCTCGACGCGGCCGGCGGTGTCGACAAGGCGCTTCTCGCCGGTGTAGGCGGGATGCGAGTCCATCGTCACGTCGCGCAGGACTATGAAATACTCCTGGCCGTCGATCATTTCCTTGCGGGCGGACTTCATTGTCGAGCGCGTGAGGAATCGTTTGCCGGTTGCGACATCGAGGAAGCAAACCGGGTTGAGCGTCGGATGGCCTTCGGATTTCATGTGGGGAGTGCGCTAAGGTTCAGCCCTGACGCGCCTTGTAGCGCGGGTCGGTCTTGTTGATGACGTAGATCTTGCCGCGCCTGCGGACGACCTGGCAGTCCGGGTGGCGCTTCTTGGCCGACTTGATCGAGGAAACGACTTTCATAAAAGGCACCAAAACAGAGAGCGGGGTCCCACCCTGTCAACTCAGTTCTTCCCGGGCTCGTCCGGCTCGTCGGCCAAGAGCCGCCATTGGTCGCCCTCCTCGCTGAGCAGCGCGCGCCAAAGCCCCTCCTGCATCGGGCGTTCGAACAGGTCGGCAGGCGGGCTGGCCACGATCCAGGTCCCGCTCTTTAGTTCGTTCTCGAGCTGGCCCGCGGTCCAACCGGAGTATCCAAGGTAGGCGCGCAGGCGCGTCGACTCATTCGCAAGCATCTGGATCGCCTTTTCAGGATCGATCCCGAAGTGCAGCTGGAATGCGTCGCCGCTCGACTGCCACGCAGCCAGGATCAGCTGGTCGGTCTGCACGGGGCCGCCGGCGAAGATCGGCGTCTCCGAGAGCGGTCCAAGGGCGAAGTCCCCTTTGAGCTCGCCCAGCCGCTTGCCGAGCGGCCGATTGAGCACGACACCCATCGCGCCCTCGGGGCCGTGGGTCGACATGAGCACGGCAGTCCTCCGGAAATTGGGATCCCGGAGCACGGGATGGGCCAGCAGGAGCGATCCCGCGAGCGATTCCCTTGTTCCCTGGGTGATCTCTCTCATGGGGTGTAGCCCGGCCCTCAGAGCTTCTCGACCCCGACGCCGGCGTCCGCCATCAGGCGCTCCACCAGGGGATCGTTGTGGTAGTTGCTCCGGTATCGGATTTCCGCGATACCCGCGGCCGCGAGCATCTTGGCGCAATTCACGCAGGGGTAATGCGTGACATAGGCGATGCAGCCCTCGACCGGGCTGCCGCGCCTTGCCGCGTCCGCGACGGCATTCTGCTCGGCGTGCACCGTCGCCTGCTCGTGGCCGCCCCGGATGCGCGAGACGTGGGGCGTTCCCGGGAGGAACCCGTTGTAGCCGGCGGCCACGAGACGGTTCCTGCGATCGCCGCCGGCCACTATCACGCACCCGACATGCAGCCGCTCGCAGTTTGAGCGCGACGCGATGAGGATGGCGGTCGCCATGAAATACTCGTCCCACGAGGGGCGGCGGGTGAATCTTCGTGCGGCCTGCGCTATCAGGTCGACCGGGCTTTTCTTGGCGGCGCTCATCGGGTGCGGACCCACTCTGGACACGCGCGGGCGGGCGGGCAACCTTCCTCTCCATGATACGGACCTGCCGGCCCGAAATGCTGGATTCGTTGCCGCCCGACCATCCCGACGCGGTTCACAGCCGCCGGGACCTGCGCCTCATAAACCGGATCATGCGCAACCACCCCTGGTTCGAGCGCACCCTGCCGGCGCTGCTGCGCGAGGGTGAATATGTTCTGGAGCTCGGAGCCGGGACGGGCGAGCTGGCGAAGGCCCTCGCCCTGCGCGGCATCCCGGTCGACGGCCTCGACCTTTGGCCGCGCCCCGATGCGTGGCCGGCCGGCCGGGCCTGGCACAGGGCGGACTTGCGCGCCTTCGGCGGATTCGAGCGCTACCGCGCGGTCATCGGCAACCTGATCTTCCATCAATTCACCGACGACGAGCTGCGGGCCCTCGGGGCGAAGCTGCGGCGGGCGGCGCGCGTCATCGTCGCATGCGAACCGGAGCGGCGCCGGATGTCGCAGATTGCCACGGCCGCGGTCGCCCCCCTGCTCGGAATCAACCACGTGACGCTGCGCGACGCGCATGTGAGCGTGGAAGCCGGATTCCGCACCGACGAATTGCCCCGCCTCCTCGGCCTCGCCGACGGCGCGTGGCAATATTCGTGCAACACGACGGCACTTGGGGCAAATCGCATGGTCGCAGTTCGTAGCCGATGAAGTCCCTACTCCCTATCGAAATCGTCGGCGGCGGCCTGGCGGGCCTGTCGGCGGGTCTCGCGCTGCGCGAGGCCGGCGTGCCCGTGACGGTCTTCGAGGCGGGTGACTATCCCCGGCACCGCGTGTGCGGGGAGTTCATCTCCGGGCTGGGCGATGCAACCGTCGAGCGCCTCGGGCTCCGCGATTTCCTGGCCGACGCCCACCCCCACCGCTCGGTGACCTACCACCTGCTCGACAGGCCGATTCGCCGCCTTTCCCTGCCGGCGCCGGCCTGGGGGATCAGCCGGCACACACTCGACACGCGCATTGCCCGCGCCTTTGTCGCGGCCGGCGGGAACCTGCAGACTAATACCCGCGTGCCGGAGGACGACACACCGCCGGGACGGGTCTTCGCGGCCGGACGAAGACGGAAGGGGCCGTTCTGGGCCGGGCTGAAGGTGCATGTGCGTAACCTCACGCTGGTAAACGACTTCGAGGTGCATCTCGGCGATAGGGCCTATGTGGGCCTGTCGCATGTGGAGACGGGCGAGGTCAATGTCTGCGGGATCTTCGCGCGGCGGGAGCTCGCGACCCGGGGCGTTGAATTGTTCCTTTCGTACCTCGATGCGTCCGGCCTGGGCGCGCTTGCGGGCCGGCTCCGGGCGGCGGACGCCGATTCCGCCACATTCTGCACGACGGCCGCCTCCCTGGGCGACAGCCGGGTCGCGGCGCCCGGTCGCGTCTGGATCGGCGACGCCTGCGCTTCGATTGCGCCCTTCACGGGCAACGGGCTGGCCATGGCGCTCCAGGGCGCGGAGCTGGCTGCCGGACCGCTGCAAGCCTACGCCTCCGGCGAGGCAAGCTGGGGGGAGTGCGTCCGCGCCACCGCCGCCGCGCAAAAGAGGCGCTTTGGCCGGCGCCTGCTTCTCGCCGCCCTGCTCCATCCGTTCTTTCTAGAACCGAGGCGGCAATCCCTGCTCGCAGCCCTGTTCCGCCTCCGGCTGGTTCCGTTTCGCGCGCTGTACGCCGCCCTCCGCTAGAGCGCCGCCGTATGTTCCTCCACGCGCTCGCCACCGCGGTCCCCCCCGCGACCTACACCCAGCCGGAATGCTGGGGCATCGCCGAGCGGTCGGGCGTGCGCTCGCGCCTCAAGAAGCGCTCAATGCTGATCCTGCACAACATACTGCTCGGCGACCACGGCATCGCCCGGCGCCATTTTGCGATGGAAGAGATCGACCGGGTGTTCGACCGAACGCCAGATGAGTTGAACCGAACCTTTCGCCTCGAGGGTCCCAGGCTCGCCGGCAGCGCGCTGTCCGAGGCCTTGAGGCGGGCCGGGCTGAGGCCAGATGAAATCGACGCCCTGCTCATCTGCACCTGCACCGGGTACCTTTGTCCCGGCCTGACCAGCTATGTGGCGGAGGACCTCGGCATGCGGCCCAACGCGATCCTGCACGACCTCGTCGGCCTGGGCTGCGGAGCGGCGATCCCGACGCTGCGCGCCGCAAGCCATCTGCTCGCCGCCTGCCCCGGCGCGGTTGTGGCCTGCGTCGCGGTCGAGATCTGCTCGGCGGCGTTCTACCTGGACGACGATCCCGGCGTCCTTGTCAGCGCCTGCCTCTTCAGCGACGGCGCGGCCGCCACGATCTGGCGCTCGACGCCCGGGCCGTCGGGCGCGCGGGCATTTGCATTCGAATCACTCCACCTTCCGCGAGCGCGCGACAAGCTGCGCTTCGAGCAGCGAAACGGCAAGCTGCGCAACCTGCTGCACCGCTCCGTGCCCGAACTCGCCGCCGACGCGGTCGGGCGCCTCTGGGCGGCGCGCGGCCCGAGGCCCGTCTCCCGCGTCGTCGCGCATCCCGGCGGGCGCGACGTGCTGGAGGCGGTGGCGCCGGTCGTCGCGCCCTACCCCCTCGACGCCTGCGCCCGCACCCTGCGCGACTTCGGCAACATGAGCAGCCCGTCCGTCTTGTTCGCGCTCGAGGAGACGATGAAGGACGCCTGCCCGGACCCCTCGGGCGATTTTTGGCTCGTGAGTTTCGGCGCAGGCTTTAGCGCACATAGCTGCCGATTCGGCGCCTAGGCCCATGCCCAATCTCGACCAACTGGTCGCCTACTGCGACAAGCGCACCCGCCGCGCCGCGTTCAAGGATGCACCGGGCGCCTTCAACGGCCTGCAGATTGCCAACGATGGCCGCGTCACCCGGATCGGCGCCGCCGTGGACGCCGGCCTTGTTCCCTTCCGGCGCGCGGTCGCCGCAGGAGTGGATTTCCTGATCGTCCACCACGGGATGTACTGGGACATGCCCCGGCCGCTCACCGGCCCGGCCTTTGCGCGCGTCGCGGCGCTTGTGCGGGGCAACTGCGCGCTCTATTCGAGCCACCTGCCGCTCGATGCGCACCCGCAGATTGGAAACAACGCGTTGCTCGCCCGGCAGTTGGGCCTGAAGCCGCGCAGGGGCTTCCTGGCGAACGAGGGCGGCGAAATCGGCTGCATCGCCAAGGGACGCCATGCGCGGGCGGTGCTGCGGAGGAGGCTCGAGTCGCTGTACCCGCGGGTTGTCGCGATCGAGTTCGGACCCGCAAGACCCGGGGAGGTGGCGTTCTGCAGCGGGAGCGGCAACGGCGCGATGGCTGCGCTCCTGGCGGCGGGCGTCGATACGCTGGTGACCGGGGAGCTCCGCGAGGAATGGTTCAATGTGGGGCAGGAGCAGCGGCTCAACCTCTACCTGTGCGGGCATTATGCGACGGAGGTCCACGGCGTCAGGGCCCTCGCGGCGGAACTCTCGGCAAAGTTTGGGTTGCCGTGGGAGTTCATTGCGACCGAAAATCCCCTTTAGCGGGCATATGAAGAAGATCGCGATACTCAACGGACCCAACCTCGACCGCCTGGGCAAGCGCGAGCCCGAGATCTACGGGAGCGCGACCCTCGGCGACCTCGAGAAGGCGCTCCGCGCGGAATTCGGCGGGAAGGCCTCGCTCGAGTTCTTCCAATCCAACCACGAGGGCGAGCTGATCGACCGGATCGCGAGCCTCGCCGACGCAAAGTTCGACGGGATTGTCATCAACGGCGGCGCGTTCACGCACACGAGCGTCGCGCTTCGCGACGCCCTGCTCGGCGCGCGCCTGCCCGCCGTCGAGGTGCATATCTCGAACATCTACAAGCGGGAGGAGTTCAGGCACACGTCGCTCACCGCGCCCGCATGCACGGCCGTCATCACCGGGCTCGGGCTCGAGGGCTACCACGCCGCCATCCGCTTCCTCTTGCAGGCGTGAGCACGGCGACAGCTGGCGCGGCCTGGTACGCATGCCACACGCGGCCGCGGTGCGAGAAGAAGTTCGCTGCGCTTATGGCCGCCGAGTCGTTCGAGCACTACCTGCCCCTGGTCTCGAGCGTCAGGCGCTATCCGCGCGAGACCAAGCGCTTCACCAAGCCGCTCTTCCCCGGCTACGTCTTCGCCAAGGTGCCCCCCGCCGGCAAGCCCAGGATCTACCAGCAGGAGCTGCTCGCCCGAGCGATCCCGGTCGATGACGAGGCGAGGTTTCTCAGCCAGCTCGACGATGTCCGCAAGATCGTCTCCTCAGGAGTCGAGCTCACCTTGATTCCGCTGCTCACCCGCGGACGGCGCGTCCGCGTCGTGGGCGGGCCCCTCCACGGTCTCGAGGGCCTGGTGGACGATTCCACGAATCCGCGCGGGATCGTCATCTCGGTCGACGTGCTCCGCCAGGGGCTCCTGCTCAAGTTGCCCGCGGAGAGCCTCCACGCACTTCCCTAAAGGCCCGGGCACCGCTCAAACCGCCACCCATATCGCGTGGGCCAGGTGGAGCGTGGCGCACGTGGCCAAGGCTGCCGCCGTGTCGTCTGCGACGACACCCCACCCCCCGGGGAGATCTTGCAGTGAATTGATCACCAATGGCTTCCAAATGTCAAAGACCCTAAAGAGCGCAAATCCAGCCACGAGAACGGCCCAGGCCGGGAAGGGGCCCACGATCCATTGCCATCCCAGGAAGCAAAGCGGCATCGCGACGAACTCGTCCAGGATGACCTCGCCAGGGTCGTGCCTTCCCAGGCGGATTTCCGCCTCGCCGCAGATCGCTGCCGCGAGGTAAGCCCCGACCGCGCTGGCCAGCAGGTTTCCGGCGATCCCCATCCAATAGAAGCCCACGGTGAAATAGAGCAATCCGGCCGCCGAGCCCCACGTCCCCGGGGCGGGAAGCCGGATCCCGATCGGCCCGAGCGTCGCCCAGCCGAGAACGGTCGCCGTGGGCATCGACCTCGTCCAGCCGGGCTGCTCGAATTTCATCGCTGACGATTGTCGTCGCCGAAGACAAGCCGGGCATTGCGCGACATGTAGCGGTAGCCCGACCACACCGACAGCACCGTTCCCGCGACAAATATCCATAGGCCCACCTTGCCGACGAGCGCTGCGAACCCGGATGCGTCCCAGTGGAAGAGATAGTTGCCGTCCTGCGACACCATGGGGGCGCCGAGGAAGAAGCCTAGGGCGATGAGCTGCGTGACCGTCTTGGTCTTGCCTCCCGAGTCGGCCACGACGACGACCCCCTTCGAGGCGGCGACCATGCGCATTCCCGTCACGAGAAACTCCCGGCACAGCGTGATCAGGGCCAGCGCGACGGGAATCTCGTGCTTCTCCACGAGCGCGATCACCACGCCGATAACCATGATCTTGTCCGCCATGGCGTCCATCAGCTTGCCAAAATTCGAGACGAGGCCGCGCTTGCGGGCGAGATAGCCATCGAACCAGTCGCCCAAGGCCGCACCGACGAACAGCGCGAACGCAAGCGTCGCCGCGCCCGGCCACGTGTAATACATGAGCCCGACGATCACGAACATCAGCGGGATGCGCGAGAGCGTGATGACGTTGGGAAGGTTCATTCGCAGCCGCTAAGGAGATCCCCGGGCCGGGCGAACGCAACATCGGAGAGGAACACGCTCGCCACCCGCGGGCTTACAATATCTCCTATGCAGCGGTCCCCCAATGCGCCACTGCATCTACCCTGGAACATTTGACCCGATCACGTGCGGTCACATCGACGTGCTCTCTCGCGCCGCCCGCCTCTTCGACCGCGTGACCGTCGCGATCGCCGACAATCCGGAAAAGGAGCCTCTTTTCCCCGCACAGGAGCGCCTTGCGATGATCCTTCCCAACGTCGCCGCGTTCCCCAACGTCAGGGTGACAACCTTCGGGGGGCTGCTGGTCGACTTCGCCGTGGATCAGAAGGCCGACGCGATCATCCGCGGGCTGCGCGCGCTCTCGGACTTCGAGTTCGAGTTCAACATGGCGCTCATGAACCGCCATCTCAGGCCGATGATCGAAACGATCTTCGTCATGCCAAACGAGCAATTCAGCTACACCAGCTCATCCCTGGTCAAGCAGGTGGCAAGGTACGGCGGCAAGGTGGGCAACTTCGTGCCGCCAAACGTCGCCGACGCCCTGCGGAATGCGTTTGCGAAATGAAGGAAGCTCTGTGAAGGCCGTCTTGCTCTACACGGGATTGCTCGCGGGTCTATGCGAGGGGTTTCCCGTCGCCGCATCTGCAACGCCCATCGGCGACGCGCTCGCGCTCTACAAGCACGGCCGCTACGGCGAGGCAAGGGACGCACTCGAGCGGCTCGTGGCTTCCGACCCGTCCAATGCAGCAGCGTGTTACTTTCTGGGCATGACCCTGCAGCGCGTCGAAACGCCCTCACTGGACTCGGCCCGGACATGGCTCGGCAAGGCGGTCCGGCTGGCACCGGAGAACGAGGGCTATCTCGCGGAATACGCCGGTGTCTGCCTGCTGATTGCCGACCGAGACAACTCACTCGGGCTCGCGCTCGAGGGCCGCAATGCGATGGCGAGGGCGATTGCGATGAACCCGTCGGACCTAGAGGCGTGCGAGGGCCTGATGCGCTTTTACGCCACGGCGCCGTGGCCCCTTGCGCATCCCGACAAGGCGCTGGCCCTGGCGGCTGAAATCGCAAAGCGCGACCCCAAGCGCGGATTGGCCGCCTTCCGCTTGATTGCCTCGCTCTTCGAGAAGGAGGGCCGCGCCAAGGAGGCCGCATCCGCGTCGCGGTCGGCCCAGGAACTCGGCCGCCAAATCGGGCGGTGACACAGCCAAGACCATGCCGCGCATTCCCATCGAGGACAACTTCACAGACGTGCTGGCGAAGGCCCAAAGAGGCGCCGGGGTCTCCGACGAGGAGCTCTGCCGGCGGGCCGAGGTGGCGGCCGGGGACCTCGAGGCGGTCAAGTCGGGCCGGGTGATCGACGCCGTCCTGCGCCGCGTGGCCCGGCACCTGCGGCTCGGCCCGGACGCGCTCGAGGACCTCGCCCACAACCGGTGGTATCCCGAAGCCCCCGCATTTCCCCACGGGTTTTCGGCGTTCAACACGCCTTTCGGCGACATTACCGTGAACAGCTATCTCATCTGGGACGCTCGCGCGCGCGCCGCCGCGGCATTCGACACCGGAGCCGACTGCAGGGCGATGATCGACCTCATTCGGGCGGAAAAGCTGCGGCTCGAGGTGATTTTCATCACCCACACGCACGAGGACCACGTGGCCGATCTCGGGAGGCTGGCCCGCGAGACGGGTGCGGAGGTTTGGGCGAGCGAACGGGAGCCCTCGGACCACCCGGGAGCCAAGGTTTTCAAGGAGAACGCCCACTTCCACGTCGGTCGGATTGCAGTGAAGACCCTTTCGACGTGGGGCCATTCCCCCGGCCAGACCACGTTCTACGTGACGGGACTGAGCTATCCCCTGGCCGTGGTGGGCGACTCCCTTTTCGCAAGCTCGATCGGGGGAAGCCCGACCCACTTCGCCGACCAGTACAGGAACGACATTGAGAAGATTCTCAGCCTTCCCCGGAACACCGTGCTTGCGTGCGGGCACGGCCCGCTAACAACTGTAAGCCAGGAAAAACACCACAATCCGTTCTTCGCATCTTGACGCACGTCTGCTAGGCTTCACCGCCAACTATCTCCATGAGCTCCTCCCGCAAAGAATCCGCGACGATTTCCCAATCGATGAAGCGAAAGACAATATTCCTTTTGTTTCTGGGGTTTGCCTTGGTCGTGGCATGGATGACCATCATGCTCGACGAGCAGCTCAGGGAGCGCCTCGGCTCGAATCTTTACATCATCGGATTCGCGATCACCGGGTGCTTCGTGCTGATGCTGGCGGGCTATATCTGGGATCAGACGCTGGTGAAGGCCCTGAGATCGTTGCATGACACGACGAGCTCGATCCAGACCGAGGATGCAGTCCTCACGGGCGATGAATCGGATTCGGACGAAATCATCGGGCTGGCCCGCAAGATCGAGCATATGGCGCGCTCCCTCCAGCACGTCGAGGCCAGCTACAAGGGCATCGTCGAGGACCAGCCCGACCTCATCTGCCGCTACAAGAACGACGGCAAGATCACGTTCGTCAACGGAGCGTACGCCCGGGCCCTGAACCGCAAGCGAAACGACCTGGTGGGCGCAGATTTTCCATATTTTGTCCCGGGCGCGGCGATCGCGGACGAACCGTACACATTCGAGTCCGAAATGACGTTCGATGACGGCAGGCGCCTCTGGATCCGCTGGACCCAGCGGGCGATAAAGGACGACAAGCGCAACACCTCGGAATACCAGGCGGTCGGCCACGACATTACCGAGCGCAAGGAGGCCGAAGCCGCACTGCTGCGCGCCAAGGAGGCGGCGGAGGCGGCCGATCGGGCAAAGTCCGAGTTCCTGGCGATCGTGAGCCACGAGCTGAGGACTCCCATCAACGCCATCATCGGATTTTCCAAGATGCTGTCTAGCACCACCTTGAATCTGGACCAGAGGGAACAGGTCGATATGATCAACTCGAGCGGACTGGCCTTGGAGAAGATCATCGCCGATATCCTCAACCTTTCAAAGATTGAATCGGGAAAGATCGACATCGAGCGCGCGCCCTTCTCGATCCGCCTGTGCGTGCAGGATGTCTGCGCGCTCTTCGCACCGAAGGCCCGTTCCCTCGCCCTAGCCTTGGACTCGAAGGTGGACCCCGGGGTGCCCGAGATCGTTAACAGCGATGAACCGCGGATCCGGCAGATTCTGACAAACCTAATCGGCAACGCGCTCAAGTTCACCGAGCGCGGCGGCGTCTCTCTCGAGGTGTCGTGCGCCCGCGGCGACCCCATTGAACCAGGCTCCCCCCGCCGCGTCGCCCGCATGTTCTTCGCGGTGAAGGATTCCGGGATCGGCATTCCCGCGGACAAGCTCGACCACCTGTTCCTGCCATTCAGCCAGGTTGACACGTCTTCCACGCGCCGCCGGGGCGGCACGGGGCTCGGTCTCATCATCTCCAAGCGCCTCTGCGAGCTCATGGGGGGAACGATCTCGGTCGAAAGCCGGGCGGGCGAAGGCTCGACGTTCCGATTCTCGATCCTCACCGAGTTTGACGAGGCCTGACGGGCCGCGCGCCCTCGCAATCCGGCAACGGCCAGCGGACCAGGCGGCCGCGCCCGGCTTTCAACTTGCCGAGGGCTGCGAGAATGCGATCATCATGCTCCATGAATGCGCAGCGTTTGGTGCTGATGGTCGGCGTGCTCGCGGCCTCCGCCGGGTGCTCGCGCCACGATGAGCCACCGAGGGTGTTCGGGGCGACGGAAACATACGCCTATCTCCAGAGAGTGGGCCTGATCAGGGCGCTGATCAACACGGACAACAAGGACCGGATCCCGGCAATGATTCGCAGCCAGGATGTCGCGCTGCTCGGCGCCCAGAGCGAGAAGACCGACGAATATAGGCACACCCTGTCCACGCTCAAACCGAGCGGGGTCGACCCCGACGCCCTCACGTTCACGAAGAACTTCGAGGCCATACTCGATTCGTACAAGTCCGTGTGCCTGGATTCGGCCGAGCTCTTTCGCGAGATCAAGAAGGCAAATGCCCGGCCTTCAGGGCCGACTATCGTGCTGCCCGAGATAAGGTTCGGCACCGAGGCGTATCAAAGCGACACGATCGGGACCATCGACTCGCTGCTGGAATCCCTTGATCGGATGGATGCGGGCGCCGCGTCCGGTGCCGTTTCCCTCCGCGCGATTGTGGAAAGGGTGCGCGAAGACCGGGACAAGCTGAGGTCGGCGAAGGTGGCGCACCATGAATTCACCAGCAAGATGAAGGCGGAATTCCCCCAGCGGTATCCGGATCAGGACTGGACGTCGAAGGAGATTCTGCCCTAGGAAACGCCGATGGAGTCGATCCGAGAGCTCGCGGGCCGGGGCGAGCGGCGCGGGGATCCTGCCCTGGCGAAGCGGATTCCCGCCGTCCGCCGCAACCCGGGGGCGCCCGTCAAGATCGCGGATCTGCGCCACCTGCAATTCCGTCCAACATCCGCCCCGTCACCCTGAATGGAACGAGCAAGATCGGCCCCATGAACGTTGTCATGGTCCACGGCTTTCTCAACACGGGCCGCATGCTCAAACCCCTGTGCCAGGCGCTCGAGGCCCGCGGGCACGCCTGTCACGCGCCGACCCTTCACCCGCGGGACGCGAGGTCGGGAATTCCCGATCTCGCCGCAAAACTGGCGTCGCTTATCGAGAAGAACGTGGGCGTGGGCGCTCCATTGGCGCTCGTCGGCTTCAGCATGGGAGCGCTGGTGGCCCGGCATTATCTTCAGGCCCTTGGCGGAGCCCAATCCACGAGGGCGTTCTTTTCCATCGCGGGGCCATACCGCGGCACAATGAACGCATACCTCTATCCCGGCCTGGGAACCCGCCAGATGCGCCCGGGCAGCGCGTTTCTGAAATCGCTCGACGCCGGCGCGGGCGCCCTCGATTCCCTTCACGTGCGCACGTACCGGACGCCGTTCGATCTCATGGTCTTGCCTTCCACGGGGTCTCGGATACCATCTGCGGACGATTTGCTCCTCTGGTGCCCGCTCCATTCGCTCTTGCCGCGCAATCACCGCCTCGGGGAGCACATCGCAAACGAATTGGCAAAGCTTGAACCAGAGGCCGCCCGCCGAATTCACGCACCGGCCACGAACCCGTCGTTTTAGGGACGCGCCCGATGATCCGGATCGTAGGCAAGCATGCAAACCACTCACCGGCCTGCCGACAGAGCGCGGCGGATCGGGCGGCTGTGGGCCCGGTCCCGGAATCCTCCGGCGCCGCCATGACGAATCATTCCAATGCTACTTGATCCCCTCAAGATCCGCGACGTGACATTGAGGAACCGCATCGCGGTTTCGCCCATGTGCCAGTATTCGAGCGAGGACGGCCTCGCCAACGACTGGCACCTCGTGCACCTCGGCAGCCGAGCGGTGGGCGGCGCCGGCTTGGTCTTGACCGAGGCCGCCAGCGTGGAGGAGCGCGGGAGGATCAGTCCTCAGGACCTGGGCCTGTGGGACGACGACCAGATAGACATGCTGCAGCGCATCGCCTCCTTTATCCGCGCCCAGGGAGGGGTCGCGGGCGTCCAGCTGGCGCACGCGGGGCGCAAGGCCTCGACGTCGCGCCCGTGGGAGGGCAACGAGCCCCTTGAAACGGACCAGGGCGGATGGCGTCCCATCCTGGCCCCCAGCGCGATTCCATTTGCTTCCGGCTATCCGACGCCCGAAGCGATGAGCGCCGACCATATCCACGCGGTGACGAAGGCGTTCGCCCAGGCCGCCAGGCGGGCCCTGGAGGCCGGCTTTCAGCTCGTCGAGATTCACGCCGCGCACGGGTACCTGATCCATGAGTTCCTGTCCCCCGTGTCCAACAACCGGACGGACGAATACGGAGGCACGTTCGAAAACAGGGTCCGCATGCTGCGCGAGGTTGTCGCGGCCGTGCGAAAGGTCTGGATGGACCGGTTGCCGCTCTTTGTCCGGCTTTCGGTGACGGATTGGGTGGAGGGCGAGAGTTGGGACCTTGAGCAATCCGTCGAACTGTCCCGGTTGTTGAAGGAGGACGGCGTGGACCTGATCGATTGCTCCTCCGGCGGGACCGTGCCCGACGCAAAGGTGCCCCTCGGACCGGGGTACCAGACGCCATTCGCGGAGCGCATCCGCCGCGACACGGGAATCCTGACGGCCGCGGTGGGCATGATCACTTCCCCCGAGCAGGCGGACACCATCCTGCGCACCGGGCAGGCCGACATTGTCGTCCTGGCTCGCGAATTCCTGCGCGACCCATACTGGCCCCACCACGCCGCGGCCAAGCTCCGCGCCCAGGTCTCCCCGCCCGTCCAATACGGCCGCGCGTTCTGACGCGGTATCGTCGTTTCCGCCGCCTGCGGCCTGGGGGGCCCCCATCAGGCGCTTGACTGGCGGGGCCCCGCCGGCCCCTTCGCGGGAGTAGCGGGTTTTCGCCCGTCGGTTGTCATACCCGACCGATGAGGGACCAGAGTCCATTGAAGGCGCTCCTCGAGTTGGCCGGCCTGACAGACGAGGCCCGGCCCCGCTTGCTCCTGCCGCGCGCCTCCCGACGACGCGCCATTCCGCCTGGAGCGTCGCAGCCTCCGTCCCCGCAATCCCGGCCTCGATCCGCCCAACGGGCGGCGGAGGGCGAGACAAAGACCATCTTCGGAAAGGAATGCCGCAGGACGCGGATTCGCGAGACGCGCGCCAGCTGCCAAGCGGCGTAAACCGGACAAGAACCAGCCACCTCATCATCATGAACCCAAAAAAGATCCTTGCCCTGCTCGCCATGATTGCCGCGGCGTTTGCCACGCCCTGCTTCGCCCAGATATTCTGGAGCAACCAGAGTCCCGCCGGGATCACAGACGACATCTGGTGCGTA
This sequence comes from Opitutaceae bacterium, assembly GCA_035604815.1. GTDB lineage: Bacteria > Verrucomicrobiota > Verrucomicrobiia > Opitutales > Opitutaceae > Palsa-1447. The sequence continues at coordinate 24,697 of DATNHT010000120.1, forward strand.
ACCTATGCCAACGGCACCTTCGCCGCCGTCACGGGCCAGGGCAAGGTTCTGACCTCGAACAACGGCCTTGTCTGGGGCAGTCAGACCGTCGCGGAGGGAACCTGGCTCGTGTCCGTCACCTACGGCAACGGCACGTGGGTGGTCGTCGGAGCTGGGGGCACGATCCTCGTATCCTCGGACCTTCAGACCTGGGTGAACGCGAAGTCGGCGACTACGAACAAGCTGAACGGCGTCCTGTTCAACGGCACGATGTTCCTGGCGGTGGGCGACAGCGCCACCGTCGTCACCTCACCGGATGCCATCAACTGGACGGTTCAAACCATACCGGCCTCCTGGGGCATCACAGGATTCTTGCACGGCATAACGCTTGTCCCTGACAATCAGACCGGCACCAACACGGCCTTCCTGGTCAGCGGGGCGGTATCGGGCAACGGGATGGGATCGGTAGACGCAGGGGTGCTGTTCGAGGTATCGCCCGATGGAACGAGCTTCTCCCAGGTGTATACCTCCGGGGTCACGCCAACTGCGGGGGGGGTCCCTGCTGGAAACCTGGAGGCGGTGCTGTATGAACCCAACCTGCCAACGGTCGCAGTCGGCTGGCTGGGATCCGCCATCGACAGTCCCAACGGGGACATTTCATATCCCGAGCGCGCCGGCGAGACTTGGGCCGACACGCCGACCGTCCTTCCGGACATCGTCTTTCGGGGGCTCGCGTATGGCAATGGATACCTAGTGGCCGCCGGGGAACAGGGAAGCATCTTCACATCGTCGGACGGCATGAATTGGAAACAGCGCTTCTCCGGGGACAGCCCCTCAACGCTGAGCACCTCGGTATTCCTGAGCGCCGCCTACTCGGAAACGCTGCAGCGATTCGTGGTCACCGGGACCGGCGGCACCATCCTCGTCTCCAATCCCGCGCCCACCGTGTTCGGCAATGTGTCCACCCGCGGCTACGTCAGCAGCACCCAGACATTCATCGGCGGCTTCGTCATCGAGGGTACCGCCCCGCGCACGGTCCTGATCCGCGGCGACGGCCCTGTGCTCAGCGCGTTCGGCGTGCCAAGTCCCCTGCCCGACCCCGTCCTCACGGTCTACAACAGCAGCGGGACGGTAATCGCGACGAACACCGGTTGGGCGACCAACGCAAACCCGAAGACCATCTCCACCTCGGCGCTCGAGGTGGGGGCCTTCGCCCTTCCCAATCTGAGCCCGGATTCGGCCCTGCTCCTGACACTCCAGCCGGGAGCCTACACGGCGCAGATAACCTCGGCCAAGGGCAACTCGGGAATAGCCCTGTTCGAGGCCTACACGGACTAGCGCTGACTGGGCGCAGCGGAATCGGACCCCCGGCCGGGCGGGACAGTTCCCGGCCGGCTGCCGCGCCACTGAGCGCCGGGCTGCGGCCGCCCAACGGGGCGTCCACCCCGCCGTCGGCGCGCCGCAAGCCCGGAAGCCGGAACGATCTGCGGGGACCGGTTGGTCATCGGGCCAGTTCTCAGTTCCGTCGGTGGCATGGCCACGGGCCAGCTTTTCAGGTCGCATTGCTGCGGCCCGAAAACAACTGTCCAATGCCGGAAGTCCAAGACCGCGGTACCCGGCAGAACGGAAGCTGGCAAGTGCTCAAGAGAAGAATTCAACTCATCCTGCGCAGGATCGGCATCTACGATCGCCTGAGGGAGACGCTTGCCTATGACTGTTACCGCTATTGGAGGGACGGGCGTCCAATCGGGTGGCGCCGCAACGAGCTTCTCTTCTACCGGGCCCTATTCGGATCGCAGCCGCCCGGCATGCTGATCTTCGACGTGGGCGCGCATCGAGGCCAGAGGACGAAGGTGTTTCTGCAGTTGGGAGCCCGGGTCGTCGCCATCGAACCCGATCCGTCGAACCAGAGGCTCCTGGCTGGGAGGTTTTCGCGCGATTCGTCTCTCGGGGGACCGGTCACCGTCGTGGGCAAGGCGGTGAGCGAATCGAGCACCGGGGCGACAATGTGGGTCCACGCGCCGGGCTCGGGCCTGAACTCGCTTAGCCGGAAATGGGTTCAGGCACTGGGACAGGATGACAAGAGATTTGGCAGCCGTGTGGAATTTGCCGAACGGAGACAGGTTGAAACCACGACCCTCGAGGCGCTGATGAACTCGTTCGGGGTTCCGCATTTCATCAAGATCGACGTCGAGGGGCATGAACCCGGCGTCCTGCGCGGCTTGAGACGCCCCGTGCCGTTTCTCTCCTTTGAGGTCAACCTTCCCGAATTCCTGCCCGAGGGGCTTGAATGCATCGAAATCCTCGGCCGCCTCGCCGAGGGGGGGCGCTTCAATTGGTCCAGCGATTGCCAGGCCGCTCCTGCGTTGACCGAGTGGCTGGCCGCGCCCCAATTCGCCTCCGCCCTGCGCGGGTGCCGGGAGACGTCGGTCGAGGTGTTCTGGAGGACCCAGCCGCCGACACAGCCAATCCAGGCGAAAGAAGAGATCAGGCGAGGAAGCCGATGAAGAGCAGGCATGCGCCGAGCGTGTAGCCGGAGAAGGCGCAAAGGAACGGCCTCAGGGTCGTCTGCAGGCGCCCAAGATGCTGATAGAGAATATCAAGCATCACGAAGCCAAGACTGTAGAATATCAGAAGGGCGGGCAACACGAGCCGCGGCAGCCAAAAGCCGGCACCGTAGGAATCAATCAAACGAGTCAAGCTGAAGAAAACCGGCGAATAGAATCCGGCCGCCAAGGCGGTGATGACAATCGCGGCATTCGGAATCAAGGGCCTCCGCACAAGGAGTGATTTCACGCTGAGGAAACCGCAGAACAACGTCCCCGCCATGGCCAGGGCGGAATAGACAACGCACACGCGGACGGACCAGATCTCTAGGTGCTGGGAGAGCTGCGTCCGGTCGCGGAGGAGCGGCTCCCGCGTCCGCTGGATCCAGTCTGTCGACACTTCCTTCGGGGGAGGCTGGAAAAGGTCCATGACGTCCGTAACTGAGGAGACGTGAACCAGCCCCAGGTAGCTGTATCTTCTGACCTCGAATAACTTGCCGCGGAAATAGCCCGGGGCCGAGAGGAGGTCCAAATCGCTCCTCTTCAACAGCAAAATGTCGTTCCAGCGCATGACCGGCTGCTCCCCTTTCCGGAGCCACACGGCGCCGGTGACTGCCCCGTTCACCCGGTTGATCTCCCTCACCTGGGCCAGGAATAGCGCGCTTGGCAGGGCCAGTGAGAGGGTCCCTACCAGCCCCCAGCGCAGACGCTCGCCTTTCTTCAGGTGCGTCCCGACGGCGACGGCAAGGAGCAATGCCAGCGGAGGCAGCATGCCGGCAAAGGTGTACTTGCACAGCAGTCCCAGCGAGAGGCAGAGGCACATCCCGGCCCACGACCGGCCGCTCCGCGGATTCCCAAAGAGCCGGAGAGTGAAAAAGGCAACCAGCGCGAAGATGGGGAGCGTGAAGGCGTCTGCGGCAATGACGATCGAGTGGATGACGCGAAAAGGGATGAAGGTGACGAATGCCGCCGCGCAGTAGCGCAGCTGCGAGTTCGCGATGCATTTCCAGAGAAGCCCGTAGATAAGCCAGAGCCCCGAAATATTGAATGCGAGGAATACGAGGGCGAGGATCGCGAGGTAATGTCTCGCGCTGACGTATTCGTGAATCAGGTTCCCGAGGTAATAGAGGCCGGGGGGGCTCGTCTGGGAATAGCTGAAGCTCCACGAGGTGTATGGGAACGTAACGATGAGCCCGCGGTGATAGAGGAAGTCCTGCCCGACGTAGCCGTAGCGCAGGATTCCCCTCAGCCCGACAACGACGGCGACAGCGGCCAACAATACGAGGAAGACCCGATCTCCTGCCGCAATAGAACCGGCCCGCTGCTTCGTCGAATCCGGGAGCATTAAGGTGAGTCGATAGGCCTTTGCGCGACGAACCGATTAGTGGGGGCCAACAGTTGGGCAGCGAGCCTTTTCCTCGGGAAGCCCTGGCGCGCCAGCCCGTGCCGCCCTGTCACGCCGCCTTCGGGGCATGCGGCTCGGGCGCCCTCGGCAGGTAGACCCGGAACGTGCTGCCAAGCCCAAGGACGCTCTCCACTTCCATCCACCCGCCATGCTGCCTGACGATTCCGTGCGCCGAAGCCAGCCCCAACCCCACGCCCCCGCCGATGCCCTTGGTCGTAAAGAATGGCTCGAACAGGCGCCGCTTGACGGATTCGTCCATCCCGCATCCTGAGTCCCGGAAGCTCAGCCGCACGAAAGGCTCCTTGCGAGTCCCGCCGTCCGAAGCAGGCGCCGCGCGGGTTGCTTCGATCCCGACGACCTCGATCGTCAGCGATCCGCCATTGACCATCGCGTCGCGCGCGTTGGCGCACAGATTCATGATCACCTGCTCGATCAACGCGGCGTCCGCCTCGACCCATTCCGGCGACGAGCCGCCGGCAATGCGGAGCTCGATGCCCTCGCCCAGGAGCCGGGCGATTTCGCGCTGCAGCCTGGCAACGGACTCCCTCAGGTTCACCGGCTCCTTCCTAAGCAGCTGCTGCTGGCCGAACAGCACCAGCTTCTTCGTGAGATCAGCCGAGCGCCTCGCCTCCGCGTCAAGTGCCAGGATCTGACTGGCTATCTCCGGGGGCAGCTGCCGATTCTCCCGCAAGAAGCCCAACCGCATCATCGTCGACGTCAGGATGTTGTTGAAGTTGTGCGCAATGCCGCCGACCAGCTGCCCGAGCGCCTCCAGCTTCTGGGACTGCCTAAGCTTGTCTTCAAGCGCCACGCGCTCCGTGACGTCGCGCGAGTTGATCACAAGCCCCTCCACGGCGGATTCGCCCTCGGCGTTGCTGCCCACGGTCTCGAAGTGCCGGTAGGACCCGTCCGCGTGCCGCAGGCGCCATTGGACGGTCCGCAGCGCCCTTGGCGCGCCGAGAAGGCGGTCCAGGAACTCGGCGCCCCTTGCCGCGTCCTCGGGATGAGCGAGGCCGAGAAGCGGCCGCCCCGCGATGGCATCCGCCGACGTGCCGAGCGCGCCCGCAACTGCAGGGCTGGCGAAGCGGATCGTGCGCTGCGCATCCACGACCATTATGACGTCCGATGAATGCCGCACGAGGGACTCGAAACGAGCGCGGCTCTCGCGCTCAATCTCCGCGGCCAGCCAACGAGAGCTGTCCCGGTAGACGTAGATCTCGCGCACAGCGAGGACCACGAAGAGAAGCGCGAGGCTCCAGAAGATGCGAGACAGGACGTCCGGCGCGGGGTGTCCCTGAATTATGAACATCAGCAGCCACGCGCTCACCGCGACGATGGTTATGATCGGAAGCGGACTCGAGGCCGCGGGCCGCACGGCCTGCGGCCTCGCCAGTTTGTCGCTTTCCATGCGCCCCGCGGCCAGCAAGTACAGGCCGATCGACAGGGTGTTGAACACGTTGATCCAGTTTATCGGGCTCCTTTGAACGAATCCGTGGATGCTATCCAGGAGAAAGAGAAGATCGGCCAGCCATGAGATGCCGATGGCTATTGCAAGCAGCCTAAACGCGCGCCGGGAAGGCAGGGGCATCCGCGTCAGGAGAACTATGTTGAGCGCCGCGATCCCGCCGAATGTCACGACCGGCCAGGCCACGTCCATCGCCGCATCATATCCGGACGCCGTCGACAGGCCCGGCTCAACGGCGAAGAACCACAGCGGAAGGCCCACGCCCGCGGCAAACACCGCGATGTCGACCAACAGGCGTCCGAGGCCGATGGAGGGCCGATCCACGCGCGGCATGCATAGGAGCCCAGCCAGGACGGCCGGGTAACTTGCGAGGAAGAGCAGGTCCGAGAGATTGAAGATCGCCCTGGTCTCCGGGTGCAGGAGCATGAGCAGCAGCAGGTAAAGCGATCCGAGGCCGCAGAGCGCCAGGCCGCTTGAGATCCAGCGCAACCCCTTCCGGAAACCCGCGGGCAGGTCCGCGCGCCTTGCCGCGCGGATGAAAGCCCATGCCGCGGCGCAATCGAGGGATGTCAGGAAGAAGACGCCCAGGCACCGGTGAACGTGCGTGCGCTCTGGGGCACTCAGGAGCCAAAGCAGCAAGATTCCGCACAACGGGACCCAGACCTGGGACCCGGTGAAGATGCGCCGACGCGTTGAGGCCAACGACGCGGGCATCCCGGAGGAACTGTTCTTGGATTGGGCGATAATGGATTATCGGCGTGCTGAACCCGATTTCCGATAAGAAGAAATGCTTAATCCGACCGGCGCCGGGCCGGAGCCAGGAGCCCGGCGCGCCGCTCGGCGCTCAGAGCTGGGGGAGGAGCCTCGCCCTGGCGTTCTGGAACTCCTCGTCGGTCAGCACACCCTGGTCCCTGAGGGCCCTGAGCGTCTCCAGCTCGGCCGCCAAATTGAACCGGGTCCCCCGGCTTGCGGTCGTCACGGCTGTCGGGGGCGCCAGCACCGACCTTCCCAGATTGAACACCGGTTGCGGAGAATCGGGCCGGCCGGGAAGCGCGGCGGTCACCGGCCGGTTGTAAAGGTCGAGGAGCTCCGCGAACCGGCCGTACGACTCAACCTTGCTGTTGGCCATGCGGATCAAGTACGGCTGGTCGCGAACGTAGGCGTCGACATGATCAGGCAGCTCGAGGTAGTAGGTCATATATTCCACGTTCGCCTGCGCGCTTGTGCTGTCGGGAGCGCCCAGGATCGATTGCACCTGCGCCTTGGTCATGCCGATCCGGATATTTTCGAGCTTCGCGGACGAATTTCCTCCCGAGATGCTGTTGGGCAGCCTGCAGGTATACCCCCCCGGGACATAGCTCGGGTCGGCTGAGGATTGACATCCTCCGAGGAGCGCTGCGGCGAGCGCCGCGAAGATCAGGGCGGCCTCGCGCTTCGTTCCCCGGAGAGGAAAAGGCTTGATGCTCGAGAGGGGCGGCCCTGCGCCGCGGCCAGGAAGGCGGCGCGCGGCGCTGGCGTCAGGGCTGGGAAAGCAGCTTTGCCTTTGCCCGTTGGAATTCATCGTCGGTAAGGACGCCCTGATCCTTGAGCGCCTTCAGCTTCTCCAGCTCGGCGACCAGGTCGACACGGGCCGCCGGGTTGTCGGTCCTGACGACGATCGGGGCCGGAAGCATCGGGTTCCCCAGATTGTACGTCGGCTGCGGAAAATCGGGCTGGCCGGGAGTCGCACTGGTGACTGGCCGGTTGTACAGGTCGAAGAGCTGCGCAAAGCGGCCGAACGACTCGACCTTGCCGTTGACCAATCGGATCATGTACGGCTGGTCGCGGCCGTAACCCGCTTCGGCCTCGAGGTAGTAGGTCATATATTCAACATTCGCCTGCGCGCTCGTGCTGTCGGGCGTGCCGAGGATCGATTGCACCTCCGCCTTGGTCATGCCGATCCGGATACTATTGAGCTTCGCGGAGGATTCACATCCGGCGAGGAAGGCGCCGACGAGCAGGGCGAAGGCAAGGGTGATCTTGGATTTCATTTTTCGGAACAATTCACGTTGCAACACGGACTTCAATTGGTTCCCGGATTCACCGGAAGCGTGTTCATGGGCGCCTCTGCTGGGGCTTCAAAACGGAAGGACGCGCTCCAGCCGGAAAAGATGTGCGGGCGACTTGCACCGGGCCAGATGCCGCCCAATCGGCGACGTGCGCTCCAAGATGGGGGTGGTCACCCTTTGGTTCCCGCTCGGGCCTCGGTGGGTCGCCTCGCCCCGCCTGGGGGCCGGGCCGCGCTGAGCCGCTCTTTCACGGCGGGGGATCCAGACTTGCCCGTGCTGCGCCGGCGGGAGTTGGCCCACCGTTGACGCGTTGGAGGCGGTCCATCGGGCGGAGATTTCCCGCGTGTCTTGCCAGCCTGGCTCGGCGACGGTGTCCCCGGACAGGCGAGGGCGCCGCGTTCTGGAGCGGCTCGGTGTCGTACCCCATTGCCTTCGAGCCGAATTACGGGCGGAGCTTGCCAGCCTGGATGGTCCTGGAAGCGCTGGAGTCCTCGAACAGGAGGGCGGCGATTCCTGCGCGGGGCCGCCGCGCCATTGGGATTGGTCCCACGGCGCGCCATTCACAGTCCACGGAAAGGGCGCCCCGCAATATGCGGTCCAACCTTGCAATGGGCCTCTAGCGGCCATAACGTCCCCTTAACCTCCGGATAAGCTCCCGTACATTATAATTGCCCTAACGTGAACGTGCCGCGCCTGAACTTCACGGTATGCCTGCTTCTCTGCGGGGCGTCAATTTCGTCAGCCCCACCCTGCGCCCGCGCCTCCAGCGACGACGAGATCACGGCCGTTTCCTCGAGAACGAGCGGCGACTACGCCCGCGTCAGGCTGGCAGATGGTTCACTCCAGGCCGAGACCTATGCGTTTGCGGAAGGGGGTCGCTGGACGGCCGCCTCGAGCGACGCCTCGGTCGATAAGCTTCAATTCATGGACGTCGCTCGGACGATCGCTGTCCCGCTTGAGTATCAGCACTACGTTCCGACCAGGGACCCCAAGACGACAAAGCTGCTGATCATGGTGTACTGGGGCAGAACCGGAATGCCCGAGCGCTCCAACGAGTCGGTCGTGAAGGAAAACCTCCAAGACGCCTCCGGCACCCAGGCTGATGCAAAGAGGAGCAATGAAGAGAGGCTTGTCGCGAGCGAGGGCAGATTGAATCCCGGGTCGGGGATGGTATGCGGACACTTTGCCACAAATTCCGCAGTCACCCAGGTGGCCGATCAGATAGACGCCGACAATGCGATGACGGGCGCCATGGCCCTGGTCGCGGCGGAAAACCGCAGCCGCGATCAGGTCAATGCACAGAGCGCCGCAATGCTCGGCTACGGCGCATTGTGGAATTCGAGCGCGGCCTACCAGGGGACGCCCCTCGAGTATCGCAGGCAGGATCTGATCAATGAACTCGAGGAAGGCCGCTATTTTGTGGTCCTGATGGCTTTCGATTTCCAAAAGATGTGGAAGGAAAAGAAGCACAAGCTCCTTTGGGAGACCCGCGTCAGCGTCCGCCAGCGCCGCCACGATTTTGACAGGGAGCTCTTGGCGATGGCGAAATATGCCTCGCAGTATTTCGGCCAGGACAGCCACGGCCTTGTTCGCAGGGCACTTCCGGAGGGCCGCGTGGACATAGGCGAATTGAAGACAATCGCCTCCGAGCAGGTGAAGTAGCTCGCCGGCGCGCGCGACGCCGTCTGCGGCAAAGAGGCGGCCAGCTCAGCCCGCCCCCTGCCACTGGGCGCCGTCCCCTGTTGCTTGACGGCCCTGCGCTTCCTGCCCCGGCCGCCGGCGCGGGCCCGCACGCCGGGCTCGGCTTGGCTCCTGACTTGGGGAAAATGGCGTCCGGCAGCTACCGGTCGCGCACATAGGCGCGCACCGTTTCAAACTGGCTTTCGCCGTCAAGGCCGGCTTCCGCCATCACCAGGGCTCCCGGCCCGCTGCCGAGGTAGTGTCTGTTGCGGAACGGATGGAGCGAGTGGGCGCGCCCATAGTCCGAGCGCACCCAGCGCATCATCGTGGCCAGGGTAAAGTCCGTGATTCCCATCGCCTCGAGCTGGTGGGCCTCGGGAAAGAGGCGCTCGCGCTCGACAGAAGGCAGCAAATCGAACAGCTCGCAGGAACTGACCACATAGACATTAAGGTCTATGCCTTCGCGATCGAGGAGGGGCAGAGCCTTGGTGACGAACGCATAGCTGACGCCGGTGCCCTGCAGGACTATGGTGCCCTGCCCCCGCCCGCGCGCGGCCCGGAGGCGACAGACGCCCCGGACAGCGCTGGCCGCCGGCGGCAGACCCAGGGCGGATCGATCGAGGATGAGCTCCGGAGGGCGCGTCACAAACGGCGCGATGACGGCGGGCCGCCGTGCGAGCGCCGCCTTCACTAGGAACCAGATCTCCTGCGGCTCCCAGGGCGTGAGCGTGACCATGGTTCCGAGAGGGAAATTATCCTGCAGCAGCTGCAGGGACTGCGGGTCGGCATGCGTCGGGCCGTCCTCGCCCGTCTTGAGGCCGGCGTGCGCGCACACAAGGAAGAAGGGACGGTAGGACCCACCCCTGACCGCGACCCGCGCCTGGTTGCCGATGGCGTGGAGCCGCGCGGCGATATGCCCGAGCGGCGCGCTGAAGGCGCCGTAGGATGACCCGACTCCGACGTGGCCTCCAAACGTCGAGGCGCCGGCGAGCATCGCCGTCATCGCGTCCTCGCATATGCCGCCGATCGAAAGCTGCCGCGACGCGGGATTGTCGCGCCGGTGATAGAAGCCGGACGGGAATCCCTCGCCGATCTTGCTGACACTGGTCGAGGCGAGGAGGTCGGCGGACGCCACCACGAAGGCGCCGCCGCTGGCGCGGTTGCAGTAATTCAGCACCCGGCCGAGTTCCTCGCGCAGCGTGGTGGTCGCCCCCGGCCTGAGCGCGAGTTCGGGCGGGACCCCGTCCGGGGCTTGGGCGGCGATCTCATGGACGGCATCGATGCGGGGAGCGCCCGGCCGGAGCCCTAGGCGCCGGCCCTCGAGCCGCTGCTTGGCCGCGCGAAGGCCGGACGCCAACGCCTCGACAGCCGGCCCCCGCGAAGCCAGCGCGTCGCGAATAGTGCAAAGCGTCTGCCAGTAGCAGTGTTCGACTTCTGTTGCGTTGGCGCCGCCGTTGCAGCGTTGGGGCACCCCGTCGCAGCACGGCAGGTGAACGGCGTCCCTGGGCAGCAGCGGCGCAACAGCCGCGAAGAATCCCGCCGAGCAGAGGCCGTGTCCGCCCCCGTGCGACGCGCGCCCCTCGATCCCGTACTGCCAGCCCTTCACCGTGCGGTACACGATCGCCGTGGGCTGGCCGTTGCCGATGGCGAGCGCGGTGCGCTGCGCCATCGCAATCTGCTGCCAATCGAACCCCTCCGGAACCAGGATCACATTCCAATCGTGGAGATAAGCCAGCTCCGCCGGCGTCCATTGCACGTACTCGCCCGGCTTCGCCCCCTCGCGGCAGACGCGGTTCGAGTCAATCGAGGCCTGATTCCAGTCGACATGCAGCACGACGTTGCCGAGCGACGCGGTGCCGGCGGCCGCGAGTGCCTCGGCGGCGCGCCCCGGCGTCAGGCCCCCTTCCCCTTCGATGATATGCACGCGCGGCGCGTCCGGCCCGTAGAGGTCGGCGGCCGCCCAGGCCAGGCCAAGCGACGCAGGCAGGCCCACGCCCGACGCGCCGGTTGAAAGCCGCACAAACGGGGTCGCCGGCGTGGGATGGCCGTCCAGCGCCTTGGCCCGCAGCGTCCCGAAGAGCGGTGTCTCGGTGGCGGGGTTTCGGCGGAAACCGAGCAGGTCCTCGAGGCGCAGCCGGAATTTCTCGTCGCGGGGAAGCAGCTCCGGAGCGGCGACGCGCGCCACCTCGTCTCGAAGCGCCCACAATGCGTAGAGACCGAGCGCCTTGTGGCCCGCCGCGTAGGAGATGATGTCGGCGTCCTGGCGGTCGGGCTGAGCGAGGTCGTAGTCCATCGCGTCGAAGAGCAGCCGCGTCACGAATCGCCCGGAGGAGATCGAGCCGCCCGGGTGGCCCGACAGCGGCACGTAGTTGTACATTACCGCGCACAGGGTCCTGTAGACCAGGTCGAACGCCTCGAGGTGCGCCACCGCCGCCGCGCCGAGGGGCGAACCCTCGACCGCCACCTTCTCCGCGGCGTCGATGAAGACCCCGCGGCGGGGCCCGAAGGAAAACCTTGGCGCGGCCGCGATCGGGTTCGGGTCGGCTACCATGGGTGTTCGCCCTCCTGGATGAACGCCTGGAATCCCCGGTGGTCAGCTGCCGCCGCGCGCAGGCGCTCCAGCCCCGTCCTGAGATCGTCCAAGCCCGTGGCGATCGACAGACGCAGGTAATGCAGGCCATCGGAACCAATGCGCCCAAACGAGCGCCGGTCCATCGTGGCCACCTGGTACCGCCACAGCAGGAACATCTGCACCAGCGTCGAGGGGCTGGTGCGTCCGCGCGCCTTCACCGGCAGCCTCCGGTGCGCCTCGATGGCGCCGAGATTCTCACAGAGGCCGGCGATGTTCGGGAAGAGGTAGAAGGCCCCCCCCGGTCTGCGGCACCGGATGCCGGGGATCGCGTTGAGCCCCGCCACCATCAGGTCGCGCCGCTCGGTGAAAGCCGCGCACATGCGGGCGATGCCGGCCCGGCTCAGGGGTGACTCGAGCGCGACCCGGGCGCCCATCTGGTTGTAGGCCGGCAGGCACGAGAAGTAGTTTATGTTGAGGTTCTTGAAGACGGTCGCCTCCTCGGCGGTCGGGAACACCGCCCAGCCGACCCTTCCGCCCGTCCACGCATAGGATTTCGACACGCCGCTGACGATGACCGTGCGTTGGGCCATTCCCGGAACCGACGCGATCGAATGGTGGCGATTGCCGTCATAGAGGATGTCCTCGTAGATCTCGTCGGAGTAGATGCGCGCGTTGGCCGGGGCCTTGCGCCGGATGACCTCGGCGATGCTCTCGAGCTGCTCGCGGCTGACGACGCTGCCCGTGGGGTTGGACGGGAAGTTGAGGACGATGATCCGTGTGCGATGGTTGATGAGCGGCGCGAGATCGCGCCCGCTGAAGCTGAAGTCGGACTCCTCGAGCAGATGCAGGGGCCGGGGCCGCGCGCCCACGTAGCTCGTGAACGACTCGTATATCGGAAAGCCGGGGCTGGGATAAATCACCTCGTCGCCGGGATCGCAGTAGGTCTGCTGCGCCAGGCCGATCGGCGGCTTGCCGCCCGGGAATACAACGACCCGGTCGGGCGAGACCTCGATGTCGCGGCGCCTCGCCACGGTGCGGGCGATGGCCTCGCGCAGCGGCAGGATTCCCTGGGGATCGCAGTAGTGAGTGAGGCCAAGATCGATCTGGCGCTTAACCTCCTCTGCTATGTGCGCCGCAAGCGGAAAATCGGGCTCGCCCAGGTTGCACTTGATCACCTTGAGCCCCTGGTCCTCAAGGGCCTTGATCTGCGGGCCGATCCGGAAGGCGTTCTCACTGCCGAGCAGGCGGGTTCTCCTTGAGAACAGGCTTGGCCGCGGCCTGGGTTTGGCCGGCTCGGCCCCGAGCGCGTCCTTTCTCACCGGTCGGAGCCCGGGTGCGATCGTGGCTGGGGTGGTCATGCTGACGGTCCCTCCCGGCCGTCCTCCGCGCCGCTCGTGGCGATCGTCGGGTCCGCGGATAGACTGGGCGGAGTCGCGGCTATCGGACGGCGGCGGGAAACGATATGACCTGGCTTTGGCACGGCGGTGGGGAGAATTGAGCGCCGGTCCGGCCGGCACATCCGGTCATTCCAGCGGGGCAACTATGGCGCCGCCGCGCGCCGGGGGCTACGCATCCCTAGGGATTCACTGTGCAAATATTGATGTCCAACCAGGCCGCCCCCTTTGGCTCAAACCCTGTCGGTCAAGCAGAGGCGTTCCCGTTGGCTAGGGTATGGATCGGCC
>DATNHT010000121.1:0-16403 GCA_035604815.1 Opitutaceae bacterium
GCTGATCGCGGGCAGGCTTGCTGCCGCGGCGGAGCGCGCCGGCGCCGACGTGCTGGTCGACGACAGGGAAGAGAGGCCCGGCGTCAAGTTCAAGGACGCCGACCTTCTCGGGATCCCCCTGCGGATCACGGTCGGCGGACGCGGGATCAAGGAGGGTATCATCGAAATGAGGTGGCGCGGAGCCGCGGAAACGCTCAAGATACCGGTCAATGAATCGGAAGCCAGGGTTGAAGCGGCGATCCGGGAGAAGGCCTGAACGCCGGCCTTTTAGTCAGCATTTCCGTGCCTGAGTACCGAACCCACACCCGCACCGACACCCGCGCGTCCACGGAACAGCAGCTGGAGAGCGCGTGGCGGGTCGTCGTGCTCAACGACCCGGTGAACCTGATGTCGTACGTCGTGATGGTGTTCAAGAAGGTCCTCGGCTTCGACGAGACCAAGGCGCGCAAGCACATGCTCGAGGTCCACGAGCAGGGGCGCTCGATCGTCTGGACCGGCGTCCGTGAGACGGCCGAGGCCCACGTTTTCACCCTCCAGCAATGGCACCTCACGGCGGTCCTCGAACCCGATGAAACGCGTTGAGGTCAAGCTGAGCCTTCCCGTGGTGGCGCCCCTTCTGGATGTCATCCGGGAGCTTTCATTCGAGCTGGAGAAGATCCTCGCCGCGCCCCAGGCCCTCCACGACCTGGACCAGGAGTTCCGCGGGGCCTGGATCGGCGAGCTGCTGGAGGGCCAGAACGAGGACCTGCGCGCCCTCCTCGCGCTATTCGACGGCGAATTCTTCGCGGAGGGCGTGGTGGCGCTCGACGAGACCAACGCCGAGCCGATCGTGCGCGCCTGCACGGCGTTCCGCCTGCACCTGCGCGAGCGCCGGCTCAAGGCGTTGAGCGACGAGGCGCTCGAGACCGGCGACATCGACATGGAGGGGCTCGATGAGCCCGTCCGGAAGGCCTTCATGTGCTATCTCTTCCTGGCCACGGTGCAGGAGCTCATCATCCAGCACCTCGATTCGACCATCATTGGCTCCTGAGTGCGCCGGGCCGGGCCAGCGGATCCTGCCCCAACTGTTCGATAAGCGCGCACGCGCGCTTGAGCGCTGCCGCCCCGTCCACCTTGGGAGCAAACTCTCGACAGCGCTCGCGGACCTCGGGCGAGCGGAGCAGCTCCCCGATCGCCCTGGCCGCCCGGCCCGGCCGGTAGCTTCGCGGCCCGATGCTCAACCCAAGGCCGAGGCGCTCGATCCGCTGGCCATTGTCGGGCTGGTCGTGCGCGTTGGGAACGATGAGGTGGGGCACGCCCGCCCTCACGGCCTGCGCCAGGGTGCCGATCCCGCCGTGGTACGCGACAGCGGCGCAGCGGGGCAGGATCCGGCTGAACGCAACGTAGGGGAACGCCCGGATTCCCGGAGGCAGGCTGCCCGGCAGCTGGCCGGGGTGGTTGGTGACGAGCATGGCCCGGACACCCGCGCTCTGGCACGCCTTCACCGTGTGCAGGAAGAACCTTGAGCGGTCGACGGCCGCCGAGCCCGGCGTGACCAGGACCGGCGGCGGTCCCGCGCCCAGGAAATCGTCCGCCTCGGCGAGGGCTTCCGCCCGGCCTCCCGCGTCGTGCAGGATGAAGCCCGTTAGGTGCGTGTTCCTCGGCCAGTCGACCTGCGGCGCCGCGAACCATTCCGGGAAGAGGCCCAGCACCATCTGGGGCGAGTGGATGTAGCCGCTGAAGATTCCCCGGACCGGAGCGAGGCCAAGAGCCGACCGGAACGCGTTGAGCCCGGGGCCGATCCGCCGCTCGACATAGAGTGCATCGATGAACCAGAAGAGCATCCGCTTGACCGGGCGCGGCACGCCGGGCCCCAGGTCGAAGTATCCGAGCCTGCCGCTGTCGACCAGGCTCCGAAACACCCCCGGCTGCAGGTGGATAGACGCCGTGGGAACCCCGAGCCTGTCCTGAGCAACCCTTGCGCCGAGGCACAGCGTGGTGGCGGCCACCACGGTGGACGGGCCGGGGCGCCCCTCAATGATCTCATACAGGCGCCGGATGTTCGGGAGGATCGCGCCGTCGACGATGCACCCGAAGCCCCTTCGCAGGTCCCAGAGCCTTGGGTCGTTCATGAGCCGCTCGGCCTCGGCCTTCGTCCCCAGCGGGACGAATTCGAGGCCGCTTTCGCGAACCTGCTCGGAGAATATCTCGTTGGTCACGACCGTGATGGCGTGGCCCCTGGCCTGGAGAGCCCGCCCGAGCGCGATGACGGGATGGACGTCCCCGGAGCTGCCGATCGTGGCCAGGAGAATCCGCAAGGGCATACTTGACGGTGAGCCCACATTACCCAGACTCAAGGGCAGACACCCTGCAGTGTTCGAGGTGCTTTCAAAAACTGCTCTTTGCCTTGGAAACATTACGGGAGCCAAAACCGCCGCGGGAGCTGCTAGGCCGTAAACCGGAAAGCAAACACCGCGACGGAGGCGCCCACCTTGACTTGAAAAGGTCTTGAGCCTTTGGGCATACGGCACAGGCGGGGTGTCCTACTTTTTCCTCCAGCTAACGCGATGACCCTCAATACATACCTCGTGCTCCACCTGAGCTCGATCATCGTGTTGCTGGGATACACATTCTACGCGTTCGCAGCCCCGCTAGAGACCCGAAGGCGTGTCCTCACGATCACCGGGATCGCTGCGCTTCTCGTCATCGTCTCCGGAGTCGGCATGCTCCATAAGCTGCAGCTCGGCTTCCCCGGGTGGGCCATGGTCAAGATCGCGTGCTGGCTCGGCCTCTCATCGATCGCGGGCGTCGCCTACCGCAGGCGCGACCAGGCCGACCTCTTCATGCTCATCGCGCTCGTTCTTGCCATCACCGCGGTGTCGATGGTGTACGTCCGGCCGTTTTGAGCGGCCCGGGTGCCATGGACAGGACGCTTTGCGGCGTCTGGATCGACGGCGAGGGGCAGGCCCGGGTTTCCCTTGAGGCGCCTGGCGGCGGGCGCGAGGAGTCGGCCCTCCCATTCGAGCCGTTTGCCTGGCTCGCCTCGGCGTCATTCGGCGTCCCGGTGCCGGGGGTCGTTTTCGAGCGCCTGGGCGGCGGCGCAGCCCTGGGAACCCTCGCCAGGGCCCATTCGCTGGAGGCGTTCGACGGTCTGCTTAGGGCGGCTCGCGATTCCGTGGCGATCGACGCGATCCGGCCCCTGGAAAGCCAGTTCCTGCTGCAGAGTCGCGCGCGGCTCTACGGCGACATGAGCTTCGCGAAACTGCGCCGCTGCCAGGTCGACATCGAGACGGGGTCCGCCGACGGCGGATTCAGCGACGCGGAGCGGCCGGGGGACCGCGTGCTTGCGATCGGGATGCGCTCGGGCGGAACGAGCCGCCTGCTGCTTCTCGAGGAGATGAGCGATGCCGCCGAGAAGCGGCTGCTTCTGGCCTTCAACGCGCAGCTGGCCGCGTGGGATCCCGACGTCATAGAGGGACACAACATCTTCAAGTTCGACCTGGACTACCTCAGGGTGCGATGCCGGATGCGCCGCGTGCCCTGTTCGTGGGGGCGCTTCGGCCAGAGGGCGACGTTCAGGAACAGCCGGCTCAAGGTCGCGGAGCGCTGGGTCGATTTCCCGCGCTGCGACCTTCCGGGCCGGGCTGTCGTGGACACCTACCTGCTCGCGCTCCTAAACGACATCGCGACGCGCGAACTCAATTCCTACGGCCTGAAGGAGGTGGCAATCCACTTTGGGATCACCGAGGAGGAGGGCTCGGAGCGGACATACATCGAGGGCGACCGGATCGCGGAGGCGTTTGCGGGCGACCGTGCGCGCTTCTGCGCCTACCTGGAGGACGACCTGCGCGAGACCCAGGGCCTCGGCGACCTGCTCCTGCCGACATACTTCGAGCAGGCGCGAGCCTTCCCGATCCCCCTGCAGGAGGCGACGCTGCGCGGAACCACCGTCAAGATCGACCTGCTCTTCCTCGAGGAGTACTACCACGCGAGGCAGTCGTGCCCCCAGCCGCCGGAGATCCGCCCGTTCGACGGCGGCTACACGCGAAGCTTCAGCGAGGGCGTCTTCCGCCACGTGCTCCATTTCGACGTCGCGTCGCTCTATCCGAGCCTCCTGCTGAACATAGGGCGGAACCCCGCGGATGATTCGCTCGGCGTGTTCATCCCGCTGCTCAGGCGGCTCCTCGACTACCGGCTCAAGTACAAGCTGCTCGCGCGGAGCGCCCCCTCCCAGGAGGAGCGGGCGGAGGCGGACGCGCGCCAGGGGGCGTTCAAGATCCTGATCAATTCGTTCTACGGCTACCTCGGTTTTTCCGGGGCCCGGTTCGGCGACGGAGAGCTTGCGGCGGAGGTCACCCGGCGCGGCCGTGAGCTGCTGCAGCAGCTTATCGACGAGTTCAGCCGGCAGGGGTGCACGATCCTCGAGGCGGACACGGACGGGATCTACCTGTCGTCCGACGCGCACTTCGAGCACCCAGAGGAGCTCCTTGCCCGCGTTCGCCCCATTCTGCCGGCCGGCATCGAGCTTGAGTTCGACGGCCGGTACGACGCGATGTTCTGCTACAAGGCGAAGAACTACGCGCTCAACGAATCGGGCAAGATCATCCTCAGGGGGAGCGCGCTGCGCTCCCGGGGCATCGAGCCGTACCTCAAGAGGCTCACCGACGCCATGATCCGGTTTCTCCTCGGCGTTTCGGAGGAGTCGCCGCTGGGTCTCCTCGACACCTACCGGAAGGGCCTGGGCGACCGCTCGCTGGCCGTGTCGGAGATCGCGAAGGGGGAGATCCTGGGGATGAACCCGGAGGCCTACGAGCGGTTCATCGCCGGAGGGGGCAAGCCGCGCCGCGCCGCGGCCGAGGCCGCGCTCCAGCTGTCGCCGCGGCCCAGGATGGGGGAGCGGATGACGTATTACGTCACCGCGAAACAGAGGGGCCAGACCAGCGACTGGCAGCGCGCGCGGCCGCTGGCATTGTATGATCCTGTTGCAGCGCCCTACGACCCCGAGTACTACGCCGGAAAGCTCGACGACTGGCTCGAGCGGTACGGGAAGTTCCTGGGCGTCAGCGCGCCGCCGGATAAAGTCGACACCAGGCAGGGCGAGCTGCTCTGAGCGCCCGCCTATCCCGCCGTCTTTCGCCGGGCCGCGACCCAGTCGATCGTCGCGGCGTCGTTGTCCCCGTTGCGCCACACAAGCCCCAGGAACTCCGCGGGCAGTATGTTGTTCTCGTTGAAGAAGCGCCGGTCGCCTCCGCAGCAGTACATGAGGCCGTCGGGCAGCTCGCCCCTTAGCTTCGCCTTGGCCTTCGGGATGATCCGGGGCAGCCAGGCGATGCCCTTCGCGCTGTCGGTCTTCGCCGGCATTCTCGACACGTCGAGGACCGCGGTCGGCCGCTTGCCGTTCTGGACGTTGAGGAAGTAGTCGCGGCGGACGGCCTCGATCGCGAGGGCGTGGCCGAAGCCGGGCTCGCCGTCCGAATTGTCGTCCTCGGCATAGTCGTACATGTGCTGGGCCGTGATCCCGTTGGCCGCCAGCCACACGGCCTGCGCCTTGTCGAAGTAGGTCCCCGGGTCGCGCCCGCCCTTTGCGTAGAGGCCGACCGCCTTGTCGTAGAGGACCCGGAATTGGGTGGGGAAGTCGTAGTGTTTCATTTGGCTGCCGGGAATCTCAGGCCGGTCGGAAGTCGATGATCCGCTTGAACCGGTCCACCTTCTCGACGACGACGTCAAGCCGGCCGTTCAATTCATAGGCCCGGTGCCTGCGGCGGCCCACGAGCGAATTGCCCGCCGCGCTGAGCTGGTAGTAGTCGTCGCCGAGCGTGTCGGCGGAGACAAACCCGAAGGTCATCGACTCGACAAGCTCGATGAAGAATCCGTGCCTGCGCACGTCGGTGATGACGGCGACGAAGACCGTGCGCTTCTTCTTCGCCAGCTCGCGCTCGAAGAACTCGAGGAGCTTGATCTTCACGCTCTCGCGCTCGGCCTCGGCGGAATTGACCTCGGTCAGGCTCAGATGCTCGGCCAGGTGTTCGATTCCGCGGACGTCGTGGCGGACGCCGCCCCCGTGAGAGCGCCCGGCGAGGTAGGACTGGAGCACCTGGTGGACGACCAGGTCGGAATAGCGGCGGATGGGCGACGTGAAGTGCGTGTAGTCCTTCTTGTGAAGCCCGTAGTGCCCGTCGGGGGTCGCCCGGTAGCAGGCCTTCTTCAGGCTGCGCAGGAACTGGGTCCGCAGCGTGTGGCCCTGCGGGTGCGATTGGAGGATCTTGAGCAGCCTGCCCACCTCGTCTCTGCGCGTCAGGTCGCCGACCTTTATCCCGAACGTCGCCACGAACTGCCGGTAGTCGCCGAGCTTCTCCGGGTCGGGCTCGTCGTGGACGCGGTACAGCGACGGCAGGCGATGGGTGCGCGTGAGCCGGGCGACGGCCTCGTTCGCGGCGAGCATGAATTCCTCGATGAGCTGGTGGCTCTCGTCCTGCTCGATCTTCTCGAGGCGATCGGCGTAGCCGAGCGGGTCGACGAATATCTTCGTCTCGGGCATGTCGAGGTCGAGGCTCCCGTGCGCCATGCGTTCTCGCCGAAGGGCGGAAGCGACCCTCCAGAGCGCGCGGATCCACGCCTGAAGGTCGGAGAGCTCACGGTCGTCGAGCTCGCGCAGCGCCCGGCCGGTGGACCCCGTCTGGTGCTTCGGCGGAATCGGCAGGGCCCGGATCTTCTCCAGGCTGTTCTCGAAGAGCAGCGCATAGGCCTGCCGGTAGGTGAGCCGCTTGCGGCTCTTGATGACGGTGTTGGCGTAGTTGGTCTCCTTGAGGCGGAAATCCGCGCCGTAGGTGAGGAAGACCGCCTTGCAGATGCGGTCGTGGCCCTCGACCAGGGAGCAGAGCCCGTTGGACAGTTTCTCCGGCAGCATGGGGATGACCGTGCCCACAAGATAGGTGGAGTTGCCGCGCTCCCGGGCCTCGCGGTCGATGGCCGTGCCGGGTTTCACGTAGCTCGACACGTCCGCGATGTGGACGCCCACGCGGAGATCGCCGCCGCCCAGGTCCTCGATCGAGAGGGCGTCGTCGAAATCCTTGGCGTCGTCGGGGTCGATCGTGAAGACGGGGACGGCCCTGTAGTCGAGCCGGCCCTCGATATCCCTGGCCCCGACCCGGTCGGGGAGCGCAGAGGCCTCGCGCTCGACGTCGGCCGGAAAGTTCGGCTCCAGGCCGTGCTTGACGAAGATCCCCAGGAGCTCCGCCCTCGGCTCGTGCGTGCGGCCCAGCCGGTCGACGACCTCGCCGACCAGGGGCTGCTCGCGGCGCCGCCATTCCCCGAGCTTCACGACAACCTTGTCGCCGGGGTGCGGGACGGGCCGCGCGCGGGAGCTGGCGGGGTCGGGGACGGCGATCTCGTAGACGAACCGGGGGTCGTCCGGGGCCACGAAGTAGTTGCGTCCCTCGCGCCTCAGGTCGCCGACGATGTTCGCCCGGGCGCGCTCGAGGACCTGGACCACGCGGCCGACCCGTTCGCCGGGCCGTTTCCCCGCGACGCCGCGGTAGATGCGCGCGACGACGGTGTCGCCCGGCAGGGCGACGCCCGTGTCGTCGGGAGCGATCTGCACCGACGGCTCGTCCCGCTTTCCGTCGACGATAACAAAGGCGGAACCGCCTGCCCTGAATTGGATTACGCCTTTGACTGAGTCATCGGCATGGGGCCCCTTGGGGCCCGGCTTGGTATTTGACATTTCTTGGTGGGACCCGCAATCGGCGAGTCAACCGGATCCAATCTCCCTCAACCGGCGGCAATTGGCGAGCGCATTAAGCAAAAATGCGCCAAACACAGCGGATCCGGGCCGCCATTCGGCGGCTGGCGGCGCCGGCTCACTCCACCGGCCGCATCTGGATTGAATCGATCGTCTTCTCCCCCGCGAGGACGTTGGTGACAACGACCATCCAATCGCCCGGCTTCACCCACTCGCGCCGCACGAGGTAGGCGAAGGCGTCGCAAATCGTCTCCTCGGGAACGGGCCTGATATCCATAAGGAACGGCTCGACGCCCCAAAGGAGCAGCATCTGCCTGAAGACCTGCGGGTCGTCCGTGAATGCGTAGACAGGGCACCGCGACGGCCGGAATGCGGACAGGGTCTGGGGCAGCAGGCCGCTGCGGGTGAACACGACAATGCCGGCGTCCCCGAGCTCCTGCGCGAGCACGACCGCCGACCTTAGAAGGCGGTCCTTGTGGGTCTTCAGGGGGAGGGCGGCGTTGTAGCCCTTGGTCGCGCTGGCCTCGATGCGGCCCGCCACGCGCTTCATGATCTGCACGCACTCGAGCGGGTACCGGCCGGTGGCGGTCTCGCCGGAAAGCATGATGGCGTCCGCCGTGGACCACACGGCGCCGGCGATGTCGCTCACCTCGGCCCTGGTGGGCACGGGCGACGTGATCATGGATTCCAGAAGCTGCGTCGCGACGATGACCGGCTTGCGGTGCCGGATGCATGCGTCAATTGCCCGTTTCTGGAACAGGGGAAGGTCCTCCATCGGCACCTCGACGCCAAGGTCGCCCCGCGCGACCATGACCGCGTCGGCGGCGGTGATGATCTCGTCAAGGTTTGAGATCCCCGACTGGTCCTCGATCTTCGCCACGATGCGCGCCGTGCTCTTCGAGTCGGAAAGCAGGCGCCTGAGGATGTCGACGTCATCGGCCTCGCGCGCAAACGAGAGCGCGAAGAAATCGACCTGCTCCTCGACGCCCACCGCAATGTCGGCGCGGTCCTTTGCGGTCAGGGCCGGCAGGCGGACCTCTGCGCCGGGCAGGTTCAGATGGCGGCGGCTGAAGAGCTTCGCCGGCACCACCACCCGGCAGCGCACGCGCGCGGGCGAGGAGCTCAGCACCTCGAGGCGTATGAGGCCGCTGTCGACAAGCACGACGGTTCCTACCGAGACATCCGCCCCCATCATGGGGTAGTTGACGCTCACCGCGAGCACCCCGTCCTCGGCGTTGCCGGGCGCGGGAAGAAGGTCGATCAACTGCCCGGCGGCCAGGTCGACCGGCTCCGGCAGCTCGCCCGTCCTGATCTCCGGGCCCTTCACGTCCATCAGGAGCGCTATGTGCCGCTGCGTCCTGCGGCAGACCTCCCGAACCCGCCGGATCATGGCGCGGGTCCACGCTTCGTCGGCGTGGGCCATGTTGAGCCTGCAAACGTCGACTCCCGCCAGAATCAGCTTCTCAAGCATCGCCTCGTCCTCCGTCGCCGGGCCCAGCGTGAACACGATCTTGGTGAGGCGGTAGGCCGCCTTGGGCATCGGCGCGGGGGACGGGTTCACCCCAGGAATCTAAGCAGGACGAGTGCCGAACTCCAGTCCGCAAGCCTCCCGCGTGTCACATTCCGGAGGCGGCGGGCAGGCCGTCGGGCAGGGCAGGGGTGCGGCCGCGCGTGGCGCCCGCCCCGCCCAAGGCCTGCGCGCGGCCGACTTCGGACCCGTCAGGAATCAGCCCCTCGGGACTTTGCCCCTGGCGGTGGCAAGCTTGTACCATTTCCTCTCGGAGCGCCGCCATGCCGGGCTCGTCGCGCGATACTTGGCCCGGATGGCCTTCCAGATTTCCGCTGCCTTCTCGTGTCGACCCGTCTTCTCGTAGACGATCGCAAGGCCTGCACGCACGGCCTCCCCTATATGCCTGTCCACCACGGCCTCGTAGGCGAGTTCCGCCTCCGGGTAGCGGCCCAATCCCGCAAGGCAATCGCCCTTCAGCAGGCCAATATCGATGGACAACATCCTGTCCCCGGTTGTGTCCACCCGATCAAGCAACGCCAGCGCATCGTCATAGGCCGATACCCCGATCTTGAATCTTGCCACGTCAACAAGCGTGCGGGCATCGTCCCTAAACACTCCCTGCAGGCATTCCACGGCAGTTTCATGGGCCTCGCGCGCCAGGCCTGCGTCGGACAACTCCCGGGCCAGGGCCAGGCGATTCTTCACGGTGTCGGCTTCCTCCAATCGCCGCCGGCAATCCGAGACGCGCCATTTCCTAGGTTTGAGGCGGGCCAGGAATCCCCGCGATCCCCGGAGATCCGGAGCCAGCTCGACGAAGAAGTACGCCAGCCCGCCGATCAGCGGCGCGGCAAACAATATCCATATCCACCAATAGGGACGTCCTGTGCGCAGCACGTGGACGATCATCGCGAGCTGCACGATCCAGAAGACAACGGCGAAAGGACCTAGCACGCCAATAGGGAGAAGACTGGATGTCACCAGCCGCAACATAACCCGGTTTGACGGCTTCGGCACGCCCGTTATTGCTCAAGGATACGCTGAGCCGGATCATCGGAATCCCCGGCGCCGTCAGACCTCTCGCTCTGCTTCCGTGGCCCACATGAAACCCCGCGCCCTCCTCTCCCTCCTCCCTGGAGCGCTAGTAGCCAGCTTGCCGCTCGCGGCCGGCGACGCCCCTGACGCGCCCCGGCGGTTCTTCTCCGATGACAGCTTCTGGAACCAACCCATCCCGGCTGATGCCGAGACCGACGCCCGCACGGAGCGCTGGATCATGCTTCTTGAGACCGAACCCAGCAAGGAGAACTGGCTGATCAACTGCGTGCAGTGGACCATCCCGTTGTACGAGGTGGACGACTCCACGCCGCGGGTAAGGGTGGGGCTCCACACCCTCACCCCGGACGAAAGACGCATCTGGCACACGCAGCACGACCAGTTCGGACACGGGAAGGGGTTTGGGCTCGTTCCGATACCCAGGGAAGCAACCCCCGATCCCAGGGGGGACGCCCACCTGGCGGCCGTGGATTGGAAGCGCAGGCTCGTCTGGGACATGTGGTCCCTCACCAAGAATCCTGACGGCGGCTGGCAATCCAACACGGGCATGGTCTACGCATCAGACGGCCCCGGCGTGTTCAGGACCGAGGACCTCGGCGTTGTGGACGGAGAGAGCGTCCACTTCCACGGCCCCAGCAGGGCCGCCGGCGTACCCGCAGTGGCGGGCCTTATCCTGTACGATGAAGTCGCGGCCGGCGAGATCCGGCACAAGATCGCGGCCGCCTCACGCTTCTGCGCCTACAAGGAGTTCGTGTTTCCCGCGGCCTGGACCGACGGATTTGTCGAAGGGGGCATACCCGAGGGCACGGTCATCCAGCTGGACCCCAAGCTCGACCTCTCGCGATTCCCGCTCACTGCGGAGGAGCGCATCGTCTGCGTCGGCCTCCAGCGCTACGGCATGGTCCTGGTCGACATCGCCCAGGGCCAGCCCGTCTACGCCGAGGGACTCTGGGGACATCCCGGCAGGTCATGGACGGGCAAACTGCGTCCGACCGGCGGCCTTTCGACGATTCCCTACCGGCATTACCGGATGCTGAGGATGGGACCCGTGACGCACAAGGGAGACGGGCGCTCGAAGTTCGTGCCTGTCTGGGAAGACCCTCAAGCCAACAGGTAGATTCCCGCCCCGTCCTGAATCGGCGCCGCGAGCTGATGCCGGAGGCCCGCGCCGCCGACCCTTGGGGCGGGCAATTCCTCATCCCGCTCCTGATAGTGAGTAACCGCGCCCCGAGCGCAGCCATGCCGTGCCAGCCGGCGCCTAGACGCCGTAGATCTCCGCCGCCTTGGTCGCCAAGTGAGCGAGCAGCGGGGCCGCAGAAAGGGGTTTTCCGGTCACCCGTTCCACAAGGTTTCTTGCGGAGTAGCGCTGTCCCTCCGCGTGGATCTTTCTGCGGAGCCACTCGAGCAGCGGCGCAAATTCCCCGCGGGCGAAGGATGCATCGAGATCTCCCAGGTCGGCCTGCGCCTGCGCGAAGAACTGCGCCGCGTACAGATTTCCGAGGGTGTACGTCGGGAAGTAGCCGACCGAGCCCGTTGCCCAATGGATGTCCTGGAGGACGCCGCGCGCGGCATCGGGCGGCGTCAGGCCAAGGTAAGCCTGCATCCTCTCATTCCACGCACCTGGCAGGTCCGCGACCGAGAGGTCGCCCGTGAGCAGGGATTTTTCCAGTTCAAAGCGCAGAAGCACGTGGAGATTGTAGGTGGCCTCGTCGGCCTCGACCCGGATGAAGCCGGGCTCCACATGGTTTACCGCCCGGTACCAATCACCCTCGGCAATGTCGGCGGTGCTGGGAAAGGCGGCCTGCAGCCTGGGAAAGTAGTGCCGCCAGAACGAGCGGCGGCGCCCGACGAGGTTCTCCCACAGGCGCGACTGGCTTTCGTGGATCCCCATGGAAACAAAGTCGCCACGGGGCGTCCCGAAGTGCTCGGCCGGCAGGCCCTGTTGGTAGAGTCCGTGGCCGGTCTCATGCAAGACGCCGAAAAAGGCGCCGCCAAAGTGCTTTTCGTCATAACGGGTGGTGAGGCGCGTGTCGAATGGCCCCAGGTTGGTGCAGAACGGATGGGTGCTCACGTCAAGGCGGCCCGCCTCGAAGTCGAAGCCCATGGCGACCGCCGCCTGGCGGGCCAGGCTCTCTTGGGCCGCCCGAGGAAAATGGCGGCTAAGCAGCGCGCCCTGACCTTTGAGCGGGGAATCCGCAATCCGCCCTACAAGGTCGACAAGCCGTCCCCGCAGCGACTCAAAGACCGCCGCCAGGTCCGCAGCCGTGTCCCCGGGCTCAAATTCGTCAAGAAGGGCATCGTAGGGATGCTGCCGGTATCCCAGGCATTCGGCCTGCTGACGCTTGAGCCGGAAGACCCGCTCGAGCCACGGCGCGAAGGCGGCGAAGTCCGACGACTTGCGCGCCTCGACCCAAGCCTGCTGTGCGAGGACGGACACCCGCGCCAATTCCTCGACGAGGCTCGAGGGCACCTTGCGCGCCCGGTCGACGGTGCGGCGGGTCTGGCGAACGTTGACCGCGGCGTCCGAATCGCCGGCCCCGAGGAATGAGGACGATTCAAGGCAGGCCAAGAGGTCCCCAAGCTTGGGGGAGACGAGTCGGTCGTGTGCCAGCCTGGCGAGGAGGGAGAGCTGGTCGCCGCGGAAGCTCGCGGCCTTCCGCGGAAGATGGGTCTGCTCGTCCCAGCCGAGGATGCTGGAGGTCGACGAGAGGAGGCTGATTTCGCGGAGCTCAGCCAGGAGAGCCGCATACGACTGGGCTTGGGACGTCATGCTGGTATTTGTGAGGAGCGCCCCTTCTGGGTAAAGTGCCAAGCGCATTTGCGCGAGTTCGCGGAAGTTTTCCGGGCTCCGCGGCCTCGACAGTCTGCCTGTGCCTGGGGTGGGTTCGGCGGTCCGTGTCCGCGAGCCAGTGCTGGTCCAAGACTTATGATAGTTGCGCTCGAATGCATTGTCGGCCTTGTAGCCGATCGCGACAGGGTAAATTAACGGAATGTCCGGGATCCATCCGGCGTCGGCCGGCTGGGTCTCAGGTTGAACTCCAGGCGGATGGGCTCGGGTCACCGCTTCTCGTCCCGGGCGGGCCTTGGATGTGCAAATGGCTGGCGCCGCTTCGGCCGCATTGAATCCTCGACGTCATTCTCCGGGCGACGTTATACCCGCTCCGTCCAGTTCAACCCCGAAAAACGAAGGAGACGATTGTGAAAAACCCCAAATGCTGGTTGGCCGTTCTTGTTGCGTGCATCGTTGGCAACGGGCTCGATTACCTCGTCCAGGGCATGTGGCTGACGAGCGCCTATTATTCGAAGATCGATTCAATGCGGACGGACACGCCGATCTACCAGTTCGTCATTGGTGGTCTTGCCGCCGTGCTGGTCCTGGCCTGGGTCCTGAAAAGGCTGTCGTCGTCCTTTGGAGGCGGAGGCGGGGGCGGCGCAGTTGCCGGCTTCTACCTTGGCGTGCTGGTCAACTTTCCCACCTACCATTTCATATTTCTCACGTTCAAGGGCTATCCCTACCCACTGGTGTGGATTAACACGATATACGGCATCGTCTGGTACATGATCATCGGAGCCGTGCTGGCCGCTATCATGAATAAGCCGCAGGCTGCGGATGCGGCCGGCTAGGGCGTTCTCCTTCGCAAGCCGGATTCGGCCGGAGCACGGTTTTCCCATCCTGGTCAGTGCCAGGTGAGGCCCTGGCGTTCGGGCGCGCCAGCGTTGCGCGCGGAGAAACCGACCTGGATTGCCCTGCATCCTCTCCGGATCCCTGCTGCGCAGAGGATTGCTAGGAGCATGCCAATGCGCCACTCGGGCCCGCAACGAAGCAGTGCAGGGGGAAATCGAACCCGTCGTACCGAGCGGATCCCCATTTTAGGGTCGCCCCCAGATCCGGAGGGCTCTCTTCCGTTCTCGTTCTCGCCAAATCAGCCGTGTTCGGGGCGATCTAGACTTCCGGTTTCCGCGAGCCGGCAGCTTGCAACGGTCGGCGCGATGGGTCGTTGCATGGCCCTGAAAAAGAGCAGATCGGGGCGCGGATCTGCTTTTCGCGAGTATGTTCGAAACTTCTAAAGTCTTCCAACGTGCAATCGCGAAAGACAAGGCTGCGCATCCATGCTAGGATTCGGGATCGGCAACAATGCAATAACCCCCTGTTTGAGCTCACACTGCGGTGCGTAGAAATAGCGAGCCGGAGAATCACCATGTCCCAATCAAATCTGCCGCAAACTGCCGGCCCTGTCCCCGTCACTCGCCGTGAATTCCTTGGCACCACCGCGTGCGCGCTCGTTGCGGCCACGTTTCCTTCCATCATTCCGTCTTCGGCCCTTGGCAAGGACGGGGCTGTCGCCCCTAGCAACAGGATCACCGTCGGGGTCATCGGCTGTGGCCCACAGGGCCGCGGCGACATGCTCAATTTCCTCGGCGAAGAGGATTGTCGCCTCGTTGCCGTGTGCGACGTCAAGACCGACCAACTTGGGCTCGCGAGGCAGGCGGTCAACGACTTCTACGGGAATCAGG
This sequence comes from Opitutaceae bacterium, assembly GCA_035604815.1. Lineage (GTDB taxonomy): Bacteria > Verrucomicrobiota > Verrucomicrobiia > Opitutales > Opitutaceae > Palsa-1447. The sequence continues at coordinate 14,796 of DATNHT010000121.1, forward strand.
ACTGTCAGGCCTACCATGATTTCCGGGAGCTCGTTGCCCGGAAGGACATCGATGCCTGCCTGATAGCAACCCCGGATCATTGGCACGTCCTGGCTGCGCTGGCGGCGATCAAATCCGGCAAGGACGTTTATCTTGAGAAGCCACTTGGCTTGACGCTCGAGGAGGGCCAGGCGCTGCGCGCGATGGTCCATCGCAAGAAGCGCGTTTTTCAATTCGGCACCCAGCAGCGATCTTCAAAGAATTTCCGGCTCGCGGCGGAATTGGTGCGCAACGGACATATCGGAAGGCTCCAGAACATCAACGTCTGGGCGCCTGGCAGTTCGCCGGGCGGCTCGCGAAGGCTGGTGCCGCCGCCCCCTGGGCTGGACTACGACTTGTGGCTCGGTCCCGTGGCGTTCAGCCCCTACACCGAGAATCGCTGCAGCGCGGACTCGACCCTCAAGACATGGTGGTTCAATTCGGATTACACGCTTGGCTTTATCTCCGGCTGGGGCGTCCATCCGCTCGACATCGCCCTTTGGGGCGGCTCTGGATTGCTCGGCGGTTCCGTTTCCGTTGAGGGTCGCGGGAACTTCCGGCTGGCAGAGGGCGCATGTGACACGGCAACCATCTGGGAGGTCGACTACGCGTTCGCGAGCGGCCTGACGATGAAGTTTGTCGGTGTGCCCAATGGCGAGAACAGCGGCAAGCCGACGGGTGAGCCTTTCCTCCACCGCGATGTCTGGAACCAACGCTATCGCCGCATCGAAGACCACGGCACCGCCTTCGAAGGGACGGACGGCTGGGTTCACGTGGACCGCACCGGCATCAACCTCCAGCCCGAGGACCTGATCCAGCTCAACCCCGACGACTTCAAGTTAAAGCTTACCCGTTCCTCTGGTCACGCCCGCAACTTCCTCGACTGCGTTAAGAGCCGGGCCGAAACCATCAGCCCCATCGACACAGCCGTTACCGACGATGCCCTCTGTCACATTGCCGACGGCGCCATCCGCCTAAACCGCAAACTGACCTTCGATTTCAAGAGCGAGAGGTTTTCAAACGACGACGTCGCGAACCAGCGCCTCAGGGCCCGCCCAATGCGAGGGCCGTGGCATCTGTGACTGCGGATCCAGGCTCAAAGACGATCGACCCGCCTCCTTGAAATCACCCAAGCATGTTGTAAGTCTGCTGGCGGCGGCGCTGGCACTGAGTGTTACGCCTCCCGCATCCGAGGCGGCGGATGCCGAGGGAGCATTCCGGGTGCTGGTCTTCTCGAGGACACTGGGTTATCGGCACGCGTCCATTGCAGATGGTATCAGGGCTCTCCGCGAGCTGGGCCGGGACAATGGGTTCGCGGTCGATGCCACCGAGGATTCCGGCGCAATCTCCCCCGCGAATCTCCCTCGATACCAGGTGGTTGTGTTTCTGAGCGTCACGGGCGACGTACTGAATCCCGATCAGCAAGCGGCCTTCAAGAGCTATGTGCTCAGCGGGGGCGGATTCGCGGCCGTTCATGGCGCGGTCTTCGGGCCGCTGGCCTGTGAGGATAAATGGGCATGGTATGGCGAGATGTTCTGCTGCGCGTTCAAGGACCATTCCGGCATCGTGCCGGCAGTGGTGGTTATCGAG
>DATNHT010000122.1:0-28006 GCA_035604815.1 Opitutaceae bacterium
GATCGAGAAGAGTCCATGGCGTTATGCCTCACTGCCCGGATTCGAGGTCCTATCCCGGGCACCGGACAGGGAGACGAACTGGGAACTCGACGCGCTCAAGCGCGGGCAAATGTTCCGGGACCTCGTGATACCAGATGATTGGTATCCCCGCTCCCCGGTGCCCTACACCGTCATCATTGACGACGCGGACCTGGGAAACGTCGTTACCGGTCAGCTTCATTCGCATCCGATTGTGTTCAGGGCGCCTGTCGACGCGCTGACATGGGGCGAACTGTCCGATAAGGCAAACGTGTCGTCCGACCTTGCCGAGGCATTCGATGCCGACACCTATGCAATCAATGCGAATGTCTATGGGGTGCTCACGGAAAGCCCGGTGTGCGCCTCGAGTGGCACCAAGCGCCTGCTAGATTGCGCGCCGCCGCTTCCGGGATGGTTGATAGCCGGTCTCATAAGCACGGACAGCGGCATTCTCCGGGGCGGCTTCGCGCTAGTCGCCCGAAAAGAGGAGGGCCTTCTCTCATCGGAGAGGGCAACGGTCGCCAGCCCTGGGGCTTTGCTAGGGGGCCAACGTTCCGGAGGCCAAGACGCCCGGGGCGAGGATCAATTGACGTTGATTCAACGGCCTCAACGGGCGGCGGGTCCCGGCACGCTCTGGGTGTCCCTGGAGCAAACCCAGCAACTCCTTATCCAGCTTAGAAGGGACAAGAAGACAAAGATCGTGATTCCCCCGCTGAGCGAACTGTTCAGCGAGGCGCCGCCCTCAGACGAGAGGCGCCGCCTTTGGGAGTCCGAGGCGGGGCTTTTTGTGCGCTGGGGCCTTATGGGTCCTGGGCATGACGAGCCGGCAACGTCGCGCGCATTTCTGGAACTGGCTCAGCGGGCGCGCCGGGAGCCGGTCACCGAACAGATGTTTTCCGAATGCTTCGGCTTCGGCTATTCGACGATGGAGCGAAAGCTGGAGAAATTCCTCAGGGCCGTCCTCGCGAAACCCACCTCCCTTGAACTGGTCATGCCTCTCGGATTCCCGGAGCGAGAGATGAAGGAGGCCACGCCGGACCAGGTCGGGCGGATCCTGGGCGACTGGCTTCGAATGCAGGGGAACGCACATCGCGAGGATCCCGGGCTGCGCGGGGAGTTCCTCGAGGCGGCGGGGCGAATGCTCGAGCGCGCTTACAGGGACAGCGATGGTCCACGTCCCGACCCGGAGCCGGCGCGCGGTGAACAGCATGCGGCGCCGCCCCAAGGCGCGGCATTTGATTCGGCCGCCGAATCGGTCCCGTTCGTCGTAGCCGCGGACCAGATCCACGACCCAAGACTGCTCGCAGTCTACGGTCTATATGAGCACGACATCGGCAACGACAGCAGGGCGCGCGAGCTGCTGGAGGCCGCGGCAAAGGCCGGAGTTGTGCGGCCCAAGGCCTACCTTGTGCTCGCCGAATTGCTTTATTCGGAGGCAATGGCCAGACCATCGGGGACGCAGGGCCAACTCGGCGCTGAACAGCTCGCCTCAGTCCTCGGGCCTTTGCGAACCGCATTGCGGTACGCCCCTAGCTCGGAGATCTACAGCCGGATTGCGGAGGTGCGCAGCCATTGCGAGGTAAAGCCCTCCTACCGTGATATTGAAGAGATAGCCGATGGCGTATCGATGTTCCCCAGAGATACCGACCTGTCCTACAGCTCGGCGCTTTTCTGCGCCAAGAACGGCTATGGCGCCAAGGCCGAGGAATTGATCAGCAAGGGCCTGGTGTTTGCGGCCAATGAAAGCAGCAGGGAGCAATTTGAGCAGCTGCGCTCAACCCTGGCGGTTCCCCCGTTGCCGGGTGCTAAATAGACAATGGCTGCCCTTGCGCGGTGGGTGGGCGCCCCGCAACGGCGGCGGATTCGGTGAAGCGGAGCGCCGGAAGGGGCGCGGTCGATCGGGCCATTTCAGCGGAGGCTCGCCGCGAACGAGCCGAAGTCGGCGAACACGGGCACCCTTCCGGCGGTCACTTCCGGCAGCGATTCCGGGGGCGCCCTGCCGGTGCGTACGGCCGCGGCCCGGATGCCGGCTGCCAGCCCCGCGCCCACGTCGGCCGCCGCGTCTCCGACCATCCAGCACTCGGCGGGATCGAGCGCGTGCTCGGCGATCATTTCCAGGATGAACCGGGGCGACGGCTTCCTGTAGGGCGACGGCTGGCCGGGGGCCTCCGGTGCCACGCAGACGCCGTCAAAGACGGGAGCGGGGAGCCCCAGCATCTCCTGCATGCGCTCGTTGACCCTGTGCGTGTCCTCGATCGTGTGGAGGCCCCGGCCGACCCCAGACTGGTTGGTGAAGAGGAAGAGCTTGTAGCCGAGCGAGCGGGCCCTGCGCAGTCCCTCGGCGGCGCCGGGGATAAGCTCCACGCCATCCGGGTCGGCGAGATAGACCTTGTCCACGATCAGCGTGCCGTCGCGGTCGAGGAATAGGGCCCCGTTCACGGCGCGTGCGCGAGGTGCTCAAGAAGCTCGTCGGGGGAAACGGTGGCGGTCCCGAGCTTGGCGACCACGACACCCGCGGCCGCGTTTGCGAAATGAGCGGCCTCCTCAAGGGCGGCTCCCGAGCTGAGCGCGAGGACCAGCGCCGCGAGCGCGGTGTCGCCCGCGCCGGATACATCGAAGATCTCCCTGGCCGCCGTGGGGATCGTCTTGATCACCCTGCCGGCGGCGCTCAGCAGCATCCCGTCCTCGCCGAGGGTGACGACGACGTTCTTCGTGGCGTAGCGCTCGTGCAGGCGGGCGCACACGGCGGCTGCCGGGAACGGGGCGCCGGCCTCCGGCTCAAGCCCGGCGAGCTGAAGCGCCTCCCGCTTGTTCGGCGTGATCAGGTCGAGCCCGCCGAACGACAGCCGGTGCTTGGGCTTGGGATCCAGGGCGATGAACTTCCCCGCGCCTCGGGCGAGCCGGGTTACATGCGAGACGAGCCCGTCCGTCAGGAGCCCCTTGGCATAGTCGGACAGGACGACCGCGTCGCCCGAGCTGATCGCCTTTGCCAGGAGCCGGCCTGCGCGCAGGGGATCGACCGCATAGGAAGAGGGGAGCGACTCGCGGTCGAGCCGGCACAGCTGCTGGTGCTGCACGAGGACGCGGGTCTTGACGATCGTCCTCGCGTCCCCCGGAGGCGATATGGCGTCGACGCCCTTCTCGCGCAGGATCGCGCGCAGGCGCTGCCCATGCTCGTCGCGGCCCATGAAGCCGAAAAGCGTGCAATGGGCGCCGAGCGCGGCGATGTTGAGGGCGACGTTCGCGGCGCCGCCCCCAGTCCATGTGTCGCGCGCAATGTCGACGACGGGCACGGGCGCCTCCGGCGAGATTCGGGTCGCATCGCCCCAGATGTAATGATCGAGCATCACGTCGCCGATGACCAGGATCCTTAGCCCGGCGATCCTCCTAAGAAGCGCCTTCGCCTTGCTGGTTGGGATGGACACGTCGTCTGGAGGCTTTAGGCGCGCGGGGGTCAGCGCAGTTCCCACGCGTACGGATACCTGGACAACATGCGCGGGGCCCCTCCCGTCACCTGAACGACATCCTCGATCCGGCATGCGCCGACGCCGGGATAGTAGAGGCCGGGTTCCACCGTGACCACGGAGCCCTTCTTAAGGGCGTAGTCGAGCGTCGCGTTCATCCGCGGGGGCTCATGGACCTCGAGCCCGACGCCGTGGCCGGTGCCGTGAAAGAACCCGACCGATCCCCTCGGGGTGCGCCGCGTCTCGAATCCGCGGGCGACAAAGGTCTCAGAGACGCGGCGATGCACCTCGGTCCCGTTCACGCCCGCCCGGATCGTCGCCAGTGCCGCGAGCTGAGCCGCCCGGACGGCGGCGACGATCGCCCTCTGGGCGTCGCTTGCGCGCCCGCGCAGGAAGGTGCGCGTCATGTCCCCGTAGAACCCGGTCGCCGCGACCCGCGGGAAGACGTCGACTATGATCAGCTGGTTCGCGCGCAAGGGGCCCGAGCCCCTGTTGTGGGGGTCGCAGGCCTGGTCCCCGCCCGCGGCGATCGTCGAGTCCGAAATGGAGCCCGCCTCGATGCAGGCGATCTCTATCGCCACCTTGAGGCGCTCGCTCGTGAGGACGCTTCCCCTGTGGATCAGCCGGCCGGCCCGGACACGGCAAGTGCGCAGGACGCTTTCGGCGGCGGCGATGCCGGCGGCGCTGCACCGGTTGCCCTCCCGGATCGCGGCGGCCTCGGAGGGCGACTTGATCTCCCGTTCCGGAAAGAGGGCGCCCGCCGATATCCTGATCGGCAAGCCGAGGTCGCGAAGCTCCTTGTAGAGACCCGCCGGGAAGTCTTCCGGCACGGTGAACGGGCCGGCCTTGAGCTCCCTGGAGAGAAGCGCGATCACCCGGGCTGGCCCCGGCTTTTGCCGGGGCCAGGCGCGGCGAGCCTTTTCAAGCCAGGATTCGAGCGGCAGGACCGCGGCAAAATCCGAGTCCCGCTTGACCCGGCCGAATTCGAGGGCGCTCACGACCGCGAACTTCCGTCCCCTGACGCTCAAGGCGATAAAGGGGTCGGGGACGTTGACGCCCCCGAAATAGAGGGCGTCGGCGCTCTTCGCGGTGTCGGAGTACAGGAGGATGTCGCGACTTTTCATGGTGGCCGTATTGAAGACGAAGATTGTCTAAACTTCACGCTGGGATTAACCTGCGAACAGATGCAAAATGCAAATCTGGTTTCGCTGAGGGCCCGGGTCGCGGCGGCGGCGTTCCTGGCGCTCGCCGTCGCCGGCTGCGGCTCCGGGAAGACCTCCGATCAGGACTCCTCCCAGAAGACCGTGTGGGACCATTTCGCGATCGGCGTGGGGGGCCACCCCGCGATGCTCCAGGTCGCCGTGCTTCCGGCTGAGCAGGAGCGTGGGCTTATGCAGCGCAGCGACCTCGGAAGGGACGAGGGGATGATCTTCGTTAATCCCAGCCCGAGGAGGCTCGGCTTCTGGATGCACAACACGCCGGAGGCGCTCGACCTCGGCTACATTACCCCGGACGGGGTGATCGCGGAGATCTATCCGCTCCTTCCATTCGACGAGCGCACCGTGTCGTCGCACAGCGACCAGGTGCAGCATGCGCTCGAGATGCCGCAGGGCTGGTTCGCCTCAAACGGCATCCGCCCGGGAGCGCGCTTGGACCTCAAGGCCCTTGGCGCCGCCCTGAAGGCGCGGGGCTTCGAGCCCGCCAAGTTCAGGCTCGAGTGAGCGCCCGGCGGCAGCGGGGCCCCCCTCGTTAGCCCCTCGGAATCTCGTTGTCGGTGCGCAGGACGACGACCGGCGTCTTGGTCTTCGCCCAGAGCTCGGCGTCCCTGAAGAAGCGGCCCGGGACGCTCTCGAGCGCCTCGCCCACGGTCCTCGCCGGGTGGAGCCTGCCCTTCTTCGACGCGTTGTAGTCGTAGGCGCCCTTGAAGATCCGCTCCTGGCAGCTGGCGGGGCTCTCGCTCTCGGGGATCTGCAGGACCCATCCGGTGAAGCCGCCCTTGGGCATGCGCTCCTCGGGGTCGCTGACGAGGATCGCGTACTGCTTCTTGACGGGGGGCGGCTGATCGCCCTCTTTCGGGTCGGGCTGCACGGCGAGGTTCATCTCCTCGACCACACGGCGCAGGACCGCGGGATCGATGTGGTTCTTCTTCAGGATTTCGGCAACCTTGTTGACGTCTATTTTGGGCATGGAGGGTATGGGAAGTGGGCGCGAGTTGCCCCGCTACCTGTGCTCCCGCAGGTTCCTGATCGCGGTGAACTGCTTTGGGGAGATGAGCCGCCGGGGGACGCGCCTCTCGGCCTCGGACACGAGCCGGTTCCAGTCGTCCTCGCTCGGGTCGTGGGTCTCCCAGGAGGCGAAATGGCCCTGCTTGCGAAGCCAAGCCAGGCTGCCGCCGTGGACGACGGCCTTGACCTGGAATTTTCCAAGCTTGGAGTCCCTGACCCACCATCCGAATTCCGTGCTCACGAGATGGCGAAGTCGGCGACCTTGGGGCCGGGGTGGAATTCGCCGTTCCGGGACTCAATCCGGCGGATCCGGATCCTGCCGGAGGCGATCTCGGCGGCCATCGCGCCAAAGGGCCTGCAGAACGAACCGGTGTTGATCACGACGATTCCGGACGCGGTCTGCCACACGCCGGGAATGTGGGTGTGCCCGATCACGATGAACTTCGCCCTGGGCCTGTGCCTGCGGGCGAGCGCGGCGGCCCTGCCGGGCGCCTCGCGCCAGGCGCGCAGCATCGAGAGGGCGCGGTGGGGGGGCCAGACCGTGTCGCCGGCCAGGCGCAGGGCATAGCGCAGCGGGTCGGGCTCCGACTGGTGGCGCTGGGGAATCGTCGCGGCGACGGAGCGGAACGCGGCCAGGCGGCCGTCGAGCCTGCAGCAGCCGTCCTCCGGAAGCGCAGCAAGGGCGGCCAGCACCTTCATCCTTATCGTCGCGGCGTCCTTGGCCCACGGGACAATGGCGTCGAAGAGCACGTCGCCATGCGTCACGAGGATCCGGCCCCCCTCGAATTCCACCGCGTGCTGGCGCGACAGGTCCGGGTCGTGGTTGCCCGTGAGGAACGTGACTGGCGTCCCGGCGCAGGCGAAGAAATCGAGCACCTCCCGGCGCCTTTCCGCCGTCCGCTGCGGGTTCCGGTCGGGCCGGGTGTCAAGCGTGTCGCCGTTGAAGACAATAGAGGTGGCTCCCTCCAGCAGCGGGCGCAGCTGCCCCAGGGCGCGCACGCGGCTGGAGCGGTCCGCGAAGTGCACGTCCGATACGATGCGGATGAGCTGGGGGCCCACTCAGTTGTTCCCGCTCGGGCGCGCGCCGGGGAAGCCCCCGGGCAAAGCGCCCCCCATCATGGCGCCGATGTCGAGCTTGCGCCAGCCTTCGGGCGGGGCGAACTCGGAGTCGGGGACGCTCACCTTCTGGACCGAGGTCACCTCGAGCCGGAAGGTGCCCTGGCCGCCCTTGGTCGCCACGACGCGCATCGGGAAATAGCCCTTTCCCTTTAGCGCCGCCTCCCATGCCTGGACAACCTGGGGCCGGTGCCCGGGGCCCCCCGCGCCCGGAGACAGCCCCATGAACGTGCCGAGCTGATCGGTGACCCACACCTCGGCGGATCCCGCGGACGACGTGGAGACGAGTTTAGTGCATTCGTAGCCGAGGATATTGGCCTTCTCCGTCGTCACCTGCACCTCCGTCCCGAGGTCCTTGGCGCCCGAACCGCCCGCCTGATTCGCAGGGGGCTGGGGGAAGGGCTGCACCATGTACATCCTCTGCTGCGGCATCAGCATCAGCATCTGCTGGTTCTTGAAGTCCATTATCATGCTTGCCTGGCCCTTGTCCGTCGCGATCTCGATCTTCATGAGCCCCTCCTTCATGACGTATTGGATCGACTGCGGAGCGTCCTTCGAGGCGTTGGTGGACGTGATCTTCATGGACACCTTGCCTTCAAAGGCTTCGGCGGAGAGCGCGCGGGGCAGGACGAGCGCGCAGATGGCAACGAGCGCGGGGATTTTTTTCATGGCGGCTCAATTATCGGATTGCCGCGGACCGGTGCAATGAAAGAAGCCCATGGGAGTGAATTACAGGCACGCATTCCACGCGGCCAACTATGCGGACGTGCTCAAGCATGCGCTGCTGGTGCGCCTCGTGCGGGCCCTCCAGCGCAAGGAGAAGGGTTTTGTGTTCGTGGACACCCACGCCGGCCGGGGGCGCTACGACCTTTCGCGCGCCTCGCAGGGCGACTCAAAGGGGAGGCAGCCGGAGTGGCCGGGCGGGATCGCAAGGCTCTGGGGCCGTCGCGATGCGCCCCCGGAGATCCAAGACTATCTGGGGATAGTCCGCGGGTACGACCGGAGCCAGGGAAACCTAACCGGCGTCCCGCGTTTTTACCCGGGCTCGCCGCGGATCGTGCGCCTGGTCGCCCGCCCGCAGGACCGGCTGGAACTGTGGGAGAAGCACCCGGCGGAATGCGCTGCGCTGCGCAATGAATTCTCCGGCGAGCGCCGCGTCTCCGTGCACGAGGCGGACGGCTACGGGGCCGTCAGGGCCTGCCTGCCGCCCGCCGAAAGGCGGGCGCTTGTCCTGATCGACCCCCCGTTCGAGGCACCGCAGGAGTGGTCCGAAGTCTCGGCGGCGCTCGGCGAGGGGATCTCCCGGTTTCCCGGCGGCACCTACGCGGTCTGGTATCCCCTTACCGGGAGGGCCCGCACGGACGGCTTCCTCGGATGGCTCGAGGGAGCCGGAGCGCCCTCGTTCGCGGCCGAGCTGGTGGTCGATCCCGCCGCCCCGGGAATGAGGGGATGCGGCGTGGCTGTCGTCAATCCCCCGTGGGGGTTCGACGGGGAGGCCCGAACCATCCTCGCCTACCTGGAGGGCGTGCTCGCCCGCGGCCAAGGGGCCCAGGGCTCGCTGCGCTGGATCGGGTCCAAATAGGGCAATTCGGGGCTGGACGGACAGACCTCGAGGGGAGGGGGCCTGAAGACGGGCCGGCTCCAAATAGCGTCCTCGCGCGGGGTGGCTCGTCTTGGGGTTGCGCGCTTGGGCAGCGTTCGCGCCTGGAAATCTTGTGCTTGCTGGGTCATGGTGGATTCGTAGACCACCCGGCCAAGTAAATGTGCCGTCAAATTAGGCGGAATTTTTGCCGCTCCCAGCCGCCGCCGCGGCGCCCGCGGGCGCCGCCCCCCGCCGGGACTGGGGGGTGCGCCCGCGCGGCGCCGGGGGTTATCGGCCTACGCGACGTGACCCAGGCGGTTGGCCGGTGCCAGGTCTGCCTGGCGCTTGGGCACCGACAGGGTCAGGACGCCATCGCTCACGTCGGCCTGCATCTGGGAATAGTCGAAACCCAGGCCGAGACGCAGGCGCAGACGGTAGTCGCGCTGGGATCCCTCGAGGTGCAGGGCCTGCCAGTTGACTCGCACAAAACGCGTCTTGTGCGCGGTGACGACAAGGTCGGCCCCGTACGCCTCGATCTCCACGCCCGAGGCGCCCACACCGGGGACGTAGACGACAATGTTGACTGCGTCTGGGAGCTCACGGCAGTCGTAGCTCGGCTGGCGGAACGAGGCGTTGAACGCCTCGTGCGCATTGAGCTGACGACTGGATGTGCTTCTGGTATGGGTTCTCGTGTTCATGGTGGGAAAGGCAACCGCCCCCTGGGGGCTTTTGGCCTCCGGGCTTCAGGTTTTCTAAACGTCTTCCTGGTTGGGAGTGTTTAGGCCCCGAAGCCCGCGCCGGCCGTTTTGTTCCAATTGGAAATGGCAACCGGACGCATCACGGCGCAGCCAAATCGGACGGCCTTCGTGATCGAGGCTCCGGCGAGGCTGAGGTGACTATGGAGGGTCTGGGCCATTGGAACGGGCGAACATAGAGCATAATGCAGGCTCCGTGCCAAGTTGTTTTCAAAATTATGACAGGGGGGCTGCGCGCAATTGCGCCGCAGGGGGGCCCGGGCCAGTGTCACCCCCATGCCCGCGCTATCCGACTCCGCCACGACCCTCGCAGAACTCAAGGAACGGGTGCTCGCGTTCGCCCGCGAGCGCGACTGGGAGCAGTTCCATGCGCCAAAGAACCTGAGCATGGCGCTCGCCGCCGAGGCGGCGGAACTGATGGAGCATTTCCTGTGGGCCAGTCCCGAGGAGTCGCGCGCTGTCGCGCTCGACCCCGAGAAGAGGGCCAGGATCGCCGAGGAGGTCGCCGACGTCGTGATTTATGCCCTCGAGTTCGCCAACGCGACGGGGCTCGACATTGCGGCGAACATCGAGGCCAAGATCGAGGCCAACGCCCGCAAGTATCCGATAGAGAAGGCGCGGGGACGCTCCGCAAAATACACGGAGCTGTAGGGGGCCCGGCAGGCCGGCCTCTAGCCCTTGCCGCCGAAGCTCAGGTAGTCGTCCATGTCGAGCAGGTCGAAGAAGCCGTGGATGTCGTCGCGATCGGTCGAGCTGGCCTTTATCACCTCTCCAAACCACTCGTGGCCGGGGGCGCCGCCCGGGGCGCTCGTGGTAATCCACGCCGACCAGGCCGCGATTTCCGAAGGCAGGCGCTTGGTGCAGCTCCTGACCCACGCGAGCATCTCGGAGTCGGACCTGCCGGGCTTGAGCTCGGCCAGAAGCGCCTCGTGGTCGATGCCGGTGAAGTTGAAGAAATGCTGGTCGAGCGGGCAGTTGTAGCGGTACTCGCCGGCCTTCCCTGAGAGGGTGGCACGGGCCTTGTCGAGGAGGCGGGGAAGGTGGGCATAACCGCCGAGCCGGACGCGCGGGCTGCGCGGGGGATGCTGGGTGAGATCGGGTGAGGCCAGGTTGGGCATGGGAGCGGGCGTTGGCGCCAGTATGGCGACAATTGCGCCCGCCGCAACTCAATCAATCCTTTGGCCTGAACACCTTCATCACCGCCCCGTTCGTCTCGAGGCGGGGCCCGCCGACCAGGTCGATGCAGTACGGGATCGCGGGGAAGACGGCCTCCAGATTCTCGCGGATAGCCTTGGGCCGGCCGGGAAGGTTGACGATCAGCGTGCGCCCGCGCACGCCCGCTGTCTGGCGGGAAAGGATGGCCGTCGGAACGAACGCCAGGGAGGCGGACCTCATGGCCTCGCCGAACCCCGGCAGGAGTTTGTCGCAGACGGCCACGGTCGCCTCCGGGGTCACGTCCCGGGGGGCGGGCCCTGTTCCGCCGGTGGTCACGATGAGGCAGCACCCGGCAACGTCGGCCATGCGCTTGAGCTCGGATTCAATGAGCGGGCGCTCGTCCGCGACGACCTTGTAGTCGACGTCAAAGGGCGTGGAGAGCCATTCGAGCAGCAGGGCGACGCACGCCTTTCCGGGCGTGTCCTCATAGGCCCCGGCGCTCGCCCGGTCGGACACGTTGATCACTCCTATGCGGACGTTCATCCGGAGGGGTCCCGGCGGGGCGGCCCGGTGCGCGGGAATCGGCCCGGTTTCATGGGCCCGAGCGGAAGTGATACGCTCCCGATCCTATCTCAAAGGCCGCGGCCCCGCCTTCCTGCCGCAGGAACCGGACGCCGTCTGCCTGGGTCGCGGGCTTTCCCGATTCAGTGACCGTTGCTACGTCATTCGCCGGCACGTAGACGGTCGCAGTGGCGTTGGCGGGGACGGTCACGTCCAGCGAGAACGCGGCGCCGTCGCGCTTCCATTCGCTGGAGATTAGGCCGTAGAGCGACCGGTAGCTCGCCTTCACCGATTTCAGGTCACCGACGGGGGTCGGCCGCATCAGGATGTGCCGAAATGCCGGCCGGTCCTCGTCGGGCGCAATGCCCGCGACATCCTCGTAGAGCCATGTGATCAGGTCGCCCACCAGCATAACGTGGTTGCCCGAATTCATCGCGGGGTCGGCCGTGTCGCCGTTCCACAGCTCCCAGATCGTCGTGGCGCCGTGCGTCACCATGTAGCCGAGGCTGGGGTAGGTCGTCTGGGTGGCCATGGTGTAGGCCACGTCCCCGTGCCCGTCTCGGGTCAGGACGCGGTTCACCCATTGGCCTCCGACAAGGCCGTGGGAGCCGTGCCCGTTGTTGTCCCTCATGATCTTATCGACCAGGTGCGCCATCACGCGCGGCCTCTCGCCCGCCGGCACCATGTCGAACGCCAGGGGAAGGATGGACGAGGTGGCCGACCCGTTGTCGTACTGCGCCAGATCCTTCTTGTAGAAACGGTCGTTTAGGCCCTGCCGGAGTCCGTCGGCCCGCGCGTCGAAACGCTTCTCGTCCTCGGGGATTCCGAGGACCCGCGCATAGCGCGCCCCGAGTCGCAGGCAGTGGTACAGGTAAGCCGTGGCCAGGATGGGGCCGGCCGTCTTGCGGGCCGGGTCCTTTGAGTGGATCAGCGCCGGGCTCTCGGGGGGCTCGCACCAGTCGGCGTAGGTGTCGCGCGCCGAGATGTTGTCCTTGACCATGCTGACCTGGTGGTCGAGCCACCTGGCGATGGCCGGATACGCGCGCTCGAGAAGGCGCCGGTCGGCGTCCTGGTCCAGGAGCGCTCCCGGGATGATCGCGATGCACCCCGGCCATGTGACGCTGTCGTTGTACAGCGGCCAGTACGCCGGACAGACGTCCGGGACGGCGCCGTCGTCCCTCTGGGCATCGGCCATGTCCTGCACCCATTTGGCATAGAGCGCGTTGTTGCGGAAAAGGTAGGCCTCGCCCCGCGATTCGGCCGCGCGGTCGCCAAGCCACCCCTGGCGCTCGTCGCGCTGCGGACAGTCCGTGGGGATGCTCCGGTAGTTGCCGCGCACCCCCCACACGACGTTCCTGTAGATCCGGTTGAGCAATTCATTGGAGCAGGAGAATTCGCCCGCCCTCTCAAGGTCGTCGCCGACGACGCGGCCCTCTATCGCGTCCGGACCCGGGGTTCCGGGGTATCCGGTGACTTCGACGTATCGAAAGCCGTGCAGCGTGAACCGCGGCTCGTAGGTCTCCAGGTCCCCTCCCTTGAGCGTGTACAGGTCCGTGACCTTGGCGCTGCGCAGGTTGTCGAGGTAGAGCGTCCCGTCGTCGCGCAGCCGTTCAGCGAAGCGCAGCCTCACCTGCTGGCCGGAGGTGCCCTTCACCCGCAGGAGGCACCAGCCGGCGAAGTTCTGGCCGAGGTCATACACGAACATCCCGGGCTTGGGCTCGCTCACCGACATGGGCTTGAAGGCGCCGGTGACGCGGATCGGGTCGATCATGGGGGCGCATAGCGCGCCGCCGGGCGCCGCCACCAGCTGCGCCTGTTGCCAGGCGGCATCGCGGAATCCGGTCTTGGACCAGTCCACAAATTCCCTCCGGGCATCGTATTCCTCGCCGTCGTACTCGTTGTTGGCGACGATCGGCCCGTCGGCGCTCAGCTTCCAGCTGTCGTCGCTGACCACGTCGTCGGAGCTACCGTCGTCGTATTCGAGGTGCAGCTGGAGCAGGAGCTTGGGGGCGCCGAACGTCTCGGTCTTCGGGTTGTCCAGGCGCGGCGCGTAAAAACGCCCGTTGCCGAGCACGACGCCTATGGCGTTCGCCCCCTGCCTGACGGCCGAGCTGACGTCGTGGGTCACGTAGAACACGCGCCTGCGGTAGTCGCTCAGTGCCGGGGAGAGCACCTCGTTTCCTATCCTCCTCCCATTGAGGTAGAGCTCGGACCAGCCCAGGCCGGAATAGCAGACGGTCGCGCGGCTGATCGGCTTTCCGACGGGGAACTCCCTCCTCAGCCACCGCGCGCCCAGTCGCCGGGGACTGGCGGCGGAGGCCGGCGCTCCCCCGGGGCCCGTCCCGGGATCCAGTCCGATCCACTTCGCCTTCCATTCGCCGGGCGTGAGCATTCCCGTGGACCATTGGGCGGGCTTGCTCCAGGCCGACGCATTGCCCCATTGGTCCCAGAAGCAGACCTTCCAGTAGCAGGTGCGCAGCGAGCCAAGCGGCTGGCCCTGGTAGCTCACCTGGATCGAGTCCGTGGATTCCACCTTGCCGCTGTTCCAGAGATCGCCTATGCCCCGGTCCAGCATCTGCGGGGTCGACGCCACCAGAACCTGATAGGCCGTCTGGGCCTCCCCGCGCCGGCTGGAGTTGATGACCCATCCCAGCCTGGGCGCGGCGACGTCGACGCCCTCCGGATCTGCGAGGTACTCGCAGCTCAGGGCGCCGGCGGTCGCGCCCAGTGCAAGGCCCGCCCAGAGAAATGCCGCCGCGGCGATCGCTTGTCTTGTCTTCAATTTAACCCGCTCAGCCTGGCAAACGGATCCCATTGCTTGTCCTGGTGCCATTCGTACTCGGCCTGCTGCGCGATCTTAATGCTGGTTTCCCGGCCGTGCGTGCGGGCGATAAGCCCGAGGGCCATGTCCATTCCCGCCGAGACCCCCGACGAGGTGAAGAACTTTCCGTCCTCGACCCACCGCGCCTGCGCGATCCAGCGGACCCTGGGGCCCTGCGAGACGACCCACGAAAAGGCGCGCTTGTTCGACGTGGCGCCAATCCCGTCAAGGACGCCGGCCCTCGCCAGGAGGGCGCTTCCCGTGCAGACGCTGGCGACCAGGCGCGCGCTTCCCGCCTGGCGCCGCAGTTCGTCGAGGAAGGGCGCGTTGGCCACCTCGCGGCGGGTGCCCATGCCGCCGGGGACAAGCAGCACGTCGAGGCCGCGGGCATCGGCCAGGGCGGCCTCGGCCACAGTCGAGGGGCCCTGATGGCTCCGGATGGGGCCGGGGCGTTCCGCAAGCATCGTGATGCGCGCCCGCTCTCCGAGCATGCCGAGCATCTCGAGCGGTCCGTAGACGTCCAGGAGCTCGAACCCCGGGAAGAGGACCGCTCCCACGGCCAAAGGTGCGGGGGCCTCGCTCACGCGGAAACGCAGGCTTGGCGGGGCCCGCTCATTTTCCCGGCCCGACCGACGCGCCCGACACGGCCTTCAGCATCGCCTCGAAATCCGCTCCCTTTGCGTCGTCGGTGAGCAGGATGACAGCCACGGTCACGTCATCGTTGAAGCGAACCATGCCGCTTGCGACCGACTTGAAGGAGTCCTTCTCCGGCGGCAGGCCCACGCGCGTGGCGTCCGTGAAGATGCAGTAGGCGCCGTAACCCGTCGACACGGCAAAGTCGTGAAGCACCTTTTTCTTCTCGACCGAGGCCTCCACGAATTGGTCGCTGATCGCGAGGACCTTCTCCTGGATATCCTGCTTGGAGAGCGGCTCGCCGCTTGGCACGAAGACCAGGTTGAGCACGCATCTCGCGTTCACGTTGGCCGGCGGCGCCAGCACGATGAGGAAGCCGGAGTCCTCCTCCTTCGTGGCGGTGTAGGTCCAGCCCTTGGGAGGGGCGATTGAGAAAGTCCCGTGGGGCCCTAGGTCCAGGGTCTCCGCGGGGGCGGACAGGGGCAGAAGGAGCAGGGCGAGGAGGGAGATTGTGTGTTTCATAGGGGCGCTCCGCCCGGCGGGCGGGCATCGTGCTTTACCGCGTGGCATAACCGATCGCGGGAGTGTGTGGCAAGACGCGGTTTGCGGGATGCCGCTCCCCCTAAGGGCCCGCCGCTCTGTCGGCCTCCCATGCGGCGCGAATCGACTCGGGGGTCGCTCCGCTCGCGCGAAGCGCCCGCAGGCTGAGCGAGTCGTGGCGCTTCGCGAGCCGCGTGCCGTCCGCGCCGGTCATGAGCGGGCAGTGGCGGAACCGGGGGGCCTCAAGCCCCAGCGCGCGGTAGATCAGCAGCTGGCGGAAGGTGGACCGGACCAGGTCCTCGCCGCGGACGACCTCGGTGATCCCCATGGCGGCGTCGTCCACGGCGCAGGCGAGCTGGTAGCTCGGGCAGTCGTCCTTGCGCCAGACCGGGAAGTCTCCGAAGTCCCGGCCCGCCACCGCGCGCTGCGGTCCGAGGCGCCCGTCTTCGAAGGCGAGCTCCTCGCCGTCGGGCACGCGCAGCCGCCAGTTGACGCCGATCCTTTGCCCCAGGGGGGGCACCGGCAGGTCGGGATCGGGGCGGAAGGCCGCGGGATAGACGGGCTCGTCGTCGGGCCCCCCCTCGTGGGGGGCGCCGGCGGCCTCGATCACGTCGCGCCGCGACCGGGAGCAGGAGTAGACATGGCCGGCCGCATGGAGCCGCTCCAGGGCGTCCCGGTAAAGGGGCCGCCGCTGGCTTTGGCTGTACGGCGCGTGGGGCCCCCCGATGTCCGGGCCCTCGTCCCAGGAGAGCCCGAGCCAGCGCAGGTCGGCGAGCATGGCCTCCGCGAAATCCATCCTGTAGCGCGTCGCGTCCAGGTCGTCGCTGCGCAGGACGAGCGCGCCGCCCGAATCGCGGGCGCGCCGGGCGGCGAACCAAAACGTGCGGGCATGCCCAAGGTGGAGGTACCCGGTCGGGGAGGGGGCGAGGCGCCCCCGGTATGGGGGGGACTGGCTCAAGAATTTGCGTTCATTTTCGGGCGCCGGGCCCCATCGTGGCAGGCACTCACCCCATGGGAAAGCTCCTATGCGTCTACTGCGGATCCTCCGACAACCTCGAATCCAGGTACTATTCGGCCGCCGAGCGGGTCGGCCGCACCATGGTCG
Source organism: Opitutaceae bacterium (assembly GCA_035604815.1). Classification (GTDB taxonomy): domain Bacteria; phylum Verrucomicrobiota; class Verrucomicrobiia; order Opitutales; family Opitutaceae; genus Palsa-1447. The sequence goes on from DATNHT010000122.1 coordinate 15,976, forward strand.
CCCGGGGATGGGGCCTGGTGTACGGCGGCGGCAACGTCGGGATGATGGGCTCGCTCGCGAGGGCCGTGAAGGGCGCCGGGGGCCGCGTCGTCGGCGTGATTCCGGAGTTCATGAAGGAGCGCGAACTCGCCTATCGCCAGGCCGACGAGCTCATAACGGTCGGCTCGATGCGCGACAGGAAGCGCGTCATGGAGGAGCGGGCGGACGCCTTCCTGGCGCTCCCCGGGGGCATCGGGACGCTCGAGGAGCTCGCGGAAATCATGACCCTTCGCTATATCAACCGCATCGACAAGCCGGTCGTTGTGTTTAACCAGGACGGCTACTACGACGACCTCCTGCGGTTCTTCGAGCGGATGACGAGGGAGCGCTTCAAGTCCCCCGGCCTGCAGGCGCTATTCTCGGTCGCGGGCCGGGTCGAGGACGTCTGGGCGCTTCTCGACACGCCGGGTCCCTTCGAGGCCGACGCCATCTGGCAGAAGAGGACATGACCCGATGCACCGCGCCGCCGTCCTAGCTCTCCTGCGGGCGCATAGGGACCGAGCGCTCCCCGGGGAGGAGGCCCTCGCCGTCGAGGCGACGGTCGCTTTTGCCGAATCCCATCCCGACTGCCTGCTGCGCTCGTGCGCGACCGGGCACCTGACGGGTTCGGCCTGGATCGTTAGCCCCGACCGCCGGCAGACCCTGCTGACCCTGCACCGCAAGCTCGGCAAATGGCTGCAGCTGGGCGGCCACGCCGACGGCGACCCGGACCTCCTCGCGGTGGCGCTCAGGGAGGCGCGCGAGGAGAGCGGGCTCTCCCGCCTTGCCGCCGTCGGCTCCCGGCTCTTCGACGTTGACCGCCACTGGATCCCCGGGCGCACGGGCGCGCCGGGGCACTGGCATTTCGACCTCCGGTTCATGTTCGAGGCCGAGCCCTCGGAGCCGGTCGTTGCGACGGATGAGTCGAGGGCGCTTTCCTGGGTCGAAGTCGCCGGGGTGCCCGCGCTCAACCCGGAGGAATCGATGTCGAGGGTGGTGAGAAAGACTCTCGCCCTGCAGGAGTCACTTCTCAGGAGTGCTCCAGAGAAACACGGCCTCGCTGCGGCGGATCCAACCCGTCTGGCCATTGGGGAACGCGAGGCGGATCCAGTCGATGAAGGCCTTGTCGGCGATCGCCGTGCTCCCGGCGGACAGGGACGTCGTCTTCTGGGAAACGTCGGCTTCCGTCGGGATCGACCTAAGGATCCCCGCCCGCCAGACGACGACCGCCCGCGTGTCGGCGGTGATTCCGAATGCCCGGTAGGCGGCCACGGAGGCGCCACCTAGGAGCAGCGCGAGCGCGAGGACGGCGAACGCGGCCGCCCGGACCCACGCGCTGCGCCAGCCGCTGTAGGCAGCCGCGAGGAGCAGCGCCAGCGCAACCGCCGCGACCGCCGATGCCGCGGCGCCGGCGCGCTGCCATCCGCCGGGGGATTCGAGGCGCGCCAGCGACTCCACGGGGCCTGACTGAAGCAGGGCGTCCAGGGGCTCCGGGGCGAATCCCGCCTTGTCGCATGCGAGGGCCAGCTGGCGGCGCGTGGCGGGATCGGAGGGGTTCTGCACGAACGCGGCGGCCGCCTGGGCCGCCGCCTCGCCCCAGCGGTCCTGCTGGGCGAGCGCGAGCGAGAGATTGTGGCGCGCCGACCAGTCCAGCGGGTCCGAGGCCACCTGTCGGTCCCAGGCGTCGCGGGCCGACTCGAAGTCCCCGGCGCGGTAGGCGCCGGCGGGATCGGCGGCCCAAAGGGGCCGGCAGCCGAGCGCGGCGACAAGCGCGAGGGACATGAACGGAACGAGGTTTCGCGGGAGCAGCAAGCGGGCGGCGCTGAACGGGCGCAGGGTCTTACCGGCCAGCGCCGCGTGCGCGCGGCCGACCCAGTCCCCCGGCAGGATCGTGTCGGCGCTGTAGAGGCAGCGGTCGGCCTCGGACCAGAGGGCATTCCACTGCGGATCGCCCAGGGCGGCCGCCGGGGGCGCCGCGTGCATGATCCCCCAAAGGGTGGCGGTGTCGCGCTGCCAGTCGAGGAGCAGGGGGGGCCTTGCTATGGACGGCGCGCTCCTCATGGCCTCCAGGGTGGCGGCGATCCTCCGGCGGGCTTCCCTCTTGGGCTTCAAGGGATCGGTCCTCCTCGCTTGCCGGTACGCGAGGGCCACCCAGAGCAGCCCGAGCAAGCCGAAAGGCAGGGCGCACGCGCCGGCGAGCGTTCTCCTCCGCAGGGGCTCCAGGGCGGTGCCGGACGGGGGAACCGGGTCCCCGAGGCCGGCGGCCGGCGGCTCCGGCGGCCTCGCTTGCGCCGGGTTGACCAACGCGGTGACTGGGCCCGCCGCGCTTGAACCGGGCTGTGCGCCGCCCTGGGCGCCCGCTGCCTGCGCAACCGCCGGGTCCACGATCACCGTTCCACCGGGGGCCTCGATCGCCCTGTAGGCGCCGGCCTTCGGATCGAAGAAGGCGAAGCTGAGGGCCGGGAGCTCGTAGGTGCCGGGCTGCGTCGGCACGAGCACGACGTCCTCGGAAAGCGTCGCCTCGAACAGCTTGGCTTGGGGCTGGGTCCGCTTGGGCTTCGGCTGGATCACCTGGAAGCTTCCAGGGACCTCGCGGGCCGGAAGCCCCGGTATCTCCGGCCAGTTGCCGGAGCCCGAAAGTTCGACGGTCCACGTGACCGGGTCTCCGATCTTCACGTGGACCGGCACGACCTTCGAGGCGAGCTTGAAGTCGCCCACGGCGCCCGTGAACCCGTCGGGGGCGGGGGGCAGGGGGCGAACCTCGATCGTGGCGGGGCCGCCTGGCACGGCGAATTGCTGGTACTGGCGCTGCTGGAAGAATCCGAAGCCCGTGACGCCGACGCTCAGGTTGACCAGCTGGCTGGTGGCGTTGAGCCGAATGCGGCCGACGTTGCGCGCGACCGCGCGCGTGTGATACGCCAGCCCGGTCTTGGGCTCGCCGCCGCCGGTCTCGAACGGCTCGGGCTGCGACCAATCCTCGATGATGAGCGGGCTCGGATCCCAGTCGAAGGTTCCCCGCAGCCAGTTCGGATAATATCCCGCGCCGACCTCGATCGTGTACCTCAGGTCGAACACCTCGCCCGCCCAGACGCTCTCGGGCGACGGCACCAGGCTCGCCGTGGCGGCGTCGCTTAACGAGATGCCGCCCGAGCCGACCGTGGCGCCGGCCGGGCTGAACCGGGCGACCGGAACGCGCAGGCGCCCCTTGTTCGTGTCGACCGAGAAGGCGGGGATCTCGACCGCCTGACTGCGCGACATGAGGGCGGCATACGTCACCGAGACGCTCCGCGAGAACGTGCCGTTGATCATCGAGATGTTGCTCGACTGGCCCTCGTAGTCGAGCCTCAGGCCGTCCACCTTGGGGGGGAGTGGGGTGTCGTTCGGCGAGCAGTCGTCGAAGACGAGCTGCAGCTGCGACACCTGGCCGACGGGAAGGGAACCGCCGGGCGGATCCCAGCGGACGGACTGGCCGGGCAACGCCGGCGCAGCCGCCAGGACGGCTGCGAGGAGGAGCTGGGCGGTGGGCGTCCTGCACATGCGGTTCACCAGTTCTTTCCCGTGTTCTTGACCGGCGGCGCGGGCTCGCCGCGGCGCAGCAGCTCGTACAGCTCCCCAGGCGAATCCTTGTCCTTGACCTGCTGCAGCTTCTCAAGGGGTACGGCGAGCTCGGGGTCGTTTCGCGCGGGATCATTCGGCTGGTCCTTCCTCGAGCCGCCCACCCTCTGCATCGCGTTCTGGGGCTCCTTAGGAGCCTGCGGGGGTGAAGCGGGCGGGCTCATGTCGCCGAAGGCTTTCTGCCTTTCGGGCCTTCGGGATTCGGGGGGCCTTTCCCGCTGCTGGGAATTCCTTTCGCCCGCCTTGTCCGGGTTGCCGGACGGGGGAGGGGAGCCCTGCTGCTGGTTCCGGCCCTGCTGCTGGTCCTGGCCCTGCGGCTGGTCCTGCTTCTGCTGCTGGTCCTGCTTCTGCTCCTGGTTCTGCTGCTGCTGTTGCTGCTGGGGCGGCGGCTTCTTCTCGGCCGGCTTCTGAAGGAGGCCCTCAAGTTCGGAGCGCATGCGGTCCCAGTCCGAGGCCTTCGGGTCCAGACGGGCGCCGATGTCCACCGCAGCGAGAGCGTCGCGGACGGGCCCCTCGGGCACAGGCAGGTCGCCTGAGCGCAGGTGCTGGCCCCAAGTGACCGTCTCGCGGCCGAATTCCGACCAATCGAGCGCGCTGCGCCGGTCCTGCTCCGACAGGCGCCCCACAATCTTCGAGAGGGACGAGGCCGGATCTTGCGCGCTGTCGGCGCCGGCGAAGGCCGCGCTCAGTAGAAACAGCGCGGCGGCCCCAGCCGCGGCGCGCCTCGAGGCGGATCTCGGCTCCGGCGGGCCGCTCAGGCGCAGGTCCCTCGATTTCGGGCGGACAGGGAACTCGAACCAGAAACTTGCGATGAGGCAAAGCAGCGCCGGGGCGAGCGCCCATTGGTAGCGCTCGACCTGCCGCATGGTGTTGTGCTCGATAAAGCGGCCCCTGCGGCCCTCCTCGACCGTGGAGGCGAGCACCTGCGCCAGGTCCACCCAGTCGCTCGCGTCGCGGTAGGCGCCGTGGGTCGCGCTCGCCAGCTCACGGAGCGTTGCGCCCTCGAGCTTCGACAGGACGACCGCTCCGTTCTCGTCCTTCATGAACCCGCCCGCCCCGTCCGGGATCATGCCGCCTGCGGCCGTGCCGACCCCGAGCCCGATCACGCGGATCCCGCGCTTGGAGAGCTGCTCGATACCGTCCCTCCAGTCGTCGTCGGTGGCCTCGCCGTCGCTCAGGATGATGAGGTAGCGGTCCGCGGACGAGCTCCCCTCGAACGCCTCGACGGCCGTGTCTATGAGCTCGTGGTAGTTGGTGCCGCCCTCGGGGAGAAAATCGGGTCCGAGCGCCGGCAGGAACTCCCGGAGGATCTCGTAATCGGCGCTGACCGGCGACTGGAGGAACGAGGTTCCGGAGAAGACGAGCAGCCCGACGCGCTCGCCGTGAAGCCTGTCGAGGAGGTACTGGACCAGGAGCTTCGCGCGCTCAAGCCGCGTCGGCTTGACGTCGGGGGTCAGCATCGAGCGCGAGAGATCGAGGGCGATGACGATCTCGCGGGATTGGTCGAAGACGGGCTCGTCGAGCCGGCCCCATTGGGGGCGCGCCAGGGCCAGGATCCCGAACGCGGTTCCGGCGCAGAGAAGCAGGCGCCGGCGCGCCGCCGAGAGCGGCGCCGCCGATTCGCCGGACAGGCTCACGCTGCGCATGCCCGCCTCGGCGCGCAGGATCTTGGGATGCGCGGCCCCGGCGAAACGCCTGCTGCGGACCAGCTCCCAGACGAGGAGCCCCGCGGGGACGGCGAGCAACCAGAGAAGTTGGGGCCAGGCGAAGGTCATCTCTTGCGCGACAGCCATGCCCCGGTCCCGAAGAGCGCCAGGCCCGGCGCGGCGAGCCACGGGAACAGCTCGGTCGTTAGGAGGTAGCTCTTTGCCTGGAACTCGATCTTCTGGCTGGAATCGATCGCCTGGAACGCCGACTCGACCGTGCCGGTCTCCGCTGCCCTGAAGAAGCGCCCGCCCGTCGTCTCCGCGATCGCCCTGAGGGCGCCCTCGTCAAGGTCGGCGGGGATCCGGCGATAGCCGATCTTCTTTCCCGCGTCGTCAAATACGGGAAACGGCACCAGGCCGTCCTTGCCGGCCCCGATCGTGTAGATCGGGATCCCGCGCGCCTTGGCGAGCTGCGCCGACTGGGTGGGCGTTATCAGGCCCGTGTTGTTCGCCCCGTCCGTGAGCAGCACGATGAAGGCTCCCTTGCGCCTGCCGCTCGCCTCCTGCTTTGCCTGGTCCAGGCGAGTGATCGCCACCCCAAGCGCGTCGCCTATGGCGGTGCCGTCCTCAATCAGCCCGATCTTCACCCGTTCGAGCTGCTTCGCGAGCCACTCATGGTTCGTCGTGAGCGGGGAGAGCGTGTAGGCCCTTCCGGAGAAGAGGACGACTCCGATCCGGTCGGACGGCCTGCGCTCGATGAACGCCTGGATGACCGGCTTGATCGCCTGGAGCCGGTTGATCCGCTCGCCGTTCTTCTCGTAGTCCTCGCTCAGCATCGAGCCCGACAGGTCGATCGCCAGGACGATGTCGTAGCCCTGCGAGCGCACCTCGCGCTTGTCCTCGACCTTCTGGGGCCGGGCCAGGGCTCCGACAAGGAGGGCGAGCCCCGCCAGCGCGCAGCCCGCGGTCCAGTTCGACGACGCGGCGATCGAGGACCGGTGCCAGGCCGCGGCAAAGGGCACGAGAAGTACCGGCACGCGGGCGCGGCCGCGCAGCCACACCGCGAGGGGCAGCGCCGCCACGGCGAGAAGCCAGAGGGGGTCCGCCAGCCTGAGGTTCGAGGCGGCGATCGGCCACATGGCGTGCAGGAGGAATCGGGTCATCGGGCTCCGCCTACCAGCGGCCGAGGCTTGCGCCGGCGCTCATCCGGGCGTGAAAGAATCGCACGAGCGCCTCGAACCTGTCGTCGGACGTGCTGACGACGAGCCGGCTCAGCGCGCCGGGGAAAAGCGCCGCCCAGTCCGCGTCGCGCCGCGAGCGCCACTCGGCGTGGGCGGAGCGGTCGGCCTGGCTGCCCTCGAGGGTCACGAGCCGCCCGGAGGCGGGGTCGTACGCGGTGATCGGGCCCTCGCTGGGCAGCTTGCGCTCCCAGGGGTCGTCCACGCGGAACCCCATGGTCTGGTAGCGCCGGCGGAGGACAGCCCAGCCTTCGGGCTCGCGCCGCGGCGGGAAGTCCCCGAGCCAGAGGAGCACGCTGTGCTTCGGGGCCGCGCGCGAGATGAAACGCCAGGGAATCTCGGGAGACGCTCGGCCGGGCGGCGGGGCGGGGCGCCCGATGAGCGAGGCCGCGGCATGGAGGATGGCGCCCCGGCCGCGGACGGGCTCGCGGAACACCGGCCCCTCGGGCATGGCGTGGACGAACCCGACGCGGTCGCCGTTGACCGCCCCGAGAAGCATCACGAGCCCCGCGAGCTCGAGGAGCGCCTCCCTCTTGGATTGCGCTCCCGAACCGAAATTCAGGGTCGGCGAATCCTCCAGCACCAGGAGCAGCGTCACCTCCCGCTCCTCGACGAACTTCTTGCGATACGGCTCGCCGAGCCGCGCGGTGACGTTCCAGTCGATGTCCCGGACGTCGTCGCCGTACTGGTACCGGACGACCTGGTCGAACTCGATGCCCCGGCCGCGGAAGGCCGAGCGGTACTGGCCGCTGAGGATGTTCTCGACCGCGTGCCTCACCCGCCACTCCAGTTGCCGCAGGAGCGCCAGCGGGTTGCGGACCTGGCTGTTGGCTGGGAGCATCAAGCGGGCGGCACGGGCGTCGTCGAGACGACCTGGGAAATGACCGCGTCGGGCGTGATTTCCTGGGCCTCGGCCTCGTAGGTGAGCCCGAGCCGGTGCCTCAGGACGTCGGGCGCCAGCTCCTGCACCAGGGCCGGCGAGAGGTAGTCGGTCCCCCTGAGCCAGGCGAGGGAGCGGCCGGCCTGGTAAAGGGCGAGCGACGCGCGGGGGGACGCCCCGAAATTGAGCTTCCTGGAGGACGCCTCGGGATTGTCGGCGAGCGTGCGCGTCGCGCGCACCAGGGTCAGGATGTAGTTCTGGACAACGGGCGACACGTGGATCCGGTCGACCTCGGATCGCAGGGCGATGAGCTCGGCCCCGCTCGAGACCGCGGCCAGGGTGGGCTGCTGCGTCAGCTGTCCCCATCGCTGCACCAGCATGCCCTCCTCCACGGCGCTCGGGTAGCCCACGAGCAGCTTGAACAGGAAGCGGTCCGTCTGGGCCTCGGGCAGGGGATAGGTGCCCTCCTGCTCGATCGGATTCTGGGTCGCCATGACAAAGAAGGGACTCGGCAGGGCGTGTGTCTGGCCGCCGATCGTCACCTGCCTCTCCTGCATGCCCTCCAGGAGGGCGCTCTGGACCTTGGCCGGAGCGCGGTTGATCTCGTCGGCGAGGACCAGGTTTGCGAAGATCGGTCCCCTGTGGGGGGTGAATTCGCCGGACTTCGGCTGGAAGACCATGGTCCCGACGACGTCGCTCGGAAGCAGATCCGGCGTGAATTGTATCCGCTCGAACTGCACCCCGAGGGCAGAAGCCAATGACTTGACCAGCAACGTCTTGGCCAAACCTGGCATTCCCTCAAGAAGCACGTGGCCGCCTGAGAGCAGCGCCACGAGCAGCCGTTCGACTACGGCGTCCTGGCCGACGACGGCCTTGGCGATTTCATCGCGGAGTTTCTGGGACCATGCGGGACCTGAGGCCATGTTGGAGTGGAAGGTTCGAAGCGCGGGGGGCAATTCCTGGGAAAAGATTGAAAGGACGTGACCCCGGCGGCGAGAAAATGGTTCCGGCCTATCCAAGGATCTCGACCGGATCCCCAACCCGAAGGAGGCCCGATTTGACCTCGTGAATGAGGTTTTGCCCGAAGTTGACGAGGGTCGGCTCCTCCCTGTTCCTGCGGTAGCGGGCGAGGGTCCGCAGCGGCTCGGCGCCCCGCTCCCCGGTGGCCTGGTCCGTGGTCGTGATGACGCAGCGCGTGCAGGGAGCCGCGACCCGAAACACGATGGCCCCGATCCTGATTCGACTCCAGGCATCCTCGGCGTAGGGCTCGCAGCCGCCGAGGACCAGGTTGGGACGGAACCGGGTCATGGGGACGGGCCTGCCGCCCGATCTCTCGATTCGGCGGTTGAGGTCGAGGAGCGAACCCTCGCTCACGGCGAGGAACGGATACCCGTCCGCGAAGCCGACAAGGTCCCCCGGCCTGGAGCGCTCGGGCTTGACCGGGCGGCTGAAGGCGGGGCCCACGCGCACAAGCCTGCAGGGCGCGCCGAGGACGCCGCCGAGCCACGAAGCCGGCGCGTCCCCGCAGTCCTCGGCCAGGAGGCCCTCGCTCGACCAGACCCGCACCGAGACGAGGGGGGCGCGCGGATCAGGAAGGCGCCGCACGCGGATCTCCCCAAAGCCGTCCGAGCGCAGCGTGAGCGTGGAATCGTCGAGAAAGGCCCCGACAAGCGCCATCCGGGGCACGGTTCGCTGGGTCAGGAAGAGCCCTGAGGGATCCGCGACAAGGAATCGGCGGTCCCCGACGGCGCCGATCGGGTCGACCGCAGCCGATTCGACCGCCAGCCCGCGAAGGGACTTCACCGGATGGATATGCAGGGCGGCAAGGTGCATGCTGGCGCTGCGTCATCGCCTCTTGGTAACTTCGCGCACCTCCACCTCGACCCGCTCGGGCCCGTCCAGCTCCTTCGTTCCCTTTGCCCCCAGCTCCGCAAACTTCCGGGCGCCCGGCAGGAGCGTCTGCTCAAACGTGCCTATCGCCGAATTGAAGCCCTTCACCGCCGAGGCAAGCCCTTTTGCGGCGCTGTCCAGATGGTCCGCGAAGCCGGCGATCCGGTTGTAGAGCTCGCGGCCGAGCTCGCTCACCTCCTCGGCGCTTCGCGACACGGCCTCTTGCCTCCATCCATATGCGGCCGCCTTGAGCAGGGCGACGAGCGTCATCGGCGTGGCGAGGAGCACCTTCTGGCTTATCGCCCGGTCCATGATCGAGGGGTCGGACTCGACCGCAGCGGCGAGGAACGAGTCTCCCGGCAGGAAAAGAACGACGAATTCCGGCGAGGGAGCGATCTTGGCCCAGTAGTCTCGGTTGGCGAGCGCCTCCACGTGGCCGCGGACCTTGGCGGCGTGTTCCTTCAGCTTGGCGAGCCGCAGATCGGGATCCCCCTCCGCGGCGGCCTCGCGGTACGCCTCGGTCGGGGCCTTGGCGTCCACGACGATCCGCTGGCCCCCGGGCAGGGACACCACAAGGTCGGGCCGGTTTCGCCCGGCCTCGTCGCTGAAGACCTGCTGCTCGGAAAAGTCGCAGTGCTCCGTCATCCCGGCCAGTTCGACGACGCGCCTGAGCTGCACCTCGCCCCAGGTCCCCGCCGTGCGGGTGGTGCTCAGCGCCATCGAAAGCTTGGTGGTCTCCGCGTGCATCCGCAGCTGCGCGGAGCTGAGCGACTCCAATTGGCGTCCAAGTTCCCCGTAGGCGCGCTCCCGGCGCTGCTCGAGCTCCGAGATCTTTGCGTCGACCTTCTCGAGGGACTCCCGCAGCGGCTTCACCAGGGAGTCGATCGCCTGCTGCCTGGTGGCGAGGTCGCCCGCCGACTTGTCGTGGAGCAGGGCGAATGACTGCTCGGCGAGCCTGAGGAAATCGTCGCGGTTGACCCGCAGGGCCGACGCCGAGAGCTCAGCGAACTCCCCCTTGAGCCTTTCATGCGCGGACCGCAGCTCGGCCACCCGCGCCTCGGCGCCGGCCCGCTCCGCTGCGAGTTCCGCCGCCAGGCGCGTGCTCTCCGCCGCGAGGGAGGCCCGGGCGGCCTTCTCGGCGGCCAACTCCGCGCCGAGGCGCGCGCTGTCGGCTTCGGCTGCTCTGAGGCGCTCGGCAAGGGCGGCCCTGCGGCCCGACTGGACGATCCAGGCGAATGCGGCGCCCGTGGCCAGGAATGCGATCAGCAGGAGGGCTGTGTTCACGCGGGGAGAAGGGGCGGGCGCCTAGGCGGATTTCCCGAGCAGGGCGCACGACACGTTTGTGCCGTGGCCCACCACGGAGGTGATCTTCAGGGCGCCCTTGTGCTGAACGACGATCTGCTTGACGACGCCGAGCCCCAGCCCCGAGCCGCCCGTCTCCGCCTTGCTCGTGGTGAAATTCTGCAGCATCTTCTGCATCAGGCCCTCCGGGATTCCGGGCCCCTGGTCCTGCACGCTCACGGTCACATACGCCTGCTCCGGCTGCAGGTTCTCGCGCCCGATCACGAAGGAGTTTCCCCCGGGTGTTTCCGCGAACACGCGCGAGCCCGCGACTTGGGCGAGGTGCATCCTGATGTTCTGCCTCTTCTTCGTGCTTTGCGCCGCGTTGAGGATGACGTTTAGCAGGATCCTGATCACATCTCCGGAGGGCACCCCGACCATCATCGATCCGGTGGCCGGCTCGATCGAGAAGGTGCTCAGCCGGGCGTCCGGGTGCGTCTGGATGAACGACCTTATGTCGCCGAGTATCGCGGAGATGTCCGCTTCGGGCTTGGTCTGCATGCTCTGGCGTCCGAACGACAGGAACCGGTTCATCATCTGCATGCACGTGTCCAACGATTGATGGACAGCCTTTATCTGGGCATGGAGCGCCGCCAGCTGGGCCGCGGTCGCTCCGCCCCCCTTCATGTCCTCGAGCGCCAGGTCCATCATGTCGAAATAGCCGTTGAGCACCGTCTGCATGTTGCGGACGTCGTGCAGGACGCCCATCTGCATCAGGAAATGGTCGGCGGTGAGGGCCGGGTTCGCCTGCCTAAGTTCGCTCATGAGCACCCGGTTCCGCTCCGCCGCCTCGCTTGCCGCCCGCAGCTTGAAGGCGCGCTCCACCGCCTGCTTCAGGGTGCCCAGATCGAAGGGTTTCGAGAGGAAGTCGCACGCGCCCCTGCGCAGCGCCAGCTTGGCCGCGTCGATCGTCTCATAACCCGTCAGCATGACGACCTCCAGCTGCGGGTCGCGCAGCTTCAGCATGGGAAGAAGGTCCAGGCCGCTCTCCCCGACCATCTTTATGTCGAGGATCGCGACATGGGGCGACTCCTTGGCCAGCAGCTCGAGGGCCTCGACGGAATTTGATGCGGCGACGACGCGGTACATCGACCGGAACACCATTTCCAGCGACATGCGCACACCGCTCTCATCGTCAACAACAAGTATCGTATGCATAAATCCTCAGTCGTCCGCCGTCGGCAGCTCGATCTCGACGCCTCTTTCCGGGTCGACCGACAGCCTGCCACTGTGATCGGTGACGACCTTTCTGGCGACCGATAACCCCAGTCCCACGCCGACGGCCTTGGTTGAGAAGAACGGCTCGCCGATGCGGTGGTCATCGACCCACGGCCCCGGCCCCTTGATCAGGATGCTCACGACGCCGTCGTGGTGGCTCACGGCGCAGCCGACCGGCTTGGAGG
>DATNHT010000123.1:0-51558 GCA_035604815.1 Opitutaceae bacterium
CGTTCGGCAGGACGAACATCCCCATGAACACCGCCGTCTCACCCGAGAACCTGACGTCGCTCTCGTAGTCCTCCGCCCCCAGCTCGACATCGGCGACATCCCGCAGCCGCACGATCGCGTTGTTCTGCTGGCGGATCACCAGGTTCTTGAACTCCTCGACCGACCGCAGGTCGGTGTTAGCCGTGAGCGCGACCTGGGTCAGGTTGCCCTTTGTGTTTCCAAGGGCGCTCAGATGGTTGTTCGCGGCCAAGGCCGAGCTCACCTGGGACGGGCTGATGTTGAATGCGGCAAGGCGGTCGGGCTTGAGCCAGACCCGCATGGCGAACGTGCGCCCTCCCAGGATGTCGGCCCGCTGCACGCCCGCTATCGAGGACAGGCGCGGCTGGACGACCCGGACCAGGTAGTCCGTGATCTCATTCTGCTGAAGGGTCTCCGACGTGAAGCTCAGGTAGGCCGACGCGAACTGCGAGTCGGCGGACTGCACGTTGATGCCGGGAACTTGCGCCTCCACGGGAAGGTTGCTGCGCACCTGGTCGACCTTGGAGCTGATTTCCGAGAGCGCCTTTATCGGGTCGTAATTTAGCTTCAGCCTGGCCGTTATCGTCGAGAGGCCCTGCGCGCTCGTCGAGGAAAGGTAGTCGATGCCGTCGGCAGCGGCGATCGAGCGCTCGAGGGGCGTCGTGATGAATCCCCGTACGAGATCGGCGCTGGCGCCCACATAGACGGTCGTGACAATCACCGACGCGTTCTGGCTCAGGGGCCACTGGCGGACGTTGAGCGTGCGGTACGCCTGGATGCCCGCGATCAGGATCACGAGGTTGACGACAAGCGCGAGGACGGGGCGCCTAATGAAAAGGTCCGTGAACTTCATGGGTCCTTGCTGCGCGAACCGAACCGCTCAGGAATCGCTCGGCCTTGGCGCGAGCTCCGCCCTCGGGGCCTCGGCGTTGTTCACGTTGACAGCGCTCCCCGGCCGGAGCCGGAACACCCCTGATGTGACGATGGTGTCGCCCGCCTTGAGGCCCGAGCTCACCGCGACGAAGTCGCCCTTGTGGACGCCGAGCCGGACGATCTGCTGCCTCACGACGCTCTGGACCGCGCCCGAAGCATCTGGCTTCTTCTCAACAATGTAGACCGAGTCGCCGAAGGGGGCGTACAGGACCGCCGTCGACGGGATTGTCAGAACCTTGTCGGCGCCCGGCAGCTCGACCGCGACGTCGACGTACATCCCGGGATGCAGATGCTCGCCGGAATTGTCCACTGTCGCCTGAACCCGGACGTTGCGGGTCGACGCGTCGACGTCGGGACTTATCGCCGTGATCTTCCCCTCCACAGGATTGCCGGCGACGGCGTCGCCCGAGATTCTGACGGAAAGGCCGGTCGCGATCTGCGTCAGCTCCTGCTGGGGAAGGTAGAAGTCGACGAAGATCGGATTGAGCGCCTGAAGCGAAACGATGGCGTCGCCCGCCTTGAGATTCTGGCCCAGGTTGACGAGGCGGATGCCGAGCCGGCCCGAAAAGGGAGCCTTGATCGTCCTCTTCGCAATCGTCGCACGTATGTTGTCCGCCGCCGCGAGCGCCTGCTTGTAGGTCGCGGCATCCGAGTCCAACTGAGACTGCGACACCGTCGCCTTTGCGAGCAGCTCGCGCGTCCTTTCGAGGTTGATCCTCGAAAGCTCGACGCCGGCATCCGCCGAGCGCAGCATCGCCTCCTCGACCGCCGTGTCCTGCCTCACAAGGAGGTCTCCGGCCTTGACCGCGCGGCCCGCTTCAAAGGCAACCTCCACGATCTTCCCATCGAGCTCGGCCGCGACGGTCACTCCCTGGACGGCGGAGAGCGATCCCACGGACGTGAGCGTCTGCTGCCACGTCTCAAGCTTCGCCTCGGCGGTCGACACAGATTCGAGCGGCGTCGAGCCCTTCGCGCTGATGAGAGCCGCGATCTGAAGGCCCTTGACCGCGGCGATGAGTCCGAGGATCACCAGCAGGGCTGTGCCGGTGAGCGTTATCTTCTTTGTCATGGAAGTCATTGGTTGCTTTTGGGTGACAGGCTCACGCGGAGGCCAACGGAGAATGGGCGCCGGCCCCGGCGGACATGCTGGAGGCCTGGCCAGCCACCTTGTCGAGTAGGCGTACGAGCGTCTTGCGCTCGTGCTCAGAAAGCGGCGCCATGAGAGCGGCCATGCGCTTGAAATGGCCGGGTAGGATTTCCCGCAGGGTCGCGTGGCCCCTAGGGGTAAGGTGGACGAGCATCATCCTGCGGTCATCCGAATCGTGCTCGCGGGTCACAAGTCCGTCCCGTTCAAGGGTATCGACGAGCCCTGTGATGGTCGCCCGGGTGACGCCCGCCTTCTCCGCTAGCTCGGCCGGGGTCTGCGGGAGCGGCTCCCCACCGAACTTGTCGGAAAGGAGCATCAGGACCGTGAAACGGCCCGGCGAGATGTTGTGCTCATTGAAGAAGCCCTCGCTCTGGCGATAGGCCTCGTCACCGGCGCGAAGCAGGTTGAGGAACGCCTCGCACGCCGAGGGATCCAGGTCCGGAAAGCTCCGCGCGGCCTCGAGAAGGCACTCGTAGCGGGGGAGATCCTTCAGCATGAGCAGCGGCATGGCGTGCGGGAATTGGCGGCGCGGGTTTCAGAGACGGAAGCGAAGTAATTAGGTGGCTAATCATCCTTCTGACAAGTGCGAAATGCCCGGGCCGTCCCGGCGAACCGGGGCCATACCCGGGGCTTCAGGGCGCGAGGGAACGCGCGGCCGCGACTAGGACCTCGGCCGTGATGCCCAGTTCCGTGAAAATCACCTGGGCCGGGGCGCTTAAGCCAAAGCGGTCGATGCCGACGATCTTTCCGTCTAGGCCCACATACTTGCGCCAAAGACCCGTGACCCCCGCCTCGATCGCGACCCGCCGGCGGCACGACGGCGGCAGGACGGCCTCGCGGTACTCTTCGGGCTGGCGGTCGAAGATCTCGAATGATGGGACCGAAACGACGCGCGCTCCCGCGCCGAGCTCCTTGGCCGCGGCCAGGGCGAGCTGGAGCTCGCTGCCCGACGCGAGAAGGATGACGCCGAGGGGCGCCGACTCCTGCAGCGCGACGTAGGCGCCCTTCAGGACGCCGCCCCGCCGGAGGTGGGGCGAAATCTCGTTGAGCACCGGCACCGCCTGCCGGCTGAGGGCGATCAGGGTGGGTCCGTCGGTGCGCTCCAGAGCCGCCGCGAAGGCGCCCGCAGTCTCCTCGGGGTCGGCCGGGCGGATGACCACCATGTTCGGAATCAGCCTGAGCGCGGAGACCGTCTCGACGGGCTCGTGGGTCGGGCCGTCTTCCCCGACGCCGATCGAGTCGTGCGTGTAGACATAGATCACCGGCAGCTTCGAGAGCGCGGCGAGCCGCATCGGCGGACGCGAATAGTCGGCGAACACGAGGAACGTCGCGACGGAGGGCCTGAAGATGCCGTCGTAGGCGAGCCCGTTCGCGATCGCGGCCATCCCGTGCTCGCGAATCCCGAACCGGATGTTGCGGCCCGCCCTGTTCGACGCGTCGAAATCCTTGTCGGCCGCGATGTAGTTGTAGGTTGAGCCGTAAAGGTCCGCGCTTCCCCCGACAAGCAGCGGAAGCTCGGCCGCGATCGGCTGCAGGACATCCCGGCCCGCCGCGCGCGTCCCGGCCAGCTTCACGTCCGGCGCGAAGAGCGGGATCTTCGCCAGGAGGTGGGCCGCGCTCGGCCTGGAGGCAGCGGATTCGAGAAGGGCCGCCTTCTCCGGGTTCGCTTCCCGCCATGCCTTGTAGGTCTTGTTCCAGCGGTTGTAAGCCCGGACGAGCCTCCGCTTGTGCGCGCCAAAATAGGCCCTCACGTCGTCGCTCACGTAGAAGTGCTGGTCGGCGGGAAGCCCAAGGCCCGCGCGTGCGGATTCGGCGAACTTGGCCCCCCCCTCCCCGTGCCCCTTCTGCGTGCCCTGCACCTCGGGGATCCCCTTGGCGATGACGGTCCTAACCAGGATGAACTGGGGCTTGCCGCTCTTCGCCCTCTTCGCCCTGTTGAACGCCCTCAGGAACGCCGCCATGTCGTAGCCATCCACAGTCTGGACATCCCATCCGATCGCCTTGAACCGGAGGGCCGTGTTCTCGCTCTGGGTCATGTATGCCATCGCGTCCAGCGTCACGCCGTTCGAGTCGTAGATGAGGATCAGGTTGTCGAGCCTCTGGTGGCCCGCGAATTCGACCGCCTCCA
This sequence comes from Opitutaceae bacterium, assembly GCA_035604815.1. GTDB lineage: Bacteria > Verrucomicrobiota > Verrucomicrobiia > Opitutales > Opitutaceae > Palsa-1447. The sequence continues at coordinate 4,227 of DATNHT010000123.1, forward strand.
TCGCGACCCCCTCCTGCATGCACCCGTCGCCCGCGAGGCAGACGACATGGCTGTCAAAGATCACGTGCCCGGGAGTGTTGAACCGCGCGGCGGCCATCTGGCCCGCAACCGCCATGCCGACCGCGTTTCCCACCCCCTGCCCAAGGGGACCCGTCGTCGCCTCGACCCCGGGGGTCTCCCTGAACTCCGGGTGCCCGGGGGTCATGCTGTGCAACGAGCGGAACCTGGCGATCTGCTCCATCGGTAGGTCAAAGCCGACCAGGTGGAGCCACGAGTAGAGGAACATGCTGCCGTGGCCGGCCGACAGGACAAACCGGTCGCGGTTGATCCAGCGCGGATGCTCGGGATTGAGCGAAAGGGCGTGCCCGAAGAGCACCGCGCCGAGCTCGGCGCAGCCGAGCGGGAGGCCGAGATGCCCGGAAGCGCAGGCATGCACGGCGTCAATAGCAAGTCCGCGGGCCTGGTTGGCCGCCTTACCAAGGATATCGGTCTGAAGGGTCATCGGACGAAGGTCCGACAACTCCTACGGCCGGGCAACCCCCCGGGAAAGAATAATTGCAGGAAATTCGCCCCGCAGGGCGTCAGCCGGAAGCCGGCGCGGCGACCGGCTCCTCGGTGCGCCTGGTCTTGACGTTCACGGCAACCGCGGCCTTCCCGGTCCGCTTGCGCAGGTAATAGAGCCGCGCCTTCATGGGCTCGGAGACGAGCTCGATCTCGATCGCCTCAATGTTCGGCGAATTGACCGGGAACACGCGCTCGACGCCCTCGCCGTAGCTGATCCGGCGCACGGTGAACGTCTCGTGGATTCCCGCGCCCTTGCGCGCGATCACGATGCCGGAAAAGATCTGGATCCGCTCCTTGTCGCCCTCGCGCACCTTCGTGTGCACGCGCACGCCGTCGCCGACTTTGAACGGCGGGATGCCTTTCTTCACCTGGCCAGCGGTGATTTCCTTGATGATTGGGTTCATGACTGCTGCCTTGTTTGTTTTTGAATGAAAGTCACTTAAGTAAGTCGGGTCTGACCAGGCGTGTCTTCTCCAACGCACGGGCCGCACGCCACTTTTCTATCTCGGCATGGTTGCCGGAAAGGAGGACTTCCGGCACGGACATGCCCCGAAAATCGGCGGGACGCGTGTATTGAGGAAAGTCGAGCAACTTGCCGGTGAAAGATTCGTGCGTCAACGACTTTTCCTCGCCGAGGACGCCCGGGATGAACCGGCTGAGCGCATCTATGACGACGGCGGCCGCCAGGGTCCCGTTTGTGAGCACGTAGTCGCCAATACTCAGCTCGAAATCGATCACCCGCTCGCGGATCCTCTGGTCGACCCCCTCGTAATGGCCGCTCAGGAGGATCAGGTGCCTCTCCTTCGAGAGCCGGTCCGCGATCGACGGCGTGAGGGGAGCCCCGTCTGGGGTCAGGTAGATCCGGATGCAGCCCTGCGTCTGCAGCTCCTCGATTGCGGCGAACACGGGCTCGGGCTTGAGCACCATGCCGGCGCCACCGCCGAACGGGCGGTCGTCAGCCGTGCGGTGCTTGTCCGTTGTCCATTTGCGCAGGTCGTGGACAACGACCGACAGCAGGTCCCGTTCGAGCCCCTTGCCAAGGACGCTCTCGGCGAGGAATCCGTCGAGCATCCTCGGGAAAAGCGTCAGGACATCGATGCGGGGCATGAGGCCCCACCCTTCCGGCGGCGAACCGCCTCAGTTGGCGGTTGCCGGCGCCGTCTCCGGCGCGGCCGGCGCGGCCGGTGCGGCGGGTGCGGCCGACGCGCCACGTCGCGCGCGCTTGATCATTGAATGCACCGTGTCGGACGGCTTCGCACCCTTGCTAATCCAGTAGTCGACCCTGTCGAGCCTGACATTTACCTGCCGGCCTTTCGTGCGGGGATCGTAGGTGCCCAGCGTCTCGACAGCGTCGCCATCGCGGCGCGAGCGGGCCTCGGCCACCACGATGCGGTAATGCGGCTGGTGCGTGGAGCCGATGCGGGAAAGACGGATCTTGAGTGCCATGAGAGCGGGATTTTGGGAGCGATCTGTTCGGAAAAGAGGCCGATAACACCTCCCGGCCCACGGGTTGTCAAGCCCCTGGAGCCGCATGCCCCGGCCATGTGCGTGGGCCAATGCTGGTCGGATCCGTCCGGCGGCGTCCGCTCATGCGTCGGACTCAGAGGAGTCCCAAGCGCCGACATGCGAGGGATGCGCCGAGCGGACCTCGGGCGCGTCCTGCGCCACGGCCTTGGAGAGCACAGGCTCCTCCCCCATTTGAGCCGGTTTGGCCAGTTCCCAATCCGTCCTCGGCCCTTCCAGGTGCTCTGACTTGAAGACCTCCGCGGAAATTCCGCCTATCACCAAAAAACGCCAGGCCTTTCTGGAGAGAAGAATTTTCCTCCGGAATGGGTGGGGCAGCGATCTTCTTGATTTCAAGGCGCGTTGTGTCGAGCCGAACTCTCGGAAGACGCCTCCAAAGCTTCCGTCCGGCCTTTGCCATTGACCGCGAAGCGGGCGACGGCGAGCTTGCACCCTCCATGCTCAAGGCCGGCATCGTCGGACTGCCCAACGTGGGCAAGTCCACCCTATTCAACGCCCTCACCCGCTCGCGGAAGGCTGAGGCGGCCAATTACCCGTTTTGCACGATAGACCCGAACGTCGGCGTGGTGACGGTGCCGGACGACCGCCTCGAGGTGCTCCGGAAGATAGCGAAGGCGCATGCCGCCATTCCCGCGGCGATCGAATTCGTGGACGTCGCAGGACTCGTGGCGGGAGCGAGCAGGGGCGAGGGCCTGGGCAACCAGTTCCTTGGGACCATCCGCGAGGTGGACGCGATCGTCCACGTCGTCCGGTGCTTTCGGGACCCGGACGTCATCCACACGGTGGGTTCGATCGAGCCGGTTCGCGACATCGAGATCGTCGCGACCGAGCTGATCCTTTCCGACCTAGAGGCCGTGCTGAAGCGGATCGACAAGGCCCAGAAGAAGGCGAAGAGCGGCGACAAGGAGGCGCAGGTCGAGCTCGCGCTCCTCGAGCGGCTCGCCCCGCACCTCAACGCCAGCAAGCCGGCCAACGTCCTCAGCGTGAATGAGGACGAGGCGAGGCTGCTGCGCCTTTTCCAGCTCCTGAGCGCAAAGCCCGTTATCTACGCCTGCAACGTCGCCGAGGGCGACCTCGCCACGGCGGCGCAGAATCCGTTCGTCCAGGGGGTGGCTGGATTCGTGCGCGCTCACCATGACGCGGCATACGTGCCGATCAGCGCGCGGATCGAGTCCGAGCTGGTCGACCTGGCTCCGGACGAGGCAAAGGCGTTCCTAAGGGACCTGGGCGTGGACGATTCGGGGGTGTCGTCGCTGATCCGCGCCACGTACGAGCTTCTCGGGCTGCTGACCTTTTTCACGGCAAACGAGAAGGAGGCCCGGGCATGGACGATCAGGAAAGGCTGGAAAGCGCCGCAGGCCGCGGGGATCATCCACACGGATTTCGAGAAGGGCTTCATCAAGGCGGAGGTCGTCGCGTTCGCGGACTTGGCGAGGCTTGGCAGCGTGGCGGCGGCTCGCGAGGCGGGCAAATACAGGCTCGAGGGCAAGGAGTACGCCTTACAGGACGGGGACGTCGCGCTCTTCAGGTTCAACACCTGACCGCGATCCCGGCCGCCTCGAGTTCGCCGCGGATGCGGCGGGCGAACGAAACCGCGCGCGGGCCGTCGCCGTGGAGGCAGACCGTATCCGCGTCGACGGGGATCTCCGTGCCGTCCGCCGCCCGCACGATTCCCTCCCTTGCGATCCGCAGCACCTGGCGGGCGGCGGCGTCCTCGTCTACGATGACGGCTCCGGGATCCGAACGCGGCGTCAGCGTCCCGTCGCGCCTGTAGGTCCGGTCGGCGAACGCCTCCGCCGCCACCTTAAGGCCGCGGGACCTGCCGATGGAAACAAGCTCGCTTCCGGCCAGCGCCACAAGGGCCCATCGCTCACCGGTTTGGCGGTTCGCCTCGGCAAGCGCGTCGGCAACCGCGGTCGCAAGCGCCGTGTCCCAAGCGGCCATGTTGTAGAGGGCCCCGTGGAGCTTGACGTGTCCTATCCGCGCGCCGAGACCCGCGGCCACCTTCTGCAGAAGCCTCGCCTGTTCGACCACGAGGGCCGCCGCCTCCGCGGGGGACACGGCAAGCTCCCTCCGGCCAAAGTGCTCGCGGTCCGCAAAGCCCGGATGGGCTCCGATCGAGGCGCCGTGCCGGAGCGCCAGCGCCACGGTCCGGCGCATCGTGTCCAGGTCCCCGGCGTGGGCGCCGCACGCGATGTTCACCGAGGAAACCAGGGGGACAAGCTCGGCATCGAACCCGCAGCCTTCCCCCACGTCCGCATTGAGATCGACAGAGGTACGGCTCACGCGGGCTTGAATTTGCCCGCGAGCCCCTGGCGAAGGAGCGCGAGCCGGTGTTCCTGCGCGTGCGCAAGCGCATGCGCCTCGGCGACCGAGGACCCGATAAACCTCACCCCGTCGCCGGGCGCCAGTTGCGCGAGCAGGGGCATGTCGACCGACACCGCATGGGCAACGCGCGGATACCCGCCCAGCGTCTGCGCGTCGGCCATGAGCACGATGGGGTGCCCGTCGGGCGGGACCTGCACCGTGCCGGGCGCCACCGCCGCGGAAATGAGATCGCCCCGTGCCGAGCGTTCGAGCCTGGGTCCGTCCAGCCGGATTCCCATGCGGTCGCTGTTGGGAGTGACCCCGAAACGGCCCGAATAGAGCCCCGCCCCAAACTCCGCCCCGTGCGCTCCGGGCACAACCCGCACGGTCGGCTCCCGCGAGTAACTCGGGAGCACCCGCTCGTCGATGCTCCAATGGCCTGTGGGTTGCAGCGTCGACGGCAGCAGGCGCACGAAATCCCCCTCGCGCAGCGCCCGCCCCTGGAAGCCGCCGAGGCCTGCGGCGAGGAAGGTTCCCCTGCCCCCCAGCACGGCGTCGACGTCGATTCCGCCTGAGACGGCCAGATAAGCGCGGCACCCCAGGACGCGCCTTCCGAATTTCAGGCGCCCGCCCGATTCGACCCGCAGGGGCCTCCACGCCGGCATCTCCTCGAACCGCGCGCCGCAGACGGCGACCCAAACAGCCTGCGCAAACTCGAGCTCGGGTCCCGTGAGCGTGATTTCGAGCGCGGGCGCGTCTTCCGCATTGCCCACGAGAAGGTTGGCCACCCGGAGCGCGAACCGATCCGCGGCGCCGCCGTTCGGCACCCCTTCCGCGAGGTGACCGCGCCGTCCCAGGTCCTGGACGGTCGTCAGCATGCCCGCGCGGATGACCTTCATTTCCATGCGTCGAACTCGGCCGCCGAGATGGCCCTGAACCGGACCCGGTCGCCCGGCCTGAGGAGCGCGGCGGGATGTCCGTCGGGCCGAAAGAGGGCGACCGGAGTGCGGCCTATTATTTGCCAGCCGCCCGGGGACGCGACCGGGTAGACGCCCGTCTGCGAGCCCCCGATACCGACCGAACCCGCCGCAACCCGGGGGCGAGGCGTCTCGCGCCGGGGCGTGGACAGCGCCTTCGGAAGGCCGCCGAGGTACGGGAATCCGGGCGTGAATCCGACCGCGTGGACGAGGTAGTCCGCGCCCGAATGGAGGGCCACCACCTCACCGGCCCCGAGCCCGCAGTGGCCCGCGACTTGCTCGAGGTCGGGCCCGAAGTCTCCGCCGTAGCACACGGGGATCTCGGCTACCCTCGCGGCGGCCGCGGGACCGGTCCCCGTCGTCACCGAGGCGCAGGCCTCGATGAACCTGCAGACTAGGGCAAGGGCGTCCTCGGTGGACTCCGCGAACTGGAGCGGATCGTAGAAGGCGGTCACCGTCGCGTAGGCCGGCACCACGTCGACGATCCCCCGGCCCCTGGCGGCGACCATCGCCTCGGCGAGCCCGCGCACCGAGGCGAGCGTCGCGGCGTCGGCCGCTGGCCCCAGCGTGGCGACCACAGCCGAATCGCCGAGTGGCTCCACCTTCATCGGTGCCGCCTAGCCCGCGCGGAGGAGCTTCTCCGCGTGCGCTAGCGCGCTCTTCGCGTTCCTGTCGCCCAGCATCCGGGCGAGCTCACCCACCCGGGCCCTTCGGTCCCCGTGGATGGGCTCGATCGTCACGACGGCGCGGTCCCCCGACTGGTCCTTCATGACCACGAAGTGGCCCGCGGCCTGCGCCGCCACCTGCGGCAGGTGCGTCACGCAGAGCACCTGATGACGCGTCCCGATCGCAGCCATGCGCTCCCCGACGACGCTGCCGATCTCGCCGCCCACGTTTGCGTCGACCTCGTCGAACACCAAGACGGGAACGGCGTCGAGCTCGGCGAGGATGGCCTTCAAGGCGAGCATCACGCGGGCGAGCTCGCCGCTCGACGCGATCCGGCTCAGAGGAAGGGGCGGCTCGCCCACGTTCGGGGAAAAAAGGAATTCGCAGCCGCAATCGCCCGTGGGACCAAGACCGGGCGTGTCTGTGATCGAGATGCGGAACTCCGCCTTCTCGAAGCCGAGCTCGGCAATGCCCGCGGCCGCAGCCGCGGCCAGGTCCCCCGCGGCCTTCCGGCGCACGGCTCGGAGCGCCGCCGCGGCCTTCCTCGCCTCGCGGGCCGCCGCCTCGATCTGCCGGTCAAGGCGCGCAAGCGTGCCCTCGATGTCGCCGTGCGACGAGACGCGGCGGCGGATCGACTCGCGCGCCGCGGCGACCGACCGGATGTCGGGCCCGTGGCGCCGCCTGGCCTCGAGCCACGCGTTCATGCGCTCCTCAAGCGGCCCGAGCCCGTCGGGGTCGGCCTGGAGTTCGCGTCCAAGCGAGGCATATTCCGCGGCAAGGTCGACCAGCTCCGCCGACGCCGACGCCAGGCGGTCGGCAAGCGGCCTGCTCGCGGGATCGATAGACTCGAGGCGCCTGGCCTCGCGCACGAGCGCCGCCACCCTCGCGGTCGCGCCGTCCTCGCCCGACAGCCCGGCCTCGAGCGCGGACGCAAAGGCCGCGATCTCCTGCGCGCGGCTCATCCGCTGGAAGTCGCGCTCGAGAGCGGCGATCGACTCCTCGGAGAGGTCGAGCCGGTCGAGCTTCGCGAGCTGGGTCTCCATGAACGCCAATTCGTCCGGGGTGAGCCTCGCCTCCGACGCAATCCGCTCGCTCTCCGACTGAAGGTCGCACCAGTCCTTGTACCGGGCGGCGTAGGCCCCTAGGGCGGGTCCGGCCCGCCCGTAAAGGTCCAGAAGCTCGAGCTGGCAGGAATCCCTCAGTAGCCGCCTGGGCTCGCTGGGCCCGTGGAAGTCGATCCACCTCTCGCCGATCCGCTGCAGCGCCGCGAGCGTCGCCAGGCCCCCGTTGACCGTTATCTTGGGCGCCCGCTCGCGCGGCACGCTGCGCTTGACGACCAAGAGCCCCTCCTCGCAGGCCGGGAGGTCAAGCTCAGCGAGCAGCGCATTGATCCCTTCCGAATCCTTGAAATAGAGCGAAGCCTCGACCTCGCACGCCGGCGCCCCCTGCCGGATGATCGCCTTGTCCGCGCGCTCGCCGGCCAGCAGGCCGAGCGCCCCGATCAGGATGCTTTTCCCCGCGCCGGTCTCTCCGGTCACCGCGGCGAAGCCCGGCTCAAAGTCCACCGACACGTAGTCCAGGAGCGCGAGGTTGCGGATGCGGAGCGACTGGAGCATGGGGATCGGGCCCTGGGGGCATCGAATCCTAGAGCGCGCGCCTGGGAAGCAGGGGCATCAGGCTCTTGATATCCTGCACGGCGTCCCGGTGGCACACGAGCAGGGCGTCGGGCGTCTCGACCACCACCAGGTCCCTCACCCCGCAGAGCGCGATCACCCGCCCGTTGCTGACGGCGATCGTGCGGCTCGTGCCCACCATGGCAACCGGTCCCCGCGAGACGTTGCCGGACCCGTCGGCCGCCAGGTGCTTTGCCAGCGCGGTCCAGGCCCCAACGTCGTCCCAGTCGAACTGCGCGACGACCGTCGCGACGCAGGCGGCCTTCTCGAGTACGGCGTAGTCCACCGAGATCTTGGGCAGGGACGCGAACCGGGACGCGAGGTAGCGGGCGGGATCGCCCGCCGGAAAATCCCGGACAAACGCCGCGAGCCTGGGCGCCGTCCGCTCGACCTCGGCGAGGAACTGTCCCACGCCCCATACGAAGATTCCGGCATTCCAGGCATAGCTTCCGCTCGCGACGTACCTCCGCGCAGTCCGCTCATCGGGCTTCTCCACGAAGTGCTTCACGCGCAGGAACCGGCTGCCGTCGCTGCCCCTCGCGAACTCGCTGCCGAGCTCCAGGTAGCCAAAGCCCGTTGCGGCGTGGGTCGGCGGGACTGCGAAGGTGAGCAGGCCCCGGGCGGATCCCCCGTCCCCCGCGGCCCACGCGAATGCCTGCGCGAGCTGCTCGGAAAACCGCGCCGCGTTGCGGATCAGGGCGTCGGCGGGCAGGAGCGCCACGACCGCGCCGGGGTCGCGCGCCCGGACAAGTCCGGTCGCTAGCGCGGCGGCCGGGCCCGTGTCCCGCTTCGCGGGTTCCGCGACGATCTGCCTCCTCGGAAAACCGGGAAGCGCCTTCCGGATGAGCGGGACCTGCGCCGCATTCGTGAGGATCCAGGTGTTCTTCGGCGCCACGACGCCCTTCACCCGGAGGAGCGTCTCCTCGAGCAGCGTCCGCTTCGAAAAGAACCGGAGCAGGTGCTTCGGCGCACGCACCCGGCTCATGGGCCAGAAGCGCTCGCCGCTCCCGCCCGCCATGATGCAGGCGTGGAACCGGGGATCCGTTTTCATTTTGGGTTGCAGCGCTAGACTCGTCGGCGATCGGGCCCGCGCCAAGCCGGAATGAAGCCCGGCCTCGGGTTTGGCCCCCTTCAGATCCGGATCACAATCTTGCCGAACTGGCCCCCGCGCTCCATCAGCTCGAAGGCTTCGGGCCCCCGATCGAATGGGAAGACCTCGCTGATCACGGGCTTCAGGCGCCGGCCCGCGACGAACGCCGTCATCGCGGACCAGTCGGCCGGGCTTCCCATCGTCGATCCCAGCAGGGAGATCTGCCGCCAGAACACCTTACGGAGCGCGACCTCGGGCACGCTGCCCCGGGTGGCGCCGTAGAAGGCGATCCGGCCGCCCGGGGCGGCAATGTCGATCAGGTCGCCAAAACCGGGGCCTCCCGCGCTGTCGATGATCACGTCGAACGGGCCGGGCGCGATGGCCGCGCTCGCGGCCAAACCGGCGCGGTCATAGCGGAAACCGCCCCTGGCTCCCATGGCGATCGCCCGCGCAATCTTTTCGTCGGAGCTGGAGGTCACCCAGGCCTCGTTTCCGGACGCCAGCGCGAACTGAAGCGCAAAAAGGGCCACCCCGCCCCCGATCCCGGTGACAAGCACGCGCTCGCCCTGCGCCAGCCGGGCCCTGCTCTTGAGCGCCCGCCATGCCGTCAGCCCCGCCAGCGGGAGGGCCGCAGCCTCCTCCCAAGTCAGATGGGCGGGCCTCGGGGCGAGCTGCGCCACGGGGACCGCGATCCTGCCCGCGAGCGTCCCGTCCCGCGGAAGCCCGAGGATCGTGAAACCTGTCCCCTGGGCGCCCTCGGAAGTTCCCCAGTCGAACGCGGGATTGATCACGACCTCCCGCCCGACCCAGGACGCGTCGGCGCCCGGGCCGACTGAGGCGACGACGCCCGCCCCGTCCGAGCCGGGCACGCAGGGATACCTGAGTCCCGCATACTGCCCAAGCTTGATCCAGACGTCGCGGTGGTTGAGCGCGGCCGCCCTAACCTCGACCACCACTTCGCCCTCCGCCGGGATGGGATCGGGAACCTCGGAGACGGCGACCTTGCCGATGGCTTCGATGCGGACAGCGCGCATGAGGTCGGGGCCGGCTCAGACGCGCACAATCACGTTTTCCGGCTTGAACCGGACCTTGGGCTGGCTCGCGTACTTGTCGTCGGGCGACCGGTATCCCGCCGCGCAGGCGCAGAGCGCGTTGTAGCCCATGGCCGTGAGGCCGAGGATCTCGTTGAATTTTGGCGGCTCGATGCCCTCCATCGGGCAGGCATCGACGCCGAGGAGGGCCGCGGCTGTCATGAATTCCCCGAGGGCGATGTACACCTGGCGGGCCGCCCAGGCGTCGAGGTAGCCCCCGGTGCGCGCCTGCTCGGCGCTGCCCTTCATGACGTCGCCGTAGCCCTTCAGGCTTTCCCGGGAGACTCCCCGGACCTCGGCGATCCTGGCGACGTAGGTGTCGACATCCTTGCCGTCCAGATTCGTCCTGCCCGCAAATACGACAAAGTGCGAGCAGTCGACCGGCTGGCTCTGCCCCCAGGCCGCGGCGGAAAGCTTCTCGCGCGTGGCCGCGTCCTGGACGACGACGAACTTCCACGGCTGGAGCCCGAACGACGACGGGGACAGCACGAGCGCCTGCTCGAGCGCTGCCCATGTCGCGTCCGGGATCTTTCTCTCGGGGTCGAATTTCTTGGTGGCATAGCGCCAATGGAGCGCGTCGGTGACGGTCTTTGTGGCAACGGGTGTCATGTGGTTTGAACCAGAACGAGTCGCTCGGGGCGCATTTGTCAAAGGGCCGATCGGAATAATCGCCCCAGCAACGGCACGCGCACCAGGATCGCCCCGATTTCCTGCCTCCCCTCGATACGCAGCCTCCAGAGAACGAGCCCGTATGTCACGGCTCCCGCGGGGATTAGCCCCGCGATGGCGATCGCGTCGGTCGCCCGTCCACCCAGCCCGAGCCCCTGAAGCCCCCGCCAGCCCCCGGCGACGACCCCTGCCATAACCGCGGCGCTCAGCGCCACCTTCCCAATGCTCGGGAGCAGCGGCGCAAAGTGCATGCGAGGAAGGCGGCGCACAAGGGCCCTTTCCAGCAGAACGGCCTGGGCGATGATCGCCGTGGTGCTCGCCATGACAATGCCGACGACGCCCAGGAAGCGGATCAGGACGAGGCTCACCGCGATGTTGATCACGAAGTCCGCCATCGCCACCCGCACCGGCGTCTTCGTGTCTTTGACGGCGTAGAATGCCCGGACCATGAGGTTGACGACGGAGAAGAAGGGCAGGCCGATGGCCATGATGGCCAGCAGCAGGCCCATTTCGTGCGCGGCGACCTGGGTCACCTGGCCGTGCCGGAAGATCAGCCGGACGATCGGGCCGCTCAGCAGGGCGAGTCCAGCCGCCGCGGGAATGTTGATGACAAGGATCAGCCGGATGCCCTTTTGAAAGTCGCCGGCCATCGCGGCGAAGTCGCGCTTCACCGCATGCCCGGCGATCAGCGGGTAGATCACCGTCGAAACCGCCACCGCGAACACGCCGATCGGGAATTCCATGAGGCGGTTGATGGCGTACAGATAGGTGGCCGATGCGTCGTCGATCGAAAAGGCGAGGAGGCGAGAGACGGAGAAGTTGATCTGGTAGATCGCCGTCCCGAGAATCCCGGGTGTCATCAGGTGCGCGATCTCGCGCACCCTCGGCGAAAGCCCGAGGTCGAACCGCGGCCTCCAACCCTCCACAATGAGGACCGTCGCGGGCACGGCCATCTGGAAGAAGCCACCCAGTAGCCACCCGGCGCACAGCCAGTGGATCGCCCCGATGGGGCTCCGCGCGACGTACAGCCCCGCGCCTCCGAGGGCGGCGATGATCGAAAGGTTGAGCCAGATCGGAGAGAGCGCCGGCTCAAAGAACCGCTGGAGGACGTTGAGCGTCGCGCTGAACGCCGCCGACAGGCTGATCAGCGCGAGGTACGGGAACAGGATGACCGTCAGGTCGGCCGCCACGTACCACTTGTCCTCGTGGCTGGGGAGGAACAGGCGCGACTGGCTGAAGACGGCCATCGCCAGGAGCACAAGCGCGCCGGTGATGACGAGCAGCCACGACACGACCTTCGAGAGGAGCCTGAAGGTCCCCTCCTTCCCGTTCGCGTGCAATTCCTCCTGGAGCGCCGGCACAAACGCCGCGGTCATGGACCCCTCAGCAAGGAGTCTCCGGAAAAGGTTCGGCGCGATGTTGGCGGTCGTGAAGGCCGACATGACCCATCCCGCTCCGAAAATCGCCAGCTGAATCGAGTCGCGCAGCAGCCCGAGAACCCGAGAGACAACCGTCAGCAACGAGACGACCCCGATGTCCTTGAGGCTCTTCGACACGCAGACTCGGCCCGTCCTACGGCATCTTCAACCGCATCTTGGAGCCCTCGATGGTGACGTCGGAGAGCTTGGACCAGGCCGCAGCAATGTCGTCGGGAACCGGATACGTGAAAAGGATCTTCCTCATTATCCATTCCCGGATGTAGGGGACCCGCTGCAGGGGGCAGCTCCCCGCGTAAAACTCGTCCGGAATGAACTGAAACGTCGGTCCGACCTTCACGAAGGTCCCCCTGGCCTGGACGACGTAGACGCCGTTGAAGCCGTAGTCATTGTAGGCATACAACTCCGCAAACTGGATCTTGCCGTCGAAGATCCGCGCGTTGAGCGGCAGCTTCTCAAACTCCTTGGGCGGAGGCGGCGGAGGCGGCTGGACGAGGGTATTCGCGGGCAACGGAGCCGGCGGAGGCTTGGGGGGCCCGCCGAAGAGCACATTGAGCTCGGCCTCGTCAACCGTCACCGACTCCCCGGAGACGAACGCCTTTCGCTTCGCCTCAATCCCCGTCACCCCGTAGAAGCCGCGCACGCCCTCGATGTAAAAAACCGAGCCTGGCGGCGCGTCCTTCGGGATCTCACCGACCTTCTTCACGGGCCGGGTCGCCATGTAAAGGGCGCCCAGAAGGACGCCGAGGGCGACGCTCAGCGCGGCGCCCAGGCTCACCTCGAACCAGCTCGGGCCCCTCTGCAACCTCCGGGATGGTGGACTCATGAAGGGGGCCTCATTTCGCAGCCGAGTCGACGGACGCCGGCGCCGCCTTGGGGCTCCCGCCCGCGGCGCTCCCGCCCGCGGGGCTCCCAGCCGGCTTCGAATCGGCGGCCGGCTTGGTTTCGGGGCCCGATTTTTGTTCCGCGCCAGCGGGTTTCGCCGGGGCCTGCCTCTTGTAGTCGTTTACGTAAAACCCGCTCCCCTTGAATATTAGACCGGCGCCGCGTCCTACCAGGCGCTTGAGGCCGGCCTTGGCGCACTTCGGGCATTTCCTCAGCGGCTTGTCGCCCATCGATTGGAACTTCTCGAAATGGTGACCGCACCTTGAACAGGCATACTCGTACGTGGGCATCGGATGGCAACGGCGGTTGTATGGTCGAAGCCCGCGGGTTTGGCGAGTTTGTTCTCGGCACACGTCCGGCCTTGCCGCTCAATTCCAGGCAATGGATTTCGCCGGCATGCTGGAGCTCAAAGTGTCCCTGGTCGAGGGCGCCATCGACCGGCTCCTTCCCCCGGCCTCGGAGCCACCGGCCCGCCTGCACGCCGCGATGCGCTATTCGATGCAGGCCGGGGGCAAGCGGCTGCGGCCCGTTCTGGCCCTTGCGGCTTGCGAGCTCTTCGAGGCCGCGGGCTCGGCCGACCCGCTCCCCGCGGCCGTCGCCATCGAGTGCGTGCATACCTATTCGCTCGTGCACGACGACCTCCCGTGCATGGACAACGACAGCCTGAGGCGCGGGAGGCCGACCGCCCACAAGGCCTTTGACGAGGCAACCGCGCTCTTGGCCGGCGACGCCCTGCTGACCCATGCATTTGCAATCCTTTCCAAGTCCAACCCTGAAAACCCGGCCCTCGTCGCGTCTCTCGTCGCCGAACTGGCCGAGGCTGCGGGAAGCCGGCGCCTGATCGGCGGGCAGATGGAGGATCTGCTCGCCGAGCGCAAATCCAGCGCAACCCCAGAGGAGCTGAGGTTCATCCACCAAAACAAGACCGCGGCGATGATCGAGGCGGCGCTTGTCATGGGCGGCCTGTGCGGCGGCGCCCCGGATGCCTGCGTCGAGACCCTGCGCACCGCGGGCAGGGAGCTCGGCCTGGCTTTCCAGATCGTCGACGATATCCTCGACGCGACCTCCGACACCGCCACGCTGGGCAAGACGGCAGGAAAGGATGCGAAGGCGGGAAAGGCCACGTACGTCTCGGTGCACGGGCTCGACGCCGCGCGCCGGATCGCACGCGAACGCTCGGACGCGGCGGTCGCCACGCTGCGCCGGCTGCCCGGCGGCGCAGGGTTCCTCACCGCCCTGGCCGAAAGCCTCGTGAATCGAAGGCATTGACCGTTGCAAAAGGGGCCGGCCTGCGGTTGCCTTGGGGCGCTCCCCTTCCCCCTATGCCCCGACTCATCTTGCGCGCCGCCGCGGCCGCGTTGGCGATCGCCGCGCCCGCGTTCGCCTCGGAAACGGTGACCAAGGCCCAGGTCCTCGAGGCTATCCAGACGCTTGACGCGCTTTCGGTCGGAAGCCTGGCGGGGTCGAAGTCGTCCGAGCAGGCAGACGCTGCGGTGGCGAAGGCCTCGAAGATGATCCTCAAGTTCGCGATCGACAGCGATGAGGTCGTCGTCGACCTGGGCCCGGAATCGGTCCCCTGGTGCGACGTCAAGAAGGGCCTGTCGGGGCGCTCGAACGCCGGCCAGCGCGGGCTTCTGCTCGCCGCCTACGTTTCCGGCTGCGTCCGGGCGCAGCTCCAGACGGGCAAGCAGGACCCGAATCCCCTTGCCGGCTGGGTCGCGATGCTCCGGCTCTACCGCGCAGTTAAGGTCCGCGAGGGGACTGCGATCCCCGAGGTTGAGGCCCTGCTGGCCCGGCAGATGAACGGTTCTCTTGAGGCCTACGCGGATGCCGCCCTGCGCAGGTCCACTGAGAGCCTGCGCAGGACTTACGGCGCCCCGGGCGCGCCGGCGAAGCCGGATTCGGCGCCCCTGGTCTCGCAGCCCTGATCAGGAGGCGACCGCGGCCGCGTTGATCAGCTCGACGAAGCTGCGCGCCTCGAGGCTCGCGCCTCCGATGAGGCCTCCGTCGATGTCCTTTTGGGCGAGGAGCTCGGGCGCATTGGCGGGCTTCATCGATCCCCCGTAGAGGATCCGGATCCGCTGCGCCGCCGCGTCGCCGTGGAGCTTCGCAAGCAGCCCGCGGATGAAGCCGTGGACCTCCTGCGCCTGTTCCGCCGTCGCGACCTTGCCGGTTCCGATAGCCCAGACCGGCTCGTAGGCGATGATGATGCCGGGGGCGATCTCGTTGCTGACGCCTTCCAGCGCGCGCTCGGTCTGGTTCTGGACGACCCTGAGCGTCGAGCCGGCCTCGCGCTCGGCCAGGCTCTCGCCGACGCACACGATAGGCCGCAGCTGGTTCTTTAGGGCCGAAAGGACCTTCTTGTTCACGAGCTCGTCAGTCTCCCCGAACAGGGTCCTGCGCTCGCTGTGGCCGAGGATGACGTGGGTGGCGAACAGGGCACGCAGCATCGGCGCTGAGATTTCGCCGGTGAACGCGCCGGAGGCCTCGAAATGCATGTTCTGCGCGCCCAGCTTGACAAGCGACCCGTCGACCGCCCGTGCCACGCCCTCAAGCGCCGTGAACGGCGGGCAGATGACGACCTCGACGCCCGACTGCGTCCCCAGCGCGACGACGATGTCCCTGGCGAGTGAGGCGGCGTCGCCCGATGACTTGTTCATCTTCCAGTTGCCGGCGATGAGCTTCTTGCGGATCATGACTTAAGGGCGCAGCGGACGGGGTGCATCAGGATTCCAGGAACGCGACTCCGGGAAGGACCTTTCCCTCAAGGTACTCCAGGCTCGCGCCCCCGCCGGTCGAGCAATGAGTGACCTTGCCGGCCACCCCGAACCTTCGGGCGGCCGTTGCCGTGTCGCCTCCTCCCACCACCGTGATCGCGCCGCGGGCGGTCGCCTCGGCGATAGCCTGGGCCATGGCCTTCGTCGAGGCCGCAAACTTCTCGAATTCGAACACGCCCGACGGGCCGTTCCACACGATCGTGCGCGCCCGCTGTATGGCCCCGCCGAAAAGCGCGATCGATCGCGGACCGCAGTCGAGACCCATCCAACCCTTTGGTATGCCCGTCGAATCGTCCGCCGGGCGCGTGGCCGCATCCGCCCCGTACTTGTCCGCGCAGAGGTAGTCCACCGGCAGGATGATCCCCACGCCCCGCGCCTTCGCCTTCTCTAGGAGCTCGCCGACAATCTTTGCGCCCTCGGCGTCGAACAGGCTGTCGCCGATCTCCATGCCGTTCAAAACCTTCTTGAAGGTGAAGGCCATCCCGCCGCCGATTATGATCTCGTCGGCCTTGTCGATCAGGTTGCGGATCAGCGGAATCTTGTCCGCAATCTTCGCGCCGCCGAGGATCGCGAGGAGAGGCCTGCGCGGGTTCGAGACAACGGCCGAAAAGGCCTTGAGCTCTGCCTCCATGAGGAATCCGGCGGCCTTCTCGGGAAGGTTGACCCCCACCATCGAGGAGTGGGCGCGGTGGGCCGTGCCAAACGCGTCATTGACGTACACGTCGCCGAGCTTGGAAAGGCTGGCCCGGAATGCCGCGACCGCGCCGGGATCGGCCTTCTTGGAGGTGCCGTCCTCCAGCTTGACCTTGCCCTCCTCCTCGATGTGAAACCGGAGGTTCTCCAGGAGAATGACGGAGCCGGGCGCGGGTTTCGCGCAGGCGGCCTCGACGGCCGGGCCCACGCAGTCGTCGAGGAACGTGACGGGGCTGCCGAGGAGCCTCGCCAGCTCCGATGCGACCGGCTTGAGCGAATACTTCGCGATGCGCTGGCCGTCCGGGCGGCCCAGGTGGCTCATGAGGACGGCGGACGCCCCCTTGCCGAGCACGTACCGGATCGTGGGAAGGGCCGCCTCGATCCGCTGGCTGTTCGTGATCGCCCCCGTCGCCTTGTCCTGCGGCACGTTGAAGTCCACCCGGATCAGGACCCGCCTGCCCGAGAGCTGGAGGTCGCGCACGCTCTTGAAACTCATAGACTGGACGCGACCTTCCTGAGGAGATCCACGCAACGGTAGCTGTATCCCCATTCGTTGTCGTACCAGCTCACGAGCTTGAAGAAGCGGCTGTTGAGCTCGATGCCCGAGCCTGCGTCAAAGATCGACGAGTTGTTGTCGTGGATGAAGTCGCTCGAGGCGACCTCGTCGCTCGTGTAGGCGAGAATGCCCTTCAGGTACGTCTCGCTCGCGCGCTTCATCGCCTCGCAGATCGCCTTGTAGGAGGTCTCCTTCACGGTCTTCACCGTGAGGTCGACGACAGAGACGGTCGGCGTCGGGACGCGGAAAGACATGCCCGTCAGCTTGCCCTTCACCTCGGGGCAGACAAGGCCGACGGCCCTGGCGGCGCCCGTGGTCGACGGGATGATGTTGATCGCCGCGGAGCGCCCGCCCTTCCAGTCCTTCTTCGACGGGCCGTCCACCGTCTTCTGGGTGGCCGTGTAGGAATGGATCGTCGTCATCAGCCCCTCCTCGATCCCGATTCCCTCCTTCAGGAGAACGTGGACCAGGGGCGCAAGGCAGTTGGTCGTGCAGGAGGCGTTGGAGATGATGGCATGCTTCGCCGCGTCGTACTTGGAGTCATTGACCCCCATAACGAGCGTTATGTCCTCGCCCTTGGCCGGCGCGGATATGATGACCTTCTTCGCGCCCGCCGCGAGATGGCCCCTCGCCTTCTCGGCCTCCGTGAAGAGGCCCGTCGACTCGATGACGATCTGAACGCCGAGCGCGCTCCACGGCAGTTCGGCCGGGGTCTTGGCGCTGACGACTCTGATATCGTGGCCGTTGACAATGAGCACGTCGTCCTCGGCCTTGTCGGCGGCCGATTTCTTGGAGGCCACCGTGCCCCCGAACCGGCCCTGCGTGGAGTCGTACTTGAGCAGGTACGCAAGGTTGTTGGCCGGGACTATGTCGCCTACGGCGACGACGTCGAAGGCTGAGCCGAGGAGGCCCTGCTCGACGAGAGCCCGGAATACGAGGCGGCCGATGCGGCCGAAGCCATTTATTGCTACTTTGACAGCCATGGGAGTGTGCGGATGTGTCCGTTTGCCTATGAGGTTGTTTGATCTCCGAGTCGCGCGAAAGCGCGTGAGTTCTACCAATGAACGGACCGCGCGGGCGAAGGCAAGGGCGTTAATGCCCGAGCGAGACTTATGACAGGGTCTGGGGTCCGGGAGGTGCCGAGCTTATGGGACTTTCGCCAATTCTTCACGGATCGCCGCCAGGGTGCGGTCCACGGCGCCGCCGTTTTCGCCCCGCCAGGACGCCGCGGCAGCGGAGATGAGCTCCCGCTGCGCCGGATCGCGCAGAAGCGCCGACGCCTGCTCGCAGAGGTCCGCGGCGTCGACGACGCGCCTCGCGGCCCCCCGCTCAACGAGATCGCTCGCGATGGCGCGGAAATTGCCCATGCCCGGGCCGAAGAGGATCGGCTTGCCCAGCGCCGCGGCCTCGACCGGAGTCTGGCCGTCCGTGTGGGGCGCAAGGCTCTTGCCGACGAACACCACGTCGGCGAGCTGCGTCATCGCGCGCAGCTCGCCCGTTGTGTCGCCGACTGCGACGTCGACCTGGCCGGGCGCAGATCCCTGGGAACGCATGTGAAACGAGAGCCCCGTCGCCTCAAGCATCCTTGCGACCTCTGCCCGGCGCTCGGCGTGCCTGGGGACGATCAGGAGCGAGCAGCCGACGCCCCTCGACCGCGCGGTCAGGAGCGCATCGACGAGAGCGGCCTCCTCGCCGGGCCAGGTCGACGACCCGAGAAGGACCATTCGGCCGGCCGGAAGGCCCAGCTCGAGGCGCAGCGAGTCCCGGCCGCGCTCGTCCAGCCGGGGTATCCTCACGTCGAGCTTGATATTGCCGGTCATCCCCATGCGCTCGGCGGGATAGCCCATTTCGCGGAAGCGCCCGGCGTCCTGCGCCGACCCGGCGAGCAGGCGTGTCATTCCTCCGAGCACGAACGCTGCTGCGGCCGGGAACCGCCTAAGGCGCCGGAAGCTCCTGTCCGAGATGCGTGCGTTGATGCAGAGCACCGGGGCACCGCGGCACCTGGCCTGGTGCATGTGCTCGGGCCAGCGCTCGCCCTCGGTCACGATCGCGAGGTCGGGCGAGATCCGCGCCCACGCCCGCGACGAGAAGGGCATCCAGTCGACGGGGAAATAGGCCATCCCGCAGACAAGCGCCCGCAGCCGGTCGGACGCGACCCGGTAGCCCGTGCTCGTCGTCGTCGTCAGCACGACCTCGGTGCCCTCGGCCCCCAGGGCGCGCACGATCGGCTCCACCGCAAGCACCTCGCCAACGCTCACCGCCTGCAGCCATACGCGGCGCACACCCGGCCTTCGTTCGGGAAGCCGCGGAGGCAGACCGAACCTGTGCCAGAATCCGTCGCCATACCCGCCCCGTCTGCGCATCCGCCAGAGGTAGTACGGCGCGGCGGCCAGCATGACAAAGGGGAAAAGCAGCCTGTAGATCCAGATCACGGTAGGACGGCGGAAACGCCATTCCAAGGACACACCCAAACGGTCTGCCAATGCCACAACAAGTTTCGCTGCAACCGCATTTTTTTGCTCTTGTGCGCGCCCGGCCTGCGACGACGATTTCCATCTTGCCATGCGCCGAATCCTCCAGGCCGCCGCGCCGGCGGCATTCCTCGCCCTCGCGGTCTCGGGGCACGCCGGGATCCCGTTCCCCCAGGCCGAGAGCGACCTGCGCGCCAATCCCGCCGCCAGGTACGGCACCCTTCCGAGCGGCCTCCGCTATGTCGTGCTGCCCAACCACGAGCCGAGGAGCCGCGCATCAATGCGGCTTCTCGTGCTGGCCGGCTCGTTTGAGGAGACGGATTCGCAGAGGGGGCTCGCGCACTTCATCGAGCACATGGCCTTCAACGGGAGCACCCACTACGCGCCCGGCATCCTCGCTGAAAGACTCAAGGGCCTCGGCATGGGCACCGGGGCCGACACGAACGCCTCCACATCGTTTGACCGCACGCTCTATCAGCTCGAGCTTCCCGACACGGCCCCGGCGACCCTCGCCGACGGCCTGCGTATCCTGGCCGACTTCGGCGGCGGCCTGCTGCTTCAGCCCGCGGCAATCGACAGGGAGCGCGGGACCATCCGGAGCGAAGGGCAGGCGCGGGACACGGCAGGCTACCGCACCCTTGTCGCGCAGCTCGAGTTCATGGGCGCCGGCACCCGCGTGCCGGAGCGGCTTCCGATCGGCCTGGACACGGTAATCGAGAGAGCCGACCGCGAACAGCTGGCCGCCTTCTACAACGCCTGGTACCGGCCGGAATTCTTGGCGGTCATCGTCGTCGGCGACATCGACGGAGCCTCGATCGAGAAGCAGATCGCGGACGAATTCTCCGGGCTCGCGCCGCGGGGCCCCCGGCCGCCGCCGGTCGACCTCGGCAGGGTCTCGGATTTCAAGGGAGTCAGGACCCTCTTTCACCGCGAGCCTGAGGCGCCCGACACCCGCATATTGATCGCGGGAACGGTCCCCTTCACCCGCGGGCCCGACACGGCCGCGAACCGGATCAAGAAACTGCCGAGGACGCTCGCGCTCGAAATGCTCGACCGCAGGCTTTCCGCTCGCAACATCCGCGCAAGTGCCAGCGTGCGGGAGGCCTACAACCTCTACCTCGAGGCCGACATCGCCCTCGTCAGCAGGCCGGAGCAATGGACGGAGATGCTGGGCGTCGCCGAGCAGGAGCTGCGCCGCGCGCTGCTCTTCGGCTTTCGGCCCGATGAACTCAGGGTGGCGGCCGCCGCCCTCCGGAGCGACCTTGAGCAGGCGGCGAAGGCCGCTTCGAGCCGCCGATCCGAGGATCTCGCCGGTGAGATCGCCGACAGCCTCGTCGACCGAAACGTGTTCACGAGCGCGGCCGACGACCTCGCGCTGCTTGGCCCCGCGCTCGACAAGGTTTCGCCCGGCGACTGCGCCGAGGCTCTCCGCACCGCCTGGTCGGCGCCGGGACGGTACGTCTTCGTCGCGGGAAACGCGGTGATCGGGGGCGATGCGAACGCGGCGGTCGCCTCCGCCTACTCCAGTTCGCTGGGCGTTGCCGTGACGCCGGCGCCGGCACCGGCGCCGGCCGGCGCGCCGGCAAAGGCCGCCTGGGCCTATTCCGACTTTGGTCCCGCGGGTGCGGTGGCGAGCCGCAGGCATGTCGACGACCTCGACATAACGGAGGTCACCTTTGCGAACGGCGTCCGGCTGAACCTCAAGAAGACTGACTTCGAGGCCGACACGATAGACGTCTCGGCCCGGCTGGGCACGGGTCAGCTGACGGAGCCCGCGTCCACTGAGCCCGGCCTATCCGCCTTCGCGGGCCTCACCTACACGGCGGGGGGGCTGGGCCGGCACAGCGTCGAGGACTTGAAGCGTGTCCTGGCCGGCAAGAAAGTGGGCGTCCAGTTTGCCTCCACATTGGACGCGTTCGTCCTGTCGGGCGTGACGGACAGGGACGACCTCGCGCTCGAGTTTGAGCTGCTCGCGGCTTCCCTGAGCGATCCGGGATACCGCCCCGAGGCCCTCCGCGACGCCCGCAAGAGGATCGAGGCGGAGTACACGACGAGGCTCGAGCACTCGGTGCGGGGACCGCTCCCGCTTCAGGTGTCCAAGCTTCTCGCAGGCGGAGACCCGCGCTTTGGGCTGCCGCCCAAGGACGTGATGTTGGCGCGCAACCTGGACGAGGAGCGGGCCTGGCTTGCCCCCCAGCTTGCGCACGGAGCCCTGGAGGTGTCGGTCGTGGGCGACGTCGACATCGACAGCGCGATCGACGACGCCGCAAGAACGATCGGCACGCTGCCCAAGCGCGACCCCAGGCCGCCGCTCGACGCCCTGCGCAAGGTTTCGTTCCCAAGCCAGCCATTCGCCAGGGACATCCCTGTCGATACGGGCACCCCGAAGAGCCTGGTTGCCGTCTACTGGCCGACCTCCGACGGGATCGACGTCCGAAGGGCCCGCCGGCTTGTCATTCTGGCCGACGTGCTGGCGGATCGCCTTCGCCCGAAGGTGCGCGAGCTGCAGGGGGCAACCGCCAACCCTTCCGTCGCGAGCTCCGCAAGCGACATCTTCCCGGGCTACGGTTACTTGGTCGCAATCATCGAGGTCGACCCGGCTAAGGCGACTGGGACCGAGAAGGCCGTGGTCGCCGTCTCAAGCGACCTGAATGCCAATGGGGTAACCCAGGACGAGCTCGACCGGGTCAAGAGCTCCATCCTCACCTCGGTCGCCGAGACCGAGCGAACCAACCGATACTGGATGACCGTGCTTGGAAAGGCCCAGGAAATGCCGGATCCCCTGGACGCCGCCCGAAACCGCCAGCCCGACTTCGATTCGATTTCCAAGGCTGACATCGACGCCCTCGCGAGGTCGTTTCTCGCGCCTGAAAGGGCTTCGCGGGTCATCATCCACCCCGCGGTCCACGCCCCGTCGTCCGTCGTCGTCCCCCCGCCCGACGCCCTTTAGGCCCGCGCGCCGGCCTGCTGCGCGCGCCGGAAGACCAGCGAGGCGTTGGTGCCGCCGAATCCGAAACTGTTGGCAAGCGCCAAGTCGACCCTCTTTTCAACGGCGGTATGCGCCGTGAAATCGAGCCCGAGCACGGCGCACGCCGGATCCACGTTGTCGAGGTTGATCGTCGGCGGGATGACGCCCTTCTCTATGGCGAGGACGGCCGGCAGGGCGCCCAGGGCGCCGGCGCCGCCAAGCAGGTGCCCGGTCATCGACTTGATCGCGCTCACGTGGAGCCGTTCCCGCGACCCCGCGAAGACGGCCGCGATCGCCGTCGCCTCCTCGCCGTCGCCTCCGGGCGTCGAGGTCGCATGGGCCGAGACGTAGTCCACGTCCTCCGGGCGGACCCCCGCGTCCGCGAGTGCCAGCTGCATGGATCGGCGCGAACCCTCCGCGTCCGGGGCCAGCGAGGAGAGATGGTGCGCGTCCGCGGTCGCGCCGTAGCCCGCGAGCTCGGCATATATCCGGGCCCCGCGCCGGAGCGCGTGTTCCAACTCCTCGAGCACGAACACGACGGCGCCCTCCCCGACCACAAACCCGTCCCGGTCCGAGTCGTAGGGCCGCGACGCCTTTTCGGGAGCATCGTTGCGGGTGGACAGGGCCTTCATCTGCGCGAAGGCGCCCACGGCGACAGGCGTGATCACCGCCTCGGCGCCCCCCGCCAGGATGATGTCGGCATCGCCGCGCCGGATCGCGCGCGCGGACTCGCCCAGGGTATGGCCGCTCGTCGCGCACGCCGAGGCGATGCTCATGTTTGGCCCGCGGCAATTGAGCAGAATGGCCAGCTGCCCGGCCAGGATGTTGGGGGCGGTCTGCAGGATGAAGAAGGGGGAGATCTTCCGGAAGCCCCCGCGCCGCCACGTTTCATGCATGGCGACTATCTCTGGGAGCCCGCCGAGCCCCACCCCCAGGTTGACGCCGATTCGCTCGGACTCGATCGAGTCCCGGTTGGTATCGAGGCCCGAATCGACATAGGCTTCGAGGCCGGCGCCCAGCCCGAGGTGCGTGAAACGGCCCAGCTTGCGAACATCCTTGGGTGAGAGCGCCGCCAGGACCGGGTCCCCATCCGGTCCACGGGGGTAAACGGGCCTTGCGAGGGGCGCCGTAGGATCGTAATCCCTCACCTCGCCGGCTATTCTTGCGGTGCATCCCGATGCGTCAAAACGTGTTATGGGCCCTATTCCGCTTCGGCCGGCGCAGAATGCGCGCCAGGTGGCCGGCGCCGTCAGCCCGACGGGCGTGACCGCGCCCAACCCCGTGACAGCGACTCGGCGGGACGGATTGGCAACCGGCATGATCCCAAAGTGACACAGTCCCGGGGCCCATAGGCAAGTCTTTGACTTTGCCCCCCTCATCTGATCGCATGGAGGGCCCTACACGATGCAGCAGCTTCACGCCTACTGGCGCATGGACTACATTGAGGCGCCGCGTTACCCGGCAACGATGAAGCGACCGTTCACGGAGTTGCCGGCGATGGGGGACGACCGGGCGGCCCTGATCGTGCACCGCTCGGCCTATTCGTACCTGGTGCTGAACCGCTTTCCCTACAATCCTGGGCACCTGCTTGCCGTGCCCTTCCGGGAGGTCACGGAGCTCGAGGAGCTGACCCGCGCCGAGCGGGCGGACCTGATGGAAGAGATCGTGTTCGCGAGGCGGCTGCTCTCGGCGGCGATAAAGCCCGACGGCATCAACATAGGCTTTAACCTCGGATCGGCGGCGGGTTGCAGCATCGCCCACCTGCACGGGCATGTCGTCCCGCGCTGGCTCGGCGACAACAACTTCATGCCTGTCGTAGGGCAGACACGCGTCCTCCCGCAGTCGCTCGAGGCGACTTGGGAGAAGCTTTCGGCAACCGTGGGGCGGATCGCCCCCAACTCGTGACAGACGGCCGTGCCCGCCAAGACCCTTCATTTCCAGAGCCCCAGGCACCTGAGCCAACTCTATGCCGGCAAGGAGGAGAACCTTGCCCATGCGGAGCGGGCGCTCGGCGTCAAGCTCGTGACCCGCGAGGACTGGCTAAAGATCGAGGCGCCCCAGGAGCCCCTGGCGCTTGCGGAGGAGTTCTTCGCATTCCTGAACGCGGCGCGCAGCCAGGGAATGACCATCCGGACGCCCGACTTTGCCCGGCTCGTGGACTCGTTCGCCAAGGGCGAGGCCGGGCGCTGGCAGGCGCTCCTGGACGAGCCGCTCGTCATTGCCACCAACCGCAAGACCGTGGTTCCCAAGACGATCGGCCAGAAGGAATACCTGCAATCGGTCCTGAAGAAGCCGATCGTGATAGGAATAGGCCCCGCCGGAACGGGAAAGACGTACCTGGCGATGGCGGCCGCGGTGTCCGCTCTCCTCAATCAAGAAGTGAAGCGGATCGTGCTCACGAGGCCGGCGGTCGAGGCGGGCGAGGCGCTCGGGTTCCTGCCGGGCGACCTCCGCGAGAAGATCCTGCCCTACCTGCGGCCCCTCTACGACGCGCTCCACGACATGCTGGACCCGGAGGAGGTCGTGAAGTTGACCGAAAAGGGGATCATCGAGATAGCCCCGCTCGCCTACATGCGCGGCCGGACTCTATCGCACGCGTTCGTGATCCTCGACGAGGCGCAAAACACGACGCCCGAGCAGATGATGATGTTCCTGACGCGGCTTGGGGAGGACTCGAGGATGGTCGTGACGGGCGACGTGACCCAGATAGACCTGCCGCGCTCCAAGCGCTCCGGGCTCCTTGAGGTGCGCCACATCCTCAAGGACACCCCCGGAATCGTGTTTCACACGTTCACCGGGGCCGACGTCGTCCGCCATCCGCTCGTCCAGCGGATCATCGAGGCCTACGAACGCTACAAGAACCCAATGACCGAAGGCGGTTCCGACGGAGGCGGCTAGCGTGTCCGTTCGAAACCAACTAAGGCTCCTGGTGGGCGGGCTCGGCGCGCGCAGGGGCGACACGAGGGTGCATGGGTCGGGGTTCAGGGATTTCCTCGACCGGAGCCGGCTTGTCGCGGGGCTTATCTTCATCGTGACCGTGGCGGCGATCGTGGTCATCAGCTCGGCGAGAATGCGGGTGCTCGACCTTCCCGTGCTCCCGAACCAGATCGCGCCGGTCAGGATCGTCGCTGGGGTGCCCTTCTCCTACGTGAGCACCGAGAGGACGCGGGCCGAGCAGGAGCAACGCCTGAGCGGGCTGCCCCCGATCTACAGGCTCGACATGGCGCCTCTCGGCCGGTTCGAGGGAGCCGGGCGCCTCCTTCTGGCGAGTCTGACGGCGTTCGAGGCGGCCCACCCCGACATGTCGGCCCTTTTCTTTGACAGGCGCAAGGCGCTGACCGCGTTGGCCGATGAATTCAACGCGCGCGGCCCCTACGAGACGAATGCGGACGATCTGGCCGCGCTGCTCGCCGCGGGCGACGCCCCCGCGCGCGCGGCGCTCTTTGAGAACGGATTCGCGGCGCTGCGCCAGATCTACAGCGTGGGCGTCAACGACACGGTTGTGTCTGGGGGTGCGCCCGGCGCCGTCGTGATGTACGAGATCGAGCGTCCGTCGGGCGGCGCAACGGCGCGCCCGGTGCAGTCAATGGAGGATGCCCTGACATTCCTCAGGGTGAGCCTAGCGGCGGAAGGCGTCCCCCGCCCGGCCGCGCAGGCGCTCTTCCGGCTCTTCCGGGGCGGCGTCCAGTCGAACCTCGTGTTTGACCGGCAGGCGGCCGCGGTCCGGGAGGCGGAGGTGCTGAGCAAGCTCAAGCCCGTGAAGGTCCGGGTGCCGCTGGGACGGACGATCGTGGAAGCGGGCGACCGCGTGACCGGCGAGCAGTACGAGATGGCGACCGCCTACCGCGTGGCCGCGAGGGAGGGGGGCACGGCGGGGGTCGACGACGGGCTTGAGCTCTTCGGCAGGGTGCTCCTTGTGCTCGCGATGGTGCTCGCCTCGATGTTGTACGTGCGCCTCGAGGACCCGGAGACGCTGGCGAGCAACGTCCGCCTCGGGCTGCTTGCGCTCGTGGTCATCTTCAACCTCGCCCTCGTGCGCGCGGTGTACTCGGTCGGCGGCGCCGAGCTTTTTGTGCGGGATTCAACCTGGGCGTCCGCCCTGCCCTACCTCGCCCCCACGGCGCTCGCGCCGTTGATCGTGGCCATCCTGATCGACGCGGGATCGGCGATCTTCATGGCGCTGCTCATTTCGATCTTCACCGGGGTGATCTACGGCAACCGGCTCGATCTGCTCGTCCTCACCTTCCTCGCGTCCATGGTCGCGATCTTCGGATGCCGCGACGCGCGCAGGCGCGGGAAGGTCGTCGCGGCAGCCGGGATGGGAGGCGTCACGGTGGCCGCCTTCGCAGTGCTGATCGGGATCGCGCAGCAGACGCCCGGCGAGATTCTCTCCTGGCAGATCGCGGCCGGCCTCTTGACGGGGTTGCTGACGGGCGTGGCTGTCGTCGGGCTCCTGCCGGTCCTCGAGGCGCTGTTCAAGCGGACCACCGACATCACCCTGCTCGAGCTCACCGACTTCAACCATCCCCTTCTGCGGCGGATGCAGCTGGAGGCACCGGGGACCTACCACCACTCGCTCGTCGTCGCCCAACTCTCGGAGAACGCGTGCAACGCGATAGGAGCCAACCCGCTCCTGGCGCGCGCATGCTCGCTATTCCACGACATCGGCAAGTCGGTCAACCCGGGTTATTTCACGGAGAACCAGCGCGACGGCGGCAATCCCCACGACGAGAAGGACCCGGCCGCCTCGGCGGTCCTCATCCGCCAGCACGTGGCGAACGGCGTCGAACTTGCGATGAGGTACCATCTGCCCCGGGCCGTGATTGACGTGATCCGGCAGCACCACGGCACCACGCTAGTTAAGTTCTTCTACGAGAGGGCCCTGGCAATGTCCCAGTCGCCGTTTCCGGGCGTCGATCCCCCCGGTGTCCCGGACGGGCCTTTCCGCTACGAGGGGCCCAAGCCGCAGTTCAAGGAGAGCGCGGTTGTCTCGCTTGCCGACGGAGTCGAGGCCGCCACGCGCTCGGTGAGGACCATCACGGCCGAGAAACTCGGCTCCCGGATCGAGAGGGTGATTTCCGAAAGGGTCGCCGACGGCCAGCTGGACGAGGCCCCGATCACGTTCGAGGATCTTGCGAAGATCAAGAACAGCTTCACGTTCACGCTGCTCAACATGCTCCACTCCAGGGTGGCCTATTCGTCGGCAGCCGAGCCGCCAACCGAAGCCAAAGCTTGAAACGCGAAGGGCGCTCTATTGACGTCGCCAACCGCCATCCCCGCCTGAGAATCGACCGGAGGGCGCTGGCGGAGGCCGTCTGCGCGCTCGACGCCAACGCCGGCAGGTTCAGGGGGGGATGCCCTCCCGGCGGGCTTTCGGTCGCATTCCTCCCGGACCATGCGCTCGCCGGCCTTCACGCCCGGTATCTCGGCGATCCGTCGGCCACCGACGTGATCACGTTCTCCGGCGACGCCGCAAACATGGTCGCCGGGGAGATCTGCGTCTCGGTGGACGCGGCGGAACGCCACGCGAGGAGAACCGGGGCGCGCCTCTCCGACGAGATCACCCTCTACGTGATCCACGGCTGGCTCCACCTGGCGGGATACGACGACCGGAAGCCGGCGGACCGGCGCGCGATGCGCCGGGCGGAGGCGCGGGCGATGCGGCTTCTGGCGAGATCCGCGAAGCCCCGCTTCAAGCTGGCGTAGACGGCCGCCAGCCGTTCGAATACTGAGGCTCATCGCCCACGCCATGGCTGAATCTCCACCGACCACCTCGCGCTACGTCACGCTGCGAAACGCCTTCTTCTCGGGCGTCATCCTCGTGGCCCCGCTGTGGTTCACCATCTTCGTATTCGTAAAGATCATCAATTTCATAGGGGGGACGTTCAAGCCGCTCTTCTTCGTGTTCGTCCCCAACTGGCTCCGGGACCGGCCGAGCCTCGAGACGGTCTGGGACGTCCTCGCGACCCTGATCGTCGTGGTCCTTGTGACGTTTCTCGGCTATGCGTCGCGCTACGTCTTCGGGAAGTACTTCTTCAGCATCGGCGACCGTTTTGTCCAGAGCATCCCCGGCGTCAGCGCGGTGTACAACACGGTCCGCCAGATCGTGAACACGTTCAGCTCCCAGAGCCGCCACCTCTTCAACAAGGTCGTCCTCGTCGAATTCCCCAGGAAGGGCTGCTGGACGATCGGATTCCTGACTAGCACGGCACAGGGCGAGGCGCAGGCGAAAACCTTGGAGGAGGTCTGGACCGTGTTCGTTCCGACAACGCCCAACCCGACGAGCGGATTCCTGCTCATGGTCCCCAGGCGCGACGCCGTCGAGCTGGACATGACGGTGGGCGACGGGATGAAGATGGTCATCTCGGGGGGCGCCGTCGTGCCGCACTGGCCCGCGACCGATGTGGCGAAGCTGCGCGAAGCCAAGTAGGCCGAATCCTGGTGCCTGGCCAGACTCTGACGACAGAGGCGTTCGTGATCGAGAAGCGTCCCCCGGCGGACGCCTTCCAGACGTTCGGGCTCTTCTCGGCCGAGCACGGCAACCTGCTCGCGCTGCAGCGTGTCCCGAGGAAGCCCTCGCCGGCCCACGTGGCGCCGGACCTCTTTGACACGGTCTCGGCGATGCTGGAGAGCTCCAACCAAGGGCGCACCTGGTTTGTCAGGGAGGTCCGGATCGTGGCCCGGCGCGCGGCCATTGGAAGGAGCTACGACGCCCTCCGGTTCGCCTCCGCGCTGGTCGCCGTCATAGGGCGCAACCCCGTCCATGAGGAGAGCCGGCCGAATGTTGAGCAGCTGCTTCGCACCGCGCTCGACGCGTTCGGCGAGGCCGGGCGCCCCGACATAGTGCACCTGAAGAGCCTCTACCTGTTTGCGCGCGACGAGGGTTACCCGGTAAGGCAGGACTGGCTTCCGGCGCTCCCGGCGGCCGACCGCGCGATTGCGACGGCGGTTCTCAATCGCCGGCTCGGCGAGCAGGACTCGGCGGCCGCGGAGGTCGCGCGGATCCGGCGCTCCCTCGAGCACTACCTGAATTCGCGCACTGAGATCGCGATCCCGTGAACTTCGACCTGGACCAGCGCCGCGTCAAAATGAGCGTCGGCGACCTTTCGGACTTCTCGATCGGCCCCCGCGCCTCGGCGGCGGGATCAGGGGGCCTCTGGCGGGCCCAGCTCGGCACCCGGTGGCACCGGGAGATCCGGGAAAACGCGATATCGGAGGGAGCGGACGCCGAGTTCGAGGTCGCGGTTCAGGGCGAAATTGCCCGGAAGGGATGGATCATCGCGCTCGCCGGCAGGATCGACCAGGTCATCCGGGCGGGGGGCCTGACCGTTCTGCGCGAGATCAAGACTGTGACCCGCGCCCTCCCCTCGAGCGAGGCGGAGCTGCGGGCCGACTATCCTGGGTATTTCGTGCAGCTTGCGGCCTATGCGGCGCTGCGCGGAGCGCGGGAGGGGTGCGAGCTCGTCTTCGTCGAGGCGGACACCGGGCTCGCCCAGACCGTCCCGCTCACGTCGGCCGACGACCGCCTGCTCGATTTCCAGCTGGACCGGGTCGCCGAGTTCCTGGACCTGCGGCTCCGCGGCAGGGAAAGGCTGCGCCAGCTCAGGTTCCGCCCCGCGTTCGCGACGCTGCGGCAAGGCCAGGAGTCCGCCGCGACGCAGCTGCGCCAGGCCGTCCGGGGAGCCCAGTCCGCCGTCCTGCTCGAGGCCCCGACCGGGTTTGGCAAGACCGGCGTCCTTCTCGAATGCGCGCTCGGCGAGTTGAGGGACGGCAATTTCGAGCGCGTGCTCTACCTCACCGGAAAGTCGACGGGCCAGATCGAGGTCGTCGAGACGCTCCGGGAGATGACCGCGCCGGGCCCGGACCTGGGCGATGGCGCTCCGGTGGCGGCCTGGCACGTCCGAAACAAATCCGAGCACTGCGTCAATTCGGTCTTCCAATGCGTCCGGGAAGCCTGCGCCTATCTGGACGGCGCCGAGAGGCGGTGGCCCGGAAGCGGCCTTTCGCGGTTCTACCTCGTCGAGGACCACCCTCGGGACCTGGGCTCGCTGCGCAGCGCCGGCATCGGCGCCCGGATCTGTCCGTACGAGATCACGCGGGCCGCCCTGGCGTTCAACGACGTCTGGATCGGCGACTACAACTACGTGTTCTCGCCCGACAGCCGCGTGCTCTTCTACGATCGGCCGGGCTTCGAGCCGGCGAGGTCCCTCGTGCTGATCGATGAGGCGCACAATCTGGCGCCTCGGGTGGCCGACGCCCATTCGCACGCCTTTGCCGCGGCCGACGCGCGGGCCGTATGCGAGGCGCTCCGGGGCGTTCGCGCGAGCCCCGAGTGGGTCGCGCAGTGGGACGACTGGGCCCGTTTCCTGCAATCCAGGTCCAAGTCGGGAGCGCTCGCCGATGCGGAGCGCGAGGACGCCGGCGACCGCCTTTCGAGGCTCGCGGAGGGGGCGGCCGCCTTCCCCGTGGACTCAGCGGCCCTCGGGCCCCATGCGGCCGGTCTCATCTGGAGGAACCCGTCGGTCGCCGACCAGCTGGCCTCGATCGACCTTCCCCGCCTCTGGTGGTGCCCGCAGGACGGAGTCCTCTCCATCACGTGCCTCGACGCGGCGCCTGCGATCGGAGCCGCCCTCCGCGAGTTTGGCGGGGTCGTGTTCGCGACGGCAACCCCCGGGCCGCCCGACCGGTTCGCCGAGGCGTGCGACTGCGGCGCCCTGAAGCCGATTCGGGCCGCCACGCCGTGGAGGGACGGCGCCTACGACGTCGCGGTCGACCTCCGCGTGGACACAAGCTTCCAGCACCGCCAGAGGCACATTGCGACCACGGCCGAAACGGTCGCGGGCCTCCACCGCTCCGCCGGCGCGGGTGCCCCGATCGCCGTCTTCTTTCCCAGCTACGCGTATGCGGAGTCGGTTGCCAGCGAGTTCGGCCCGGCCGCGCTCCAGCCGCGCAGGGGCGACCTGTCGGCCCAGAATGCGTGGATCAACGAGTCGCTTGAGCGCGGCCGCGCGCTGTTCCTCGTGCTTGGGTCCGTCTTCGCAGAGGGCATCGACCTGCTGGGCGGGCGCGTGACGCACGCGATGGTGGTCGGGCCCGCGCTCCCCGAGGTCAACCCCGTCCAGCGGGCAAGGCTCGCGGCACTCGCGGACCTTGGCCGGGAGTCGGCGTTCGACCGGGTGTACAGGATCCCGGGGATGCAGAAGGTGAACCAGGCGCTCGGCCGCCTCGTGCGCGCGCCGGGCCAGAGCGCCAGGGTCCTCCTGCATTGCCAGCGCTTCGCCGAGCCGAGCTACGAGCGCCTCCTTGCTCCCGAGTACCAGGCGGGACGGCGCATCTCCAGGGACGACGACCTCGCCGCATGGCTCGGAAAAGGCGCCTGACGGAAACAGGGACCCATTTTCCTTTACCGGAGCTCGACCGGCATGCAGTACTTGGCGCAATGGCCACTCCGAAGACCATCGGCTCCCGGGAGGTTCACGCCGCCATGGAACGGCTTGCGGCGGCCGTCGAGGCCCGGCATCTGCAAGCCGAGGGCGTCCTCGTTCTTGGGATTGCGAACGGGGGCATCCCCGTCGCCCGCCGCCTGTGCGCCCGTCTCGGGATCAAGCGGGTCGGCGACCTCGACATCTCGTTCCACCGGGACGACATCGGCAGGCACCCCGTCCCAAAGGAGTTCACCCCCACGCTGCTTCCGGGCGACGTCAACGGGGCGAACGTCCTCCTGGTCGACGACGTCCTTTTCACCGGCCGAACCGTGAAGGCTGCGCTCGACGAGCTCTTTGACCACGGCCGGCCCTCAAGGGTCGAGTTCGCCGTCCTTGTCGACCGGGGCACCCGCCGCCTGCCCATCGCCGCCGATTTTGTGGGCACCACCGTCACCGCCGCGGAGGACGAGGACGTGGTCGTCTCGCTCCACGATGATCCTTCCCGCGACCGGATCGACATCCGCCCGAGCGCCGCCCGGCGGCGCGACGCCTCAGTCCGATGACCTGGACCCGCCGACACCTGCTGGCGATCGAGGACCTAAGCCTCGCTGAGATCGAGCAGATCCACGCCACCTCGTCGGCGTTCAAGAAGATCCTGCAGCGCAGCGTCAAGAAGGTCCCCGCGCTTCGGGGAAAGACCATCGTCAACCTCTTCCTTGAGCCGAGCACGCGCACCCGCATGGCCTTCGAAATGGCCGCGAAGCGGCTGAGCGCGGACGTCATCGCGTTCGACGCGGCGAGCTCCTCGACGACGAAGGGCGAGACGTTGCGCGACACGGCCAAGAACATCCAGGCCCTCAACGCCGACATGATCGTCATCCGCCACGCCGCCGCCGGCTCCCCGCTCTACCTGAGCAAGATCCTGGACATCCCGGTGATCAACGCCGGGGACGGCGCCCACGAGCACCCGACCCAGGGCCTCCTCGACACTTTCACGATGAAGGAGCACCTCGGCTCGATGAAGGGGCGAAAGGTCGCGATACTTGGCGACATCCTCTTTAGCCGCGTCGCGCGGTCCAACATCCACGCCCTCACCAAGATGGGCTCGGCGGTCACGCTTGTCGGGCCCTCCACCCTTGTTCCGCACGGTTTCACGACGCTGGGCGCGAAGGTCTCCCATGACCTCAAGTCGGCCCTGGCCGATGCCGACGTCGTGATGCTCCTGCGCATCCAGCACGAGCGCCAGGGCCATCGGCATTTCCCGTCGCTCGGCGAATACACGAGCATGTTCGGCCTCAACAAGACCCGGGCATCCTGGCTCAACCCGCGCGCCATCATCATGCACCCGGGCCCGATAAACCGCGGCGTCGAGATCGACAGCGACCTCGCCGACGGCGAGCGCAGCGTGATCCTCGAGCAGGTGACCAACGGGATCGCCGTCCGGATGGCGGTCCTTTATCTGTGCGCGGGCCACCAGCCCGAGTACGTGATCTCGTCCACCGAATAGGCCGCGCCCATGCCCGCACTCTGGATAAGCCGAGCCCGCATCGTCGACCCCGCCTCCATGCGCGACTCGGTCGGCGACCTCTTCGTGCGCGGCGGCCGGATCGTCCCTGCCCTCACCCCGGCCGAGCGGAAACGCTCGAGGAAGATCGACGGCCGCGGTCTCGTCGCGGTTCCGGGGCTCGTCGACATCCACGTGCATTTCCGCGAGCCGGGCCAGACCCACAAGGAGACGATCGCAACGGGATCGAGGGCCGCCGCCGCCGGGGGGTTCACGACCGTGGTCTGCATGCCGAACACCGCGCCGCCCGCGGACAACGCGGGAACGATCCAGTACATCTTGGATGCCGCGCGGCGCGACGCGATCGTCAAGGTCCTCCCCACCGGATGCATCACGATCGGGAGGAAGGGCGAGGCCCTGGCCCCGCTCGGATCGCTGAAGCGGGCCGGCGTCGTGGCGATCACGGACGACGGCAATTGCGTGCAGTCCAACGAGCTCATGCGCCGGGCGATCGAGTACGCCAGGATGTTCGACCTGCCGGTGATGGACCACTGCCAGGACCAGTCCATGACAGAGGGCGCGGTCATGAACGAGGGCGACATGTCGATAAGGCTGGGCCTGCGCGGATGGCCCAACGCGGCCGAGGACCTGATTGTCTCAAGGAACGTCATCCTGTCGGCCTACACCGGCGCCCACATCCACATGCAGCACATCTCGTCGGCGCTCTCCGTCGAGATCGTCCGGCGGGCGAAGGCAGACGGCGTGCGCGTGACCGCGGAGGCGACCCCCCACCACATCGCGCTCACGGACGAGGCCCTCTCGACCTACGACACGAATTTCAAGATGAACCCGCCGCTCCGGACCGAGGCGGACCGCAGGGCGATTATCGCGGGACTGAGAGACGGCACGCTCGACTGCATCGCCACCGACCACGCCCCGCACACGGACTACGAGAAGGACAGCGAGTTCGACTACGCGCCAAACGGGGTCCTGGGCCTCGAAACGGCGCTGCCCGTCGTGCTCGAGACCCTTGTCCGGCAGAACAGGTTCAAGCTCATGCACGCGATCGACCTGATGACGCGCAAGCCGGCGCGCCTCCTCAATCTTTCAGCCGGCGCGCTCGCAGCCGGGGCGGCCGCGGACATCTGCCTCTTCGACCCCGAGGAGACGTGGGTCTACGACTCCAAGGCGGGACGCAGCAAGTCCAGCAATTCGCCCTGGCACGGCCGGAGGCTCCGGGGCCGCGTCAAGGCGACGATCGTCGACGGCAGGGTCGTCTTCCCGCTCGCGGCATCGTGAGCCAGCCGGACGAAATGACGCCGGTCGCGGTCGCGGCCATCGCTTTCGAGATCGCGCTTCTGCTCTGCGGCCTCTGGCTCATCTGGCGGTTCGCCCTGCGCCCGGGCGCCCGGGCGAAGCGCGATCCGCGGCTCCCAGAGTGGCGCCTGGCGCCGGTCGACTTTGCCTGCTTCCTGTGCTTTGGATTCGTGGGGGCAACGGCCCTGAGCGCAATCGCGGGCCTTGCCCTGCGCCACGTCCGCATGGGTCCCGACGTCGCGACGGTCGTCGGTTCCGCAGTTATGGAAGGCGGATTCCTCGCCGGAATCGCGGGATTCTACGGCATGTTCGGCTTGCGGGTGCGCGGCGCGGGCGGCCCCCAGGCACTGATTCCAGCGCTCGGGAGCGGGCTGGTCACCTTCCTTATCGCGATGCCCCTCGTGGCCGCGGTGTCCTTTGCCTGGGAACTTGCCATCACCAGAATGGGCCTTCCGGATGAAAAGCAGGAATTGGTGGACATCTTCGAGAACACGCACTCCGCCACGCTGCGTTGGCTGTTCGTCGCGTTGGCCGCCCTTCTCGTGCCCGCAGCCGAGGAGACCCTGTTCCGCGCGGGGCTCTTCCGTTACTTCCGCACGCGCGCGCCGCGCTGGGTCGCCATCGGGGCCACCTCGGCGCTCTTCGGCGCCCTTCACGTGGCCTGGGGCGAGCACATGGTGGGGCTGCCGAGCCTCCTGCCCCTGGTCGCCCTCGCCGTGGTCTTCTGCCTCGCCTACGAGAGGACCGGCATGATCGGGACGACCATTGTCGCGCATGCGCTCTTCAACATGAATTCCATATTGCTCGTGGCCGCGGGGATAGGCTGATGGCCGCAATCGGTCTCTTCTCGCGGACCTTGCGGGGATCGGTCTCCTCGATCGGCGAGGACGCGCTGATCCGCCTGATCCGCCGCTGGCTCGGCCGGGCGTCGCCCAGGGCCCCCGCCGGGATCGGCGACGATTGCGCCGTCCTCCTCCCGGCCCGCCGTCGCGAACTCCTGACGGTTGATTCCGTGGTCCACGGGATCCACATCGACGATCGGATCCCGCCCCGTGCGGCGGGCTCCAAGCTCTTCAGGCGCAACCTGAGCGACATCGCTGCCATGGGAGGACGGCCGCGCGCAGCCGTCATCGCGCTCGCCCTCGACGGCCGGGTTTCAAGAGCGTGGCTCGAGGAATTCTACAGGGGCCTGGCCCGCGAGAGCCGGCTGTGGCGGGTTCCGGTCGTCGGCGGCGACGTGGCCCACCTTCCCGGGTCGTTCGTTGCTACCCTCGCGCTCACGGGCGAGGCGGCAGGTCGCGTCCTGACCCGCGCAGGCTCGCGAGCGCGCGACTGGATCTACGTGACGGGCGCCCTCGGGCGCAGCCTGCCGACGGGCCACCACTACCTGTTCAAACCCAGGCTCGCGGAGGGCGCCTGGCTCGCCCGCCGGAGCGAAGTGCGGGCAATGATCGACGTGAGCGACGGCCTTGCGAAGGACCTGGCCGCGCTCACGCCCCGGGGAGCTAGTCCCGCGATCTACGCGGCGGCCCTGCCGAGGCGTGCGGGGGCCACGGCCCGCGAGGCCCTGTGCGACGGCGAGGACTACGAGCTCGCCTTCAGCGTGGCGCCGGGTGCCCGGCGCACTGCGTTTGAAAAGGCCTGGCGCCGCGCCTTCCCGCGCACCCGGCTCACCTGCCTAGGCAGGTTTGTCCGGGCGGGCGCCGTTCCCCCGGAGGCGATCGCGCTCGGCAATTTCCGTGGCTACGAGCATCTCCGATAGCCTGCGGGCCGGCGTCACGACGCAGTCGGCCGACGAGACGCGGTCGCTCGCGGCCCAGTGGGCCGCAGAGCTGCCGGCCGACACGACGGTCGCACTGCACGGCGACCTCGGCGCGGGCAAGACCACCTGGGTACAGGGATTGGCCCTCGGATTGGGCATCACCGAGCCCGTGACAAGCCCGGCATTCACGATCTACACGCTCCACCGCGGCGCAACCCGAATGCTTGCCCACATGGACGCCTACAGGCTCGGATCTCCCCGGGAGGCGGAGGACCTCCTCCTCGAGGAGTACCTCGTCAGCCCGTGGTGCCTTGCGGTGGAGTGGCCGGACAGGGTGCCGGGCTGGATCGCCCCCGACGCCTGGCACCTCGATTTCGAAATCGAGGCCGACGGGCGCCACTCGATCAGGCTGCTGCAGCGCCCCTTAGGCGATTGAGGACGCGGCCGGCGGCGGAACCCCGGATTCGGCGTCAACGCCAGGTGCTGGGGCGGGAGCGTCGGGAGGTGTTGGCTCGGAACCGGCTGCGCCGGGGGCAGCCGTCTCGGGGGCCGGCGCCTCAGGGGCCGGCGCCTCAGGGGCGCCCGGCTCGCGGACCGGGGAGGCTTCCGGAAAATTCTCCGGATCGATCTCCTCGGATTCGGCCTCCTTCTTGTGGGCCTCGACCATGACGGGCGGCGCGTAAAGCCCCCCGTCGATGAATTCCGTGACGTAGCCCTCGCGCACGAGCCAGATGAGGTCGCCCTGCATCCGCACGATCTTCTCGCGCTGCTCCGGGGTGACCGTCGCGCCCTCGGCCGGTGCGCCGATGGCGAGCATTTTCAGCGCCAGGTCCCCGGCCTTCACGAGCGGGTGGGCCTCGATGAAAGATATCAGGCTGCCGATGCTCTCCGAGAACACCTGGCCCGGAATGCGGAACTTGCGCTTGACGGCGCAGACATACGAGACGCCCTTTGATCCCTTCTTGAAGATCGTGAAGTGCTCCCGGCGGAGCCTGCCCCGCAGCTGGTTGGCCGTATCGAGCGGAAACCGGAGCTGCCGCTCATAGGCGCCCTCGATGGCCATGAGGATTTCGCCGCGGGGCATCGTTTCCAGGGCCTTGCCGTGAAAACGCGCGCTGTTGGCGGCCTTGACGACACTGTCGCGCGCTTGGGTGAGCAGAAACTGCCTCGCTTCCTCAAGGCTGTCGAATCCGGGCGCGGTTTGGCCTTCGGCCGCGGGCCCCTTCCACGTGTAGCGGATCACCCTCTTCATCTTCTCGAGCCACCGGTTCACGACCTCGGGATCGCGAATCGTCTCGATTCGGGCCCGGAACGCCTCAAAGGGCATCCGGGCCAGCTTCGAGGCGTGGTGGTGCTGCACCATCTGGCTGTAGCGGTGGTAGTTCGGCGGGCCCAGGAGCTCCCCCGTGACGCCGCACTTGTTGATCACAAGGAAGCTCCCCTTCGGGGCCTCGACCTCGACCTCGGCCTGGTCGTAGAAATTGGCCAGGAACCTCTCCATCACGTACGCAACGGCGGCCTCCTCGGACTCGAAGGGAACCCCGTCGGGAGCCGAGATGTGGAGCGGCTGCGGCGGCGCCTCGGGCGCACCGGCTGGCCGCTGCTTGCGCGACACCACGACGACGAAGCGGTCCGGCTTGCCCAACACCGTCCGCGCGATCTCGAAAAGCTCGATCGTGCGCGCCGAGGAGCGGATCATCTTGACGAGCGTGTTGAAGCTGGAGTCCTCGGGGAAGAAGGCGACGTCAAAGTACGGACTGTCGTACGGCCCGCGATCCTGTCGATCCATGCCGGGCCCTGCGCGGCGCGCGGCGCCGGCATACTCGCCCGTGTCCCTGCGCGGCGCCCGGTCGCCCGGGGCGTCGCGGGGCGGCCCGTCCGCCGCGGGCCTTTGAAACGCGCGCCGGTCCCTGCGGTCGGGGGCGTTGGCGCGCGCGCCCATGCGGTCGTCACGGGGCGGCCTCTCGGCGCGCTCCCCGCCGTCCGAGGCGGCGTCCTTGTCCTTGGTCCACTGGGTGCCGAAGCTGAAGCCCTGCAATTGGCTCAGATCGATCTTGTTGAAATCCGCCGTCGGATTCTCCTTGGAAGCGTCGTCGTCCATGTAGTCAGAAGTGCACGGTGCGCGTCCGGTGTCAGGCGCCCCGGAGTTTCCACTCGGGCGGGGGGGCGACGCAAGAGATTTTCAATTGGTGCGCCGGGGCCGAGCGCGCGGGCTTTGAGCCGGATTGCAAAGGGCGCCGCCAGCCCTTCTCTTCGATCCGCCCGAGATGAGCGCCTCCCTGCCGACCGAATCCGTAAAGCGGCTTCTGCCATGGCTTGTCGCGGTCGCGTTCTTCATGGAGTCGCTCGACACAACGATCCTGAACACGGCCGTCCCCACGATCGCCGATGCGCTTCAGATCGCTCCCTTGAGCATGAAAGCGGCCCTCACCAGTTACACGATCAGCCTGGCCGTCTTCATCCCAATCAGCGGCTGGATAGCGGACCGGTTTGGCACCCGGTGGGTGTTCCTCACGGCAATCGGGATCTTCTCTCTCGGATCGCTGCTGTGCGGCCTGTCCGTCAACATGCCCATGCTCGTCGGGGCCCGTATCCTCCAGGGCTGCGGGGGCGCGCTCATGATGCCGGTGGGACGAATCACGATGGTGCGCACGTTCCCGAGGTCCGAGCTCGTCCGCGCGATGAGCTTTGTCGCGGTGCCCGGGCTGATAGGACCCCTCATGGGCCCGCTCGCGGGCGGGCTGATCGTCGACTACCTGCACTGGCGGATGATCTTCTTCGTCAACCTCCCGATCGGGCTTATGGGGATGTACCTCGTGTTTAGACACATGCCCAATTACCAGTCCGAGCGCAGGGATCCGATCGATTTTGTGGGCCTGGCGCTGTTCGGTTCCGGAATCGCCCTCCTCTCGTACGTCCTCGAGATCTTCGGCGAGCACGAGCTCGGCCCGAGGAGCATCGTCTTTCTCATCGGCCTCTCGGTCCTTCTGCTCCTCGCGTACGGCCGCCACGCCATGAGCGCCGAGTTCCCCCTGCTCAAGCTGAAGCTGTTCAGGCTACGGACATTCCGCATCGCCGTGGTGGGCAGTTTTGCCACGCGCCTCGGCGTCGGAGGCATGCCCTTTCTCCTTCCCCTGCTCTACCAGATCGGGCTCGGATACACGCCCGTCCAATCCGGCCTGCTCATCGCCCCCCAGCCCATCGCAGCCATGAGCCTGAAGATGCTGATGCCCAGGATCCTGAAGCTTTTCGGCTACAGGCGCGTGCTGTTTTCAAACACGATTGCCATCGGCATTGTCACCGTCCTTTTCATGACGGTGGCGCGCGGCACTCCCGCGTGGCTGATTGTCGTCCTGGCCTTCATCCTCGGCTTTGTGTCCTCAATGCAATACACCAGCATGAATTCCCTTGTGTTCGCCGACCTCTCCGACGCCGACGCGAGCCCGGGAAGCAGCATCTCAAGCACGGTCCAGCAAATGTCGATGAGCTTCGGGGTCGCCATCTCCTCGCTTCTCGCCGCCCTGTACTTGGGCGGCGAACACCGGCCCGGCCCGGCGGGCATGATCTCCGGGATCCATTGGACGCTGCTCACGCTCGGTTTGATGACGATCGCCACGTCGCTTGTCTTCCGCCGGCTTCGGCCCGCGGACGGCGCGTCGATCAGCCAACACACGGCTTAGTGCAGCGCCCTCCGTCACTTCCGCTGTTTTTCGCCTCCGCGGACGCGCGCAGGATGGCCTGGCTCTGCGGGACCGTGCTCGTGCTCGCGTGCCTGGCCCTAAACCTAAGAGTCCTAGACTTCGGATTCCTTTACCTGCGCGACGACGATGTCAACGTGACCCTGAACCCCCACATGGGTGGGATCGGCCTCGCGAGGCTGCGATGGATGTTTTCGGACTGGAGCTATGTCCGCCGCTACATCCCGCTTGGATGGCTCAATTTCTCGGCCACCTACGAATTCGCGGGCCTCGATCCGTCGCCGTACCACGCCGTTGCGCTCGGCCTTTACGCCCTGAACACCGGCCTCGCGTTCGCGCTGATCCTGCATGCCCTGCGCCTGTTCGCCCCCAGCCCGCGCCTAGGCGGCCTCACCGTTTGGGACGCCGGCGCGGCGGCGCTCGCGGCGGGCTGGTGGGCGCTGCATCCGTTCCGGGTCGAGACCACGGCCTGGATCTCGGGCAACCTCTACGGCCAGGCCATGGCCCTGCTTCTGGCATCGCTGATCGCGTACCTGCGCACATATCTCGCGCAGGGCCCGCGCCGCGCCGCGTGGTTGTGGCTGGCAGCGGCCGGTTACGCGGCCTCACTGCTCACCTACCCC
Source organism: Opitutaceae bacterium (assembly GCA_035604815.1). Taxonomy (GTDB): domain Bacteria; phylum Verrucomicrobiota; class Verrucomicrobiia; order Opitutales; family Opitutaceae; genus Palsa-1447. The sequence goes on from DATNHT010000123.1 coordinate 44,903, forward strand.
GTCGCCCTCGGGACCCCCTTCCTCCTGGTTGGTCTCGACTGGATGTATTCGCGCGCCAATCCCGGCGCCGTCTTCCGGCGGCTCCTCGCCGAGAAGGCGGCGTTCTTTGTCCCGCTTGCGGCCGCCCTCGCGCTCACGCTCGCCGCGCGCTTCGGAAACACCGAGGTCTTCGGGGCCGTGCCCGGAATGCGCGAGCTGCCCCTCGCCAGCCGGATCGCGCAGTCGGCCTACGTCGCGGCCTACTACGTCTGGAAGCCCTGGTGGCCCGTCCACCTTTCGCCGCTCTATGACACGCTCGTGGACTTCAACCCCGCGGGCGCCGCGTTCGTGCTCAGCATGGCCGCGGTTGGCGCGGCGTGCGCGCTTGCCCTTGTCTCCTTCAGGAGGTGGCCGGCTCTCGCGGCGGTCTGGTTCGGCTACCTCGCGATGGCCGCGCCGTTCTTCGGGCTCACGGAGAAGCCCCACATGGCGAGCGACCGCTACGGCTACTTCCTGAACGTCATCATGGCCGCGGTAATCGCGGCCGCCATCGCTCGCGTCGCCACTTTCCGGGCGCGCGCGTGGGCCTCGGCCGTGTCGCTCGCGATCATCGGCACCCTCGGCTGGCTCAGCTGGCGCCAGCTCGACGTCTGGTCGAATGACCTCCGGCAGCATGCCTATGTGGCCGCGGGGATCAGGAACGCCGAGTTGCTCGATGATTTCACCAGCCGGCAGCTCATTCTCGAGTTCCTGCGCGGCGACGAAAAGGCCGCCTCCGACGCCGTCGCCGCCCGCCTCAAGGCTAACCCCTCGGCCCAGGGCTTCCTGAAGGCCGCCGCGATCATCGCGGACAAGCGCCGCATCAGCGCCTATTACGGATCCGTCTCCTACCTGGCGATCCTGCAGGAGCGCTTGGGCCTGGAATTCGCGAGGGCGGGCGAAGCCCGGGAGGCGGATGACCACTTCGGGGACGCGCTGCGCATGGACGAGCGCTTCTACCAGGCGGCTTACGACCGGTCCGTCGTCCTCCTGCGGCTCGGCAGGTGCGAGGACGCCCTCCACAGCTTCCTACTCTCGGAGAGGTGGGCGCCCTCGGGGCTGACGGCGGCGCAGAGGAAGGCGTTCCTTGGCCTGCTGGATCGGGTCTCGGAGGCCGCCGGAAGGCCCCTCCTTGCCCGCGCCGCCCGGACCGCGATGGCCCGCTGATTTTTCGGATTTGCCCCCGGGTTCCTCGCGACCACTATCGGGCCCGATGGACGGAGACACAGCCCCAGCGGGCGGGCGGGCGCCTGAACCAGGCGGGATCGGAGTGGCGCGATGATACGCGCGTGGTTCCCCACCTTCATCTATTCCGAGCCCCTGATGAAGTCCGGGCTCGACCGGCTCAACGCCGACCTGGCGGCGGAATGCCGTTCGCTCCGGGATTTCGACAGGGCGGGCCGCGCGTGGTCACGGCGGAACTACCCGGGAGGCTACACGAGCTACGCGTCTCTTAACGAACTCCACCATTTTTCGAGCACGTTCGCACGCCTCGAGCGCAGGATCGCCCGCCACGTGCGCTCGTTTTCCCTGGCTCTCGACTTGGACCTGCGCGGCCGCACGATCCGAATGACCGACTGCTGGGTAAACATCATGCCGCCGTCCGCCGCGCATTCCCTCCACCTTCACCCGCTTGCTTTTGTGAGCGGCACCTACTACGTCGCCGCCCCCCGGGGATGCCCGGGCTTGAAATTCGAGGATCCGCGGCTCGACCGCTTCATGGCAGCGCCTCCCCGGCTGTCCGGCGCGCGGCGGGCAAACCTGGTCCACGTCACCTATCCCGCGCGCGCGGGATACCTGGTTCTATTCGAGAGCTGGCTCAGGCACGAGGTCGCGCAGAACCGGGTCGACGCCGAGCGAATCAGTATCAGCTTTAACTACAACTGGGCGTAGGAAGCGCCCGCAATCCGGCTTTCACAACCGATCGGCATGACCAAGGGCAAGGAGCGACCGACCGCGCTCGTGACCGGAGCCTCCCGCGGAATCGGCCGCGAGATCGCGCTCCAGCTTGCGGCGCGCGGCGTCCGGGTGGCCGTCCACTTCCGCGGCAACAGGGCCGCCGCCGAATCGCTTCTCGCGCAACTGCCCGGCGGGGGTCACGCGCTTTTCTCGGCGGACATGGCGGACGGCGGCGCCGTGCGGCGGCTCTGGAGAGCGGCTACGCGCCGGCTCGGCCGGATAGGCATCGTCGTCAACAACGCGGCGGCGTACGAGGAGCACCCTCCCCTGTCGACCGGCTACGCGGCGTGGCGCAGGGCGTGGGGGAGGCTGATCGCCACGAACCTGCTCGGTCCCGCAAACCTGTCGCTCCTCGCGGCGCAGTCGATGGCCCGCGCCGGCGGCGGAAGGATAGTCAATATCTCCTCTCGCGGCGCGTTCAGGGGGGAACCCGAGGCGCCCGCCTATGGCGCCAGCAAGGCGGGGTTGAACTCGCTCAGCCAGTCGCTCGCGAAGGCGCTGGCGCCGGAGGGCGTGCTGGTTTACTGCCTCGCGCCGGGGTGGACCGAGACCGGGATGGCGGCCGAATTCCTCGCAGGCCCGCGTGGCGGCGAGATCCGAGCCCAGCATCCGCTCGGCCGCGTGGCGCTCGCCGACGAGGTGGCCCGGGTCGCGGTCTTCTGCGCCCTGGATGCGCCCGCGGCCATGACGGGCGCCGTGATCGACGTTAACGGCGCCTCCTACCTGCGCACATGATTCCCCGGGCGCCCCGTCAGCGCAACCGGGCAAACAGGATGACCGAGAGGCAGGTCATCCCGATGTCGGGCAGCCACGCGGCCAAGCCCGGATCGATCAGCCCCTTGGTCGCAATCGACTCCGCGAAGCTCTTCAGCGCGAAATAGAGGAAGAACAGACCGATCGATTTTGAGACGCCGACGGCCGGGTTAACGCGCACGCCGGAAACGGCGAAGGGAATGGCGATCGCGATCACGATCAGCGGGCCAAGGATATCCGCGATAAGCCCGTAGTACCTGACGGCGTACGGGACGCCCTTGGGGTTGTTCTCGCGGGAATAGTAGTCGGTCAGCTCCCTCAGCTCGGCGAAGGACAGGTCTATCGGCCTGCGGTCGATGAGCAGCATGAGCCGCGGGTCCTCCTGAAAACGCGGGAAGGCACGCTCGGCAAACGGCTTTGACGAGGTGTTTTCCCCAGTCTCGGGGTTGAATCCCATCTCGCGCCCGTCCGTGAACACCCATCCGCGCTGGCTCCCGCCGTACCAGGCCTGGGAGGCGACCACGCGGCTCGTCTCTCTTCGGCGCGCGTCCATCTCGGTGACGGAGACCCCGTACGCCTTCCCGGTGAACTTGCTGTATCGGTCGAGAAACCACATCCGGCGGCCGTCGGGATTGTCGAATCCGACGCTGAAGACCGCCCCGATCCGGTCCGCGGGAACCGACTGGGCCTGCCTCCGGAACTGGAAACCCTCCTTCATGAGGCGGGTTTCCTCGACGGACCACGGAACGACCGTGGCGCTGAGCCACCACGAGAGGCCGCAGCACAGGAACCCCACGACCCAGATCGGAGCCATGAGCCGTCCAAAGCCGACGCCGGCGGCGCGCATCGCCGTCAGCTCGTTCGCCTTGTGGAGCTTGCCAAGGACGTAAAGGGTCGAGGTCAGCAGGACTATGGGCAGCGTCACGGCGAGGAAGCCGGGGACGGCGACGAGGACGTAGCGGCCGAGATCGAGCCCGCGCGCCCCCGCCTCGCGCAGGTCCCTGAAATCGTCGTACATCACCTGCACGAGAAGCAGGCCGCACGTGAGCACGAGCACGATTCCGAGGATCTCGAGCCATTCGCGCAGCAGGTGCCTGTCAAAGGTGTTCAACGCCAGGATCGGAGCAGGCCTGCGCCTCATTATCAAATAGTAAGGCAATTCGGTTGTCACCGGTCCGGCCGTTCCCTTCTCTCTCGGTCATCCAACTCATGATTCGCCTTTCGCGGACCCTCATCCCCATCTTGGCGGCCGCGGCGCTGTCGGCCTCGGCGGAGGACCCGATCCGAATCGGCGAGTACGCCTGTCTCACGGGGAAGGAGGCCAGCCTCGGCACGTCCTCGCACCAGGGGACCATCCTCGCCGTCGACCACGTCAACGAGGCCGGAGGGGTGCTCGGCCGCAAGCTCGAGCTCGTCACCGAGGACACCCAGTCCAAGCCCGGCGAAAGCAGCACGTCCGTCCGCAAGCTGATCGCCCGCGACCACGTCGTTGCGGTCCTCGGCGAGGTTGCGTCGAGCCGCTCGCTTGAGGCGGCCCCCGTCTGCCAGGCCGCCGAAATCCCCATGATCTCGCCGGGCTCCACCAACCCGAAGGTCACGGAGACGGGCAACTACATCTTTCGCGTGTGCTTCATCGACCCCTTCCAGGGGCCCGTCCTGGCGAAGTTTGCGCTCACGAGGCTCAAGTCCAAGCGGCTGGCCATATTCTCAAGCTCCACGTCCGCCTATAGCGTCGGCCTGGCCAAATTCTTCAAGCAGGCGTTCATCGACGGGGGCGGCGAGGTTGTCGCCGAGCCCAAGTACGCCGAGGGCGACAAGGACTTCAAGGGGCAGCTGACCGCCATCAGGGCGGCGGGCGTGGACGCAGTATTTTCGCCCGGCTATTACAACGAGGGAGCCCTCATCGTGAAGCAGGCCCGCGAGCTCGGGATCACCGTCCCCGTGTTCGGCGGCGACAGCTGGGAGGCCCAGTCCCTCATCGACCTGGGCGGCGACGCCGTGGAGGGCGCCTACCTCTGCTCGCATTACTCGCCCGAGGATCCGTCGCCGCGAGTGCAGGATTTTGTCGCGGCCTACCGGACGCGTTACGGGGGCGCCACGCCCGACTCCAACGCCTCGCTGGGCTACGATTCGGTTCTCGTGCTCGCGGACGCAATCCGCCGGGCGGGCACGACCGAGCACAGGGCGCTGCGAGACGCCATTGCGTCGACCAAGGACTTCGATGCGGTCACCGGTCGCATCACGATCAACGAAAAGCGCGATGCGTCCAAGAACGCCGTCATCATCCAGGTAAGGAACGGCCGCTTTCAGTTCGTGGAAAGCGTTTCGCCATGATGTGATTTCGCGCCGATGGCCTCCCCAACCCGCACCCATATTCGCTCCGCGTTCCCGGTCCTTGTCCTGTCCGCGGGCCTCGCCTCATGCGCGATGCGCGCCGACGAATCGATCAGGGTCGGCGAGTACGCCTCGCTCACGGGCAAGGACGCAAGCTTTGGCCAGTCCTCACACAAGGGGATCACAATGGCGATCGAGGAGATTAACGCCGCCGGCGGCGTGCTGGGCCGGAGGCTCGAGCTGTTTACCGAGGACAATCAGACGGTGCCCGGCCAGTCCGCCACCGCCGCGAAGAAGCTTATCGCCCGCGACAAGGTGATCGCGCTCCTTGGAGAGGTTTCCTCGGGACGCTCGCTCGAGGCCGCTCCCATAGCGCAGGCCGCGAGAATTCCCATGATCGCGCCGGCGGCGACCAACCCGAAGGTGACCCAGGTCGGCAGCTATGTCTTCCGCGTCTGCTTCATCGACTCGTTCCAGGCGTCGGTGATCGCCAAGTTCGTGGGCCGCGAGCTCAAGGCCCGCAGGGTCGCCATCCTCTCGAGCGTCTCCAACGCATACAGCGTCGGGCTCGCGAGGTTCTTCAGGCAGGAGTACGGCGCCGACGGCGGGGTCATTCCCGTCGAGCAGAAGTATTCCGAGGGGGACAAGGACTTCCGCGCTCAGCTGACCGCAATCGGGGCCGCGGGCTGCGACGCGGTCTTCGTGCCCGGCTACTACACGGAGGCCGCCCTCATCGTGCGCCAGGCCAGGGACCTAGGGTTGACGATGCCGTTCGTGGGCGGAGACGGCTGGGTGTCCGACCAGCTGCTCCTGATAGGCGGCGAAGCGCTCAACGGCTGCTATTACTCGACTCATTTCTCGCCCGAGAACAACGGCCCCGTGGTGCGCAAGTTTGTCTCGGACTACAGGGCGCGCTGGGGCGCCGAGACACCCGACGCGTTCGCCGCACTCGGGTACGATGCGATCGGCGTGCTCGCGGACGCGATCCGGCGCGCCGGATCGACCGAGGGTCCAAAGCTGCGCGACGCACTTGCCGGAACCAGGAACTTCACCGGCGCCACGGGAGAGACCACGATCGACGCCAACCGCGACGCCTCGAAGCCCGCTACCATCATCGCGATAAGGGACGGAAAGCTCAATTTCCTGGAGGCCGTGGCCCCCTGATGTCCGAGTTCCTTCAGCAGCTGATCAACGGACTCTCCCTCGGGGCCATCTACGCCCTGATAGCGCTCGGGTACACGATGGTCTACGGCGTCCTGCGCTTCATCAACTTCGCGCACTCGGACGTGTTCATGGTGGGAGCCTTCATCGGCTACTTCGTGGGCAGGCACCTTCCCGAGGGCACCGTCTGGGCCGGCCTTATCGCGATGGCCGCGGCCATGGCCGGCTGCGCCATCCTCGGCATCGGCATCGAGCGGCTCGTGTACCGCCCGCTGAGGAGCGGGCCCACGCTCAATGTTCTCATCACGGCGATCGGGATGTCTCTTTTTCTTGAATACACGGGGCAGCTTGTGTTCGGCGCGACGCCGAGGGCGTTCCCGTCCATATTCCCCGCCAAGTTGATCCAGGTCCGCGGACTCATCGTCTCGATG
>DATNHT010000124.1:0-37127 GCA_035604815.1 Opitutaceae bacterium
GAACGCAGCCCTCGAGGGAAGAGAGTGAGTCTGCCCCCAACCCCTTTTGAAAAACGCGAACCCTCTCCAGCAATTACTTGCGCCGCTATCCTGCCCCAAAAAAGCCTTTTTCAGCTCCCAGTAGCGAAGGTCAGGCTAGCCACCCGGCCATGGCCGGCGAAGACTGGGCGGGAATTCCCGGGCGCGACCTAGGATTTAGGTTTCTCCTTCAATCGCCCGGGCTGCTCCCCTGCTTTGGGGGGGGCGTCGAGGGGGCCGCCATTGGGGCCCGGGCCCTGCTGGATGTCGTGCAGGCTCTCGTAGATGGCGACGGACCGGGCGCTGTCGCTCCAGAGCGGCAGGTCCCGGCCGCGTTCGCTGACGGCCTGGTCGATGCGGACCCGGCAGAACGGCTCACGGACATGGCTCATCGAACAGTTGAGTGCTCCATAGGCTAGGGCCTCCACCGTGGTTCCCAGCTCGCCCGCCCTGCGCTTGATGGCCGCGAGTTCCTCGTGCTCAAGACGGATTTTGATGACCGGCATAATGGAATCCTTTCTGTTTGACGCCAAGGATACGGCGGAGCAGGCCGGCTTGTCGGCGCATCTCTTGGCATTTGTTCCCTTGATCTTGGCTTCCTCCGCCGGCGCCGCCGAGTTGCGCGGTGGCCTCTGCCAGGTGCGCCCTCCTCCCAATCGTGGGCGAATGGAAGTCGCGCATTCAAATAGGGTAGCCGCAATCTTCGCCACCGTTCCGCCAACGCCACCGCGCGTGGGGACTGCCATGAAGCGCGGCGCTATTGCGCGACATTCACCGTGAAGTTAAGCGTTCCCGACCCGCGGGGGCCCTCGTAGCGGAGCTGAGCGGTCCAGTCGCCTGCCATCTCGGGCCTGACCTTCACGCGGTAGCGGCCGGGTCCATCGGCCGCGACCGTGCTGCCGGAGTGCATGGCCATGCCGGGCATGGCCATGTCGAGGTCGAACCTCACCTCCCCGACATCCGCGAGCTCGCCGGTCGCAGCGTCGCGAAACTCGATCAGCACGCTGTTGTCGGCGAGGCGAAGGCGTCCCTGTGGATTGTAAAAACTCACCGCCACCCCGTTCACGGTCCGGCTCGCGAATGGCACAAGCTTGGAACCGCCGCCTCCGCCCGACGGGCGGTTCAGCGCATAATATCCTCCGACGCCGGCCAGCGAGACCATGGCCAGGGGCACGAGCCACCGGAGGCGGCTGTGACGTTGGAGCGTCGCGGGTGCCGCCAGGGGCGCCGGCGTATCATCGGCCGTTGCAGACAGCGGCAGGTGGCGTCGGCGCCAGATGACGTAGATTGCCGGGTAGAGCAGAAGTTCAAGGACCGCCGAAGTGACGACGCCACCGATCATAGGGGCGGCAATGCGCTTCATCACATCCGCGCCGGCCTGCGTGGCCGGCGACCACATGATCGGAAGGAGGCCGAAGAGGATCGCGCAGACGGTCATGATCTTCGGGCGGATCCGCTGCACGGCGCCCTCGAGCACGGCTCCATGAAGGTCCGCCTCTGTGCGAAGCCGGCCGGCCGCCAGAAAGCGGTCCCAGGCCTGGTCGAGGTAAAGCAGCATCACGACGCCCGTTTCGGCGTCGAGCCCGGCCAGGGCGATCAATCCGACCCACACGGCGACGCTGAGGTTGTAATCCAGCAGGAAGAGCAGCCAGAAGGCGCCGACGAGGGAGAATGGCACGGCCAGAAGCACGATCGCCGTGCGCGCCACCGACCTCGTGTTCATGAAGATGAGCACGAAGATCACAAGCAGGGTGAACGGAATCACGACGGCCAGGCGCCTCTCGGCGCTCTTCAGGTATTCAAACTGGCCGGTCCAATGGATGTAGCAGCCGGGAGGGAATTTGACGCGCTCGCTGATCCGCGCCGCAGCCGCCTGCACGTATTTCTCGATGTCGCCGCTCGTGGCGTCCACGAATACGAAGCCCACGAGCTGCCCGTTCTCATTTCGGATGGAGGGGGCCCCGGTGCGATAGCTGACGTCCGCAAGGGCGGAAATTGGGACCTGCGCTCCGGTCGGCGTCGCCACGAGGACCCGCTTGAGCGCGTCCAGGTCCTCGCGAAAGTCGCGGGCGTAGCGGACACTTATCGGATAGCGCTCGCGGCCCTCGACGGTGGTGGCAATGGTTTTTCCGCCGATTCCAGACTCGATGATGTCGTTCACGTCCCCGACGGTGAGCCCGTAGCGGGCCGCGGCGGCCCGGTTGACCGTGAAGTCTAGGAAGTATCCCCCGGTGGTGCGTTCGGCAAAGACGCTTCGCGTGTCAGGGAAGCCTGTGAGCGCCTTCTCGATCTGGACGCCGATGTCCTGGATCGTGGCGAGGTCCGGCCCGAAGACCTTAACGCCAAGCACGCTGCGGAATCCGGTCGTCAGCATCTCGGTGCGGGTCTGGATGGGCATCCAGAAGATGTTGGCCATGCCCGGCATCCTGAGCCGCTCATTCAACTCGGCCACGATCGCCTCCCAAGTCATGCCCGGCCGCCAGAGGTCGTGCGGCTTCAGGGTTATGACGGTCTCGAACATCGATAGCGGCGCGGGATCGGTTGGCGTTTCGGCCTGCCCGGCCTTCCCGAAGACGGTCTCGACCTCAGGGACCTGCCGGATGAGCCGGTCCTGGATCTGCAGGATCCGCGTGGCCTCGCCGATCGACATCCCGGGAACGGCGGTCGGCATGAAGAGAATCGCGCCCTCGTTGAGCGGCGGCATGAATTCGCTCCCGAGCCTGCGGAACGGGATGACCGTGACCGCCAGGACACACGCGGCAGCAAGGATCGTCAGCCAGCGGAACCGCAGGACAAACTTTGCGATGGGCTGGTAGACCCAGATTAGCAGGCGGTTGACCGGGTTGCGCGCCTCCGGGGCGATCCTGCCGCGCACGAGGAGCACCATGAGGACGGGCACGAGCGTGACTCCGAGGATGGCGGCGAAGAGCATCGAGAACGTCTTGGTGAATGCGAGCGGCTTGAAAAGCCGCCCTTCCTGGCCGGCGAGCGAGAATACCGGAATGAAGCTGACGGTGATGACCAGAAGGGAGAAGAAGAGCGGCCGGCCCACGCTGCAGGCCGCGGCGACAACCACCGAGGCGCGCTCCGGCCCCGTGGGGTCGCGCCCGTGCTCGGCGCGGAAATGCTCCAGGTGCTTGTGGGCGTTCTCGACCATGATTATCGCCGCGTCGACCATGGCGCCGATCGCGATCGCGATCCCGCCGAGCGACATGATGTTCGAAATCAGGCCGAGCCAGCGCATCGGCAGGAACGCCAGCACGATGGCGATGGGAAGGGTGACGATGGCCACGAGGGCCGAGCGGACGTGCCAGAGAAACACGAGGCAGACGAGCGCCACCACGATGCTCTCCTCGATCAGTTTCTCCCGGAGCGTGGCGACCGAGTTCCTGATGAGCTCGCTGCGGTCATATGTCGGCACAACCCGCACGCCCGGAGGCAGCGAGGGCTCAACCTCCCTGAGCTTGCTCTTGACGCCGTCGATCACGTCTAGGGCGTTCTCGCCGTATCGCATCACGACGATGCCGCCGACCCCCTCCCCCTTTCCGTCCAGCTCGGCGACACCGCGCCGCAGGTCGGGCCCGAGGTGCACGGTGCCGACATTCCTCACATAGACGGGCGTGCCGTTGTCCACCCTGAGAGGGATGTCCCCGATGTCGTCGACGCTCCTTATGTAGCCGCGGCCGCGGACGTAGTACTCGGTGGAGCCGACCTCGAAGATCTTTCCGCCCACGTCGTCGTTTGACACGCGAATCTTGGCGATCACGTCGGCAAGGGTTATTCCGTGGGCCAGCAGCTTGTTGGGATCGAGATCGACCTGGTACTGCTTCACGAAGCCGCCTACCGGCGCAACCTCCGCGACGCCCTTGACCGACTCCAGCGCGTAGCGCAGGTGCCAGTCCTGCAGGGTGCGCAGGTCGGCGAGGCTGTTCTTGCCGCTCTCGTCGACCAGAGCGTATTCAAACACCCAGCCGACTCCCGTGGCGTCTGGGCCGATCACTGGGTTGACCCCGTCGGGCAGCGAGCCGCGCACCGAGTTGAGGTATTCGATGACGCGGGACCGCGCCCAGTAGATGTCGGTGCCGTCCTCGAAGATCACATAGACAAAGGACTTCCCGAACATGGACTCGCCGCGCACAAACTTGACGCGCGGCGCCGCGATGAAGCGGGTCGAGATGGGGTAGGTGATCTGGTCCTCGACGAGGTCGGGCGACCGCCCCTCCCAGTCGGTGTAGACGATCACCTGCACGTCGCTCAGGTCGGGGATCGCGTCGAGCGGGGTGCGCTGGATCGCCCAAATCCCCGCCGCGACCCCGAGCAGCACGAGGACGAATACCAGAAACTTGTTCCTGGCACTGGCTTCGATGACCCGATCGACTAGGGTCGGCTGCGGTTCGGCGGGGGCCGTCATGGCGCTACTGGGAATTGAGCGCACCCTGCACCTTCGACTCCGCGTCGACGAGGAAGTTGGCGCTGCTGACGATGCGCTCGTTCTCGGCCAGGCCGCCCGTCACGGCATAGCGGTCGCCGAATCTCCGGCCCACGCTGATGAATCGCGGCTCAAGGCGCCCCTCGCCCTTGTCCACGAAGACAATGTTGTGGCGGCCGGTCGGCAGTACCGCGCTCACGGGCACGGTTAAGCCCACTCCCTGGTCCAACTGAAGCTCGACGTCGACGTACATCTGGGGGTGCAGCCTGCGGCCGGGATTCTCGACATCGATCCGCACCCGCAAGGTGCGCTTCGCGTCGTTCACGAACGGGTCAACGAGGGCGATCTTGCCCGCGAGCGTCGCGCCGGGATAGGCCGAGGTGGTGATTGTGACAGGCACCCCCGGGCCGACCAGCGGAAGCTCCTCCTGGTAGAACTCGGCCCAGACCCACACGGCCGACAGGTCGACGAGGCTGACGAGCGGGTCGCCGACCGAGACGCGCCGGCCCTGGCGCACGGCCACGGCCTCGACGACGCCATCCACCGGGGAGGCAAGCGTCAGATACTGGCTCGCCTGGCGGGAATGCTCCAGCGTATCGATCTGCTCGTCGGAGACGTTCCACTGCCGAAGGCGCGCGCCTGCCGACGCGATGAGGCGCCGGGCTTCTTCCTCTGCCGCGGGCGAGTCGCCTTTCCGGGCCGTTTCGCGCATGCGCAGCAGGTCGAGATACTCGTTTTGCGTGGCCACAAGGTCCGGGCTGTAGATGTCCATGAGGACCTGGCCCTTGCTTACCGCGTCTCCCGGCGCCGATACGTGGAGGTCGTGGACGTAGCCATCGACGCGCGCGACGAAGTCCCACTGGAGGCGGGTTTGCGCCGCGACCGTCCCGACGGCCCGCAGCGAGCCCTTGAGCGGCGCCCTCTCGACGGTCGTGTAGGTGACGCCGATCATCTGCTGCCGGTCAACGGGGATCACAAGTTCGCCAGGCTTTTCGTCGGTCTTCACGCCTTCCGCCGCATTGGCGTCGTTTCGCGCCGGTGTCCGGGCGTCGCCCGGCTTTTCGGCCGGGCCTCCGGCCCGGGAGGAAGGCGGCATGGCGACCGCCGCCATAATCGCGAACAAGAGGTGGAGGTGCGTTATCTGGGGTTTGGCATTCATTTTGAATTTGGCCTGAGGGAGATGTTCAATGGGTTCCGGTGCTGCCCGCGGCAAAGGACGCCAGGTCGTAGACGCCGGTGAGGAGCGTGATGTCGGCCATCTGGCGCCCCTGCTCGGCGATTGCCTGGGCGAGCGCCTGCCGGTTCTCCACAAGCATGCGCCGAGCGTCCAGGACATCCTGGAAGAGGCCCAGGTTGCTTTCCCATGCGGCTCGCGCGCTGGAGAGCGTCTGCTCGGTGAGCGGGATGATCTCGTTGGTATAGAGCAGAGCCTGGCTTCTTGCTGCCTCGAGATTGGCCGTAACGTGATGGAGCTCGGCGCGGATGCTCACGGCGTATTCCTCCGCATCGTGCTCGGCTGCGCGCAAGCTGGCCTGGTCGCGCCTGAGGTCTGCGTCGTAGTGCCTCCTGTTGAGCCACGGCAGGCTGAGGTCAACGGTCATCGTGCCCTCGCGGATCCCCCCGTCGCCGCTGTACTGGCGCGCCTGCAGGCCCACGCCGACCTCGGGCAGGCGCTGGCGCCGCGTGAGCTGGGCGACCGCCACGTTCCGCGCGGTCTCCTGCTGCATCGCCTTGAGCTTGGGAGCGAAGTCCAAAGCGGCGCTCACCAGCCGATCGTCGAAGGGCACCGGTCCCGAGATTGCCGGGAGCGCAACCGTCGGCCAGGGCGCGTCCATGGCGCGGTTGAGGAGGCGATTCAATTCCACGCGCTGGCGGCCGAGCAACAGGCCGAGCGTCGTTAGCTGATTGGCCGCCTTGGCCCTTTCCGTCTGGACCTTCAGCCACTCGACTTGGGTGGACTTGCCGACCCTGTATCGATTGTCGACCGCGGCCACAGTGGCGCCGAGCCAGGCCAGGTCCTCCCGGGCCAGTTCGACGCTTTCGTCCGCGAGCGCCAGGTCGAACAAGGCGGCGGTCAGGTCGCGGCGCAACCTCTCGGTCTCATCGCGGAGGTTGAGCCTCTCTCTTGCGGCCTCCGCCTCCGCCACGTTGCGCCTCAGCTCCGGTCGCCCGAATACGGGCAGCCTCTGTTCCAGGCCGTAGACCAGGTTGCCCATCTCGGAGGATGTGAAGCCCTGCGGCCCGGGCATCCAGAGTCCAAAGGTGAACACCGGGTCTTCCCACTTGCGGACCGAGTCGACGGCCTCGGACGCCGCGTCGGACCGGGCCGCCGCCGCCACGAGCGCGGGGTTGCGGCCCCGGGCCTCTGCGACGAGTTGATTGACAAGTTCCGGTGTGATCCCGAGCGGGCGCTCCACGGGCGCGTCGTTGCCGGCACGCAGGCCGCGGGCGAGCAAGTAGATCGAGAAAAGGAGGATGAGGCGGTGTGTTTTCATGTTTTATCCAAGGTGGACAAGGCTGCGGATTCAGATTGGGCGCAGGCATGCGGCAACGCCGGGCCCGCGCGAGGGAAGGTCTCATCCCGCGGCTTCGCGCGGGATCAACACAGCCTGGAACCTTAGATCAGGAAACTGCAGTGTGCCTTGAACAAAGGCACATGGGCAGCGGGCACCGCCAAGGCGGACGGGACGAGCGCGGACAAAGCCGCATCCGACCCAATCCGGGAGGCAATAAATGAGGCCGAGAATGGTTGGCCAGGTTGCGCCAGGGGCCGGGCGGCCCCGCGGCCCAAGCCTGCGGGATGCGCCGCGGCAACCATCGGTGATTCGGGCGTCGGGGTCCTGCAGCCGGGAATCCCGCACGCGCCGGGAACCTTGCAGTGGCAGCAGGCGCATTGGCACGAATCCGACAGCACCACCGGCTGCACCTGCACAAAGGCGGCGCAGACGACGGCCATTAGGACCCAAGCCAGGCGTTTCATGGAATGGCGGAAGGATAGGCGCTTGGGCGCATAGAGCAATCGTTATTCCGTGGGTGCCTTCGCCGGCGAGAGGTCCGGGGTTCCCCATGAGAAGGCATCGGGTGAGTTTGGGATCCGCCTCCGCGTTCGGCGCCAAGCACATTAATGTTGTTTCACGCGGCCGAACCGGCTTGCTCTCGGCCCCATGGAGGCCATGCCCGCAAATTCCCTTCTCCCGATCATCCAGGCCTCGACGACGCCGGTCATCCTTATCTCGGGCCTGGGCCTGCTCCTGCTGACGATGACCAACCGCATGGCCCGCATCGTCGACCGCACGCGCGTCTACGCATCGCATCTGAGGCAGGCTGAGCCGGCTCAGCGTCGGCAGCTGGAACTTCAGCTCGAACTGACCTGGCGGCGCGCGAAGCTTGTGCGGTTGTCGCTCACGTTTGCCACGTCGAGCATGCTGGCGTCGTCGGCCCTAGTGTTCGCAATCTTTCTCGGCGCCACGCAGCGCGTGGACCTAAGCGCGTTGATGCTGGTGCTCTTCCTCGTCGCAATCGCGCTGCTGATGGCGGCGCTGGTCTCTTTCCTGCGCGACATCTTCGTCTCGCTCGAGGCGCTGCACCTTGAGGTCCAGCAGGCGAGGGAATCGTAGGACCTTCCTCGGCGTGGACCCGCGCCGCGACGTGCGGGCGGCCGTCCCGCGCGATCGCGCCCTTTCCCTGGGCCCCGCGCGCGGCGATAGCAGCGGGGCTGAAGCGCCTATTGCGCGCCCAGGTATCTCAGCTGCGAATCGCAGTGACCTATGATGCGGTAGAGGCGGTTGATCTCGATCATCTCGGGTTCCGTGAGCTTCTTCTTCGGGAGAGAGCGGTCCAGGTAGAAGAACTTGGTCATGGAGTTGAATTCAACCTCGCTTCCCGGGAACGCCACGCCGGGATTTAGGGGAGAGGTCACGAACTCGGACTGGTCGTATTGCGACGTCTCCTGCGTCTTCCGGACGTCCACAATGTTAAAGTCCGGCGTCGCCGCTCCCGGGTGAAACCATCCGTTGCCGAACCACGCCACCTTCATTTCAGGTGTGCGCGGGACCGACGGAACCGGCTGATTGACGATCAAATTGACGCGCGCAATCGCCTCCTTGAGATCCCTTTTCAGGGCTGCGATCCGCTCAGCCGCCGGGGGCGGCTGTGCCGGCGAATTCGAGGGCTTGCCGGTTGGTGCCGGCGCGCTTGCGACGGCGTTGATTGCGACGACGACGTTGTCCCTGAGCCTTATCGTCACGTCCGGGTAATTGAGGATCCGCACTGCGCCGGCCTGGATTTCGCTCCTTGGGGTCCCCTTCTCCGCTATGACTTTCTCGTAGGGGTCGCCGATGCCGGACCCGAGCGAGGTTGCGGCCGACAGGAGCAGGACGAATGAGAGCCGCCCCATGATGGAGTCACTGAGGTGCGAGACCGAGCCGCGCCTGGGCGATGCCTCCTTCACCCTGTGTTTCTTGGCCCTGCATTGTCCCCGTCTCTGCTGGCGCCGCCCATGAACGGAATGAAGGTCGCAGCGGCGATCAGCGGCCTCGTCATGGGTGCAACCTTGCGGCTAGCATCGGGCGGAACGCAGATCGATAGACCCACGCCAGGTAGGTCTCGAGGGCGAGAACGACAAGAGCCATGGCCAAGCCCGATGGCGCGAGGAAGATGTGAAATGCCACGATATTGACAATCACCGGCGCAATGAGGGCCAGGGCCAGCGCCACGAAGCGGTTTGCAAGGAGCAACGCGCCCACCAGCACCTCCGTCCCAGCAACCAGCTGATATAGATAGCCTGTCTTCATCAACGCGACGCCGAGGGCGACGGCCCTGTCGGGCATGGGCGTCGAGGGCTGCGGCAGAAAATTCAGAAGCATGTTGAGCCCGAATACGGCGAAGATGAGCCCCATCACGATCCGGGCGGCTGTCGGCAGGTGGCGAGCCAACGACTTTGGTTTGCCCGCCCCCGATCTATTCGCGTGAACGATTTCCTCGGTTGCCATGGTGTCTGCCTTTGAGGTTATTGCCAGGTTAGTCTGCTAACGGGTCCGGCGTTCCGGTCCAGCCTTTCCGCATGGATTCGCCTGGCGTCGGCCGTCTCCAGCCGCGGCTTCGTTGCGGAGCAAACGAGGGCATCGTTGTAGCGTTGGGAACGCTGCCGAATCCCGCCCGGGTGCATGTTGCGCGTGACGCGGACCTCCTTAGGTTGCTCAAGGTGCCGCGCGCCTCGACAGAAGGCAGTTACGCCCGGGACCTGTCAACGCACGGTCAGTTTCGCCGGGTCATAGCCCTCGCTCGCTATGACGACATCCGCCCCCGCAGCCAGATTCCCGATATTGAGCGTTCCGCCGCCTTCAATCGTTGCGGACATCGAGGGCGTCTTTCCCGAGGCGCCAATGGTGATATTAACATTCAGGGGACTAGAATTGAGGTTCCTCACGTGCATCGTGAATCCCGCGCTCCAGAAGGAGACCTTTTCAATCGTGGCACTGACCGGCAAGACGCGCGCCTTCACTGCCAGCGGCTGCAGCTTGGCGATGCCGGCCTCAGCCTTTGCCAGCTTGGCACTCAGGTCTTCATTTTGGCCCTTGGCCTGGTCGAGCTCCTTTTGCAGCCGGGACAATCCGCCATTGGCCTGATTGATCTCAGCCTGCAGTCCTGCCGACTGGGCCGCGGCTTTGTCCTGCTGCGATTGCAGGTTAGCCCGGGCCTTCTCCAGCTGAGACTGAAGATCCGATTGCTGGCCCTGCGCCTTGGCCAGCTGCGACTGCAGGTCTGACCGCAGGCCCTTGGCCCTATCCAGCTGCAACCGGAGGTCGACCGCCAAGGCATTGGCCTTTGCAAGATCGGCCTTAACTTGGTCCGTTGCGGTGTTAGCCTGCACCAGCTGCGCCCTAGCATCGGCCACCTGGGCATTCTTCTGGTGGACTGCGTAGGCGAGGGCGATCGCGAGGATCGCGAGAATAATGCAGACTGCGCGGGTCACAAAGGGCGTAGGGGGGCGATCGTGCTTCTCGTCGGGGATAAAGTGCTCTGCGGGCTTGGGTGAAGTTTGGGGTGCAACGTCGATCATGGTCATATGGGATTACTAATCATTGGACAGCAAGTCCGCTAATGAGAGCGGCCCGATTGCAGGGGAACCGAAAGCGGTGGGAGCGACCGGGCGCAATCCGACGAGGTTCCCCCCATCCAAATTGACAGGCCTTCCGGTTTTCGAGTAGGAATCTATTGGAAAATAAAGGCTTACAGGACACGGCTTCAAGAATCCCAGCTAGACAGAGCGTCATTAATATTTGGACAAGGTGCGCCGCCCTGGAGCTGGGCCGACGCTATCTGCGGCCCCTCATCTTCACGCCAGACACCCGGGCCTCTTCTGCGAAGCCCAACGGCGGCCGCCAACGGAAGGATGGCCGTCGGGGCGCCGAGCGATCGGCGTCCCTCGCAGGATGGGCCCGGCTGTGGAGACAACTAAACCCATCGGCGCGCGATACGCCGCGCCGGGCCCGGAGGCCCCTGCGTGCCCCCCTCCGCTTCGGGCTCCCACGCCGGCGCTCGGTCAGGGAACAGCGCTCCCAGGTGCTCTGCCTTGACCCCAGGCCGGGGGCGTCGGACGTCTTTGGCTGCGACTTCAACCTGCTTCTGGCGGATTGATGATGTCCAAGGATCAATGACCCTGTGTATAATTGGATTGTCGGCTTACTGGAAAACATTGAATCCGCCTTCGAGCACACCGGCCGCGACGCGCATCATTTAATCGGTGGTGCCGCCTGTTCGCCGCTGGCTGGACTCGCGGTCGGCATCGACAGGAAATGATCGAAGAAAGCGCAGATCTGCTCGTCCGACTCGGCTGTGGGCGGATGGAACGCTCGCGTCGTCATCGCGACACGATCTTTGAATCCAAGAAACTGATTAACCGCCACGGTATAGCCAAGGACGGACCAACGGCCCTGATAATCCACTGATCCTCCGGAGACCAAGAAAGGGCGCGGCGCCATTAGGCCTTGGAGCTCGACAAGGTCGTGGCCCTCCTCGATCAGCCGCCTGTAGGCGCCGGTCCGCGGGGTCTTCAGGGTGACATATCCATATTCGCCGGGCGCAAGTTCGCGAGGATGCGCCGGATCCAGGCCAAGGTACCATTCTTCCCAATAATTGGTGGGGCCCCTGGATTCGTCGAAAACTATTCCGGGATCCGACCAGACCGCGCACGCGAATCTGTCGTAAAGACAGGAGGCGAACATGGCCCATTTGCCTCCGTAGGAATGGCCCACAATCCCGATTCGTTCGGAATCGACCTCGGGCAGGTTCGCCAACGCGTTGCAGCAGTTGGCTGCGATGTAGGCGAGGTACGACAGAGGCTGGCACTTGGCGCCATTTAGTGAGGGGCGGCGGGCGTCGCCCCCGGGGGCGCCTATCGACAAGGTGACAAAGCCGCGAATTGCCAACTGATACGCGAAATCAAGAAACGGCTCCTGCTTTGGGTTAAGACCGATGCTTGTTTCCGCGCGATAGTAGGGGACCAGCACCGCCGGAAGGGGTCCCGGCTTCAGGGGAAGAAGCAAATAGCAGTCTTGCATCACCCGCGGGGCTATTTCGGCTCGAACTCGACATTGGGTGAAACTCCCGCGCGGTACGCGGTCAATGACTTCAAATGCCGGTCTTGCCAGCAAGGGCGGCCACGGCCCCATAACACTCATCCAATAATCGCGAATTTCGCGGCGGCGAAGTGACCAGTCCGCCGGCGTCAAGACCGGACGCCCGTCGTAGAATTTCAACAGGCTTGGATAGGGTCCCGATGGGCGGGAGAACTCGGAGGGGGGATTAAAACAGGGCGCAATCGTGTTCCAAGCCTTCTCCGCGCCCTGCGTTTGTCCCTCGGCCAAAGGGAAAGAAGACAAGATTCCGCACAATGCGGCGACGCAGTGGAAGCCGGTCGATTTCAGTCTGCCGGCGGTTGCGACCAGTCCGCGGGCCCGCAGGCCCTCAAGCCGCCGCAGTATTCTCAGGGACAATCGACCTTCCTCTTCACGCTCCGAACAAAAAGGTGGTGGAGTAGACACCGGAATGCGGGATCAGTGTGCGATTGCCAAACAGGTTGGCAAGAAGCAGCATGGTGAGACCGGCGGTGCCCGGATCATTGGCTGGTCCTGCCCTGGATCGCCCCTCCTTGGGAGGGCCCCTTCTCTAACACCGCCAATCTTTTTCTTGTTCGAGCGCGGGGAGCTGCCTTACTTGAGTTAACTCAATGGACACGCCAGCAGGTGCCGTCGGCGGCGCGAGGACCAGGCCGTTTCTAAGCGACTCAAGGCTTCATACGGCCCCTATCGTTGCAGACGCCGTCCGCAGGATACTCGCACTATCGTTCGCGGCGGCTGCGACGTCGTGGTCACCGGTCGCTGGGGCGAATGAAGCCGTTCTGGAGGACAATGCCCTCCTGGCGGCATTTGACACGGGGTCGGGCGCCCTGACCAGGTTGGAGAGCAAATCGACGGGTTGGGTGATCGAGAGCCGGCCCGAGTTGGCGGTCTCGTTTCGGCTGCACGCGCCCCTGCCTGACCGGCGCGACAATTTCGTTTTTGGCCAAAGACAACGTGCGAGCAAGGTCGAGAAGGTTTCGGGCCAACAGGTCCACATCGAATGGAGGAACCTGGTCAGCGAGCACGGCGGCGTCCTGCCGATGATGTTCACAGCAACGGTGACCCTTGAGAACGGAGCGCTAAGCTTCACGAGTTCCCTGGTCAACGACTCGCCGCTGATGGTTGAGACGATTGAATATCCTTATCTCGGCGATGTCAGTGCCCCAATGTCGAACGCGCCCCTGGTTGAGCGCCACTTGGGTTACGCCAATCTCGAGTCCCACGACCTCTACCCCAAGTTCGAGAATCAAAAGGGCTACTGGGGCGTCGACTTCCCCATGCTCACCGCCGACTCCGCAAGCTGCCTTTTCTGCCTTATTCAGTCGGCGAATCAGGGCGTCTACGTCGAATTGCACGATCCACTCTCGCCATATCTAATCCAGTATACTTTCGAGCAGCGGCCGGGAATACTCGAATCGATTGGCAACCAGGTTCCCCGCGAGCATTCGATCGCGGGCACGCCGGTCCATCTTGAATTCCGCACGACGCATTTCGTCTTTGCCCAACCCAAGTCGACCGTGACGCTGGCCCCCGTTGTCCTCCGCTGCTACAGCGGGGATTGGCAATCCGGCGTGGACCTGTACAAGCAGTGGCGGGCCACATGGTTCAGGCGGCCGCGTATTCCCGCATGGGCCGAAGACGTGCATTCCTGGCAGCAGTTGCAGATCAACTCTCCCGAAGAAGAATTTCGCATTCCCTATAGGGAGTTGACAAAGATCGGCGACGAATGCGCCGCCAACGGCGTCAGCGCCATCCAACTGGTCGGATGGAATCACGGCGGTCAGGATCGCGGAAACCCGTCGCTGGACGTCGATCCAGGATTGGGCACCTGGCAGGAGCTGCATGACGCCATTGCCCAGATTCAGGCCAAGGGCGTGAAGATTGTTCTTTTCGGGAAATTCGTTTGGGCCGACACGTCAACCGCCTGGTATCGAGAAGAGCTGAGCAAGTATGCCATTCGCGATCCGTACGGCGAACCCTATGGCTTCGGTGGCTACAGCTACCATACGCCCACGCAGCTGGCTCGCATCAACAACCGCCGCTTCGCAATGATGTGTCCTCTATCCTCGGCTTGGCGCGATATTGCCACTAGGGAATTCGAGAAGCTTCCTGCTCTCGGTGCCGCAGGCTGGCTTTATGACGAGGTTACATGGCACGGCGGCGCCCTGTACTGCTTCGACTCAAAGCACGGGCACCCTTCTCCCGAGTACGTCATCGCCGGCGACGCTCCCCTGGCCGCGGCGTTTCACCGGGCCGCCGACAAGGTGAATCCCGACTTCCTTTTCGCCGGCGAGGCGCCCGAAGATGTGCTGTTGCAGAATTATCCCCTTTCCTACTTCCGCATTGGCGACAGCCATACTGCAGCCTGCCGTTATATCGATTCCCGTGCGCCATTGATGATCGCGGTCACGGGATTCGATGACCGCGAAATGCTCAACCGAATCCTGATGTACCGCTACATTATCAGCTATGAGCCGTATTTCTTCAAAGGCCATCTGGGCGATTTCCCGCTGACGCTGGCATACGGCAGGAAGATCGACGCCCTGCGGCGGCGGTACAAGGCCTGGTTGTGGGACGGCGAATACCGTGATACGCTGGGAGCAACGGAAAGCGCCGACGGGGCCAGCCGCTATTCCGTTTTCCGCGCCGCCGACGGCAAGCGGGCAGTCGTGGTGGTCAATCAGGAACTTTCGAAGGCGATCACGGCCAAGGTCGAGATTCCGCACCTGGGCCTGTCCGGCTTGGTAACGGTCACTCCGGAACAGCCGGACGCCCGGCCGACTGACGGCACGCTGCACATCCCGCCGCGCTCCGCCGCGATCGTCCTAGAGCAGTAGTCCGTCGATGGTATTCGCTATTAGGGGACGGGTTGTTGGTCGGCTCCGCCGCCCTGGCTCGTGTCATTGGTTGCGTGTGCAACTTCCCGCCAGTCAATCCGTGAAGACAACGCCCATTTTGTGTGGAGGCGATATATAGACCCAATTGAGAGGGGCCTCTTGAACAAGAGCTAGTCAGCATGGGTGCGCTGCCCTAGATGATGGATCGAGCGCATCGAACCCGCAACGGCCCAGGCGGCACCCGCCAGAGTCGAGGCGACAAACAGCATGGTCCATTGGAGCCGGCTTCCGGGGGCGGCTATGACGCCCGGAATATGAAGCAAAAGTATGAACGCGCTGATCATTAGCGCCTCTAGTGTCGCCGCCAGCCCAGGAAGGATCCCAAAGAGAATGCCGACCCCTGCTGCGATATGGCCTGCGCCGGTCAGGTGAGCCAGGGCCAGGTGAGCGGGGAGCCACGCCGGCACCATGGAGGCTGTTCCAGAAGCGTAGACGAAGTGGGAGAGTCCGACTAAGGGCAGCGAAACTGCGAATAAGTAGCGTCCCATTCGTAACCTCGAGTCGCCCGAGGCCAGCTCCCCCCATTTTCGGCCGTCGCCAGCGGCGCGCGTCGCGAACTGGATCCAGCCCCCCGTCACAAGCATCAGCGTCTCGCCAAAGCCCAGCCACATCCCCTCATCCAGCGGATTTGCGACCACCCGCGGTACCTGCAGGACCAGCAGCCAGGAAAAAAAGAAGATTGTCAGGACTAACGCCGCAAGCGTCGCCGTCCGCTTCATCAGCATGGCGACGCCACACCCAAGTAGGAGGGCGCCGGATAGGTAGGCAATGACCGCGCGCAACGGCACCCATGCGGGTACGGGTTGCCAGACCATGGCGAAGTCCCCGTAGATTATGCTGAGAATGCCAAGCCCAGCGGGACCGATCGCGAACAGCACGCGGCTTAACGCATTCATCACCCTGGAGCACGCTCAACGGTACTCTTCCCCGGTCGTGGCGTTGATGATCTTGAAGTTCTCGATGTGGTAGTTCGGGTCTGCGCGGAAGGCGAGCTGTACGCCGAAGCTCTTTTCCATGCGAACGAGGAGGTCGGCGTCCTCGCTGCGCAGGCGTTCGAGGACCGACGGATGGACCAGCACCCGGAGCGAGTACACCTTGCCGTCCTTGCGCGCGTGGAGGCGCCGGACGACGGACGAGAGGCGCCGCTGGAGCTCGACCGACATGGTCGTGTCGGATTTCACTATGCCCCGGCCCCGGCAGTACGGGCAGTCGGTGTAGAGGTTGGACGAAAGCGACTCCTGCTGGCGCTGGCGCGTCATCTGCATGATGCCGAGCTGCGATATGGGCAGGATGTGGTTCTTCGCCTTGTCGCTCGACATGAGCTCCACCATCTTCTCGTAGACCGCGTTCCGATGGCGCCTCTCCTTCATGTCGATGAAGTCGAGGATGATGAGGCCGCCCAGGTTGCGCAGCCGGATCTGGCGCGCCGCCTCCTGCGCCGCCTCCAGGTTGACGGCGTAGAGCGTGTTCTTCTCGTCGCCCGAGCGGTTCTTGTGCGAGCCCGTATTGACTTCGATCGCGATCAGGGCCTCGGTCTCGTCGATGACGATCTCCCCGCCGCTGGGAAGGGGGACCTTGCGCTGTCCCGTGAGCTCGATCTGGCGCTCGATGTTGAAGCGCTCGAAGATCGGGATGCTGTCGGTGTAGTGCGCGATCTTGGAGCGCGAGCGCTTGGAGATGAGGCCCACGAGATCCTGCGTCCGATCGTAGTCGGCCTTGTTGTCGATCAGGACGCGGTCGACATCCTCCGTCAGGAAATCGCGCACGGTCCGCTCGACGAGATCGGGCTCCATGTACAGGCAGCAGGGCGCGCGGTCGGACTGCATCTTGCGGGTTATCTCCTCCCACTTCTTGAGGAGCAGGTGCAGGTCGCGCACGAAGAAGCGCGGCTTCTTGCCCTCTCCGGCCGTGCGGACGATGACGCCCATCCCCTCGGGGATCGTCAGCTCGTTGATGAGCTGCTTCAGGCGCTTGCGCTCCTGCGGATCCTCGATCTTGCGCGAGATCCCGCAGCCGTCGCTGTAGGGCGTCAGGATGAGGTAACGGCCCGGGATGGACAGGTTGGTCGTGGTGCGCGGCCCCTTCGTCCCGATGGGGCCCTTGGTCACCTGGATGACGATGTCGGAGCCTGGCGGGTACAAGCCGGGGATGTCCTTCACCGTCACCTCGCCCTTGGGCTGCGAATCGCGCTTCTTGTTGATGCGGACGACCTCGATCGAGGAGTCGGCGGCCGCCGGAAGCATGTCCCAGTAGTGCAGGAACGCGTTCTTCGCGTAGCCGATGTCTACAAACGCGGCCTTAAGTCCGGGATCGAGGTTCTTGATCCTTCCCTTGTAGATGCCGCCGACCATCCGGTCGTCGGATTCGCGCTCGATCTCGTATTTTTCGAGTCGGCCGTCGACTAGCAGTGCGACGCGCTTCTCAAGCGGCTCGGAATTTATGATCAGCTCGCGGTAGGAACCTTTCTCCTTCTTGAATACAGCGACTATCTTCTGGAGAAGAGGGCGTTGCTGGGCCCGTTCGGTCGCTCCTGCCTTCAGCTCTGAGGCGCTGACGGATGCGACCTCGCGCTGAATCGGGGGGTTCGCGAGTTCGGAATCATATTTCTGAGCGACGTCCTGCGTGACGTCGGGGTTCGGTTGCGATGGTACGCTCATGGGGGCCTCTGTCTTGGTTGGATGCGGGGCGCCTCCGGGCGCGGGTTGCGGCGCAGGAAATTCCGGCAGGGCGGTCTATATCGAGGGTCGGACGCAGGGTCATGCGAAGTCCTTCCGGAAGCGATAGACGCTCTGGACCAGTCCTTGCAACAAGCAGCAACTGAGCACGAAGGAGCCACCGTAGCTTATAAAGGGAAGCGGTATGCCCGTTATGGGCACGAGCCCGATGGTCATGGCGATATTCACGAACACATGCACCATAAAGAGCACGGTGACGCCGAGCGCCAGCAGCGTGCCGAATCGGTCTCGTGCGAGACCGGCGATGCGAATGCCGTTGAACAGCATCAGACCAAACAGGCTGAGAACCGTAATGCTTCCCAGAAATCCTAGCTCCTCGGCTATGACCGAGAAGATAAAGTCGTTAGGCGCCACGGACCGCGGCAGGTAGCCGAGCCGGGCCTGCGTGCCCTCCGTCCACCCCTTGCCCGAGAGCCCGCCGCTGCCTACCGAAATCAGCGACTGGCGCTGGTTCCAACCGACGCCCAGCGGATCAATCGTCTCCGGCGCGACGAACGGCAGGATTCGGTTGCGCTGGTAGTCGTGGAGGGGCACCCAGCTGTGCTTCTCATAGAGCCCGCGGTCGTCCTGGAACGAGTATCTGTTCGATTCCATGAAGTCCACGTAGCGCCAGGTGTCCCACGCGACGATACCCGTCACGACGAGAAACGCGGCCAACGCGCCGGCGAAGAACCGGCCGGACAGACGCGACACGTAAAGCATGGAAAACACCATCGGGGGGAGAACAATCGCGGACTTGAGGTCCGGTTGTTTCAAAATCAAGAGCATGGGTGCACCCACAGCAAGGGCCAATTTCCCGAGGACACCGAGCGACTGCTTGACGGTCCCTATTTCGCTGCGCACCAACAGGCTGGCGGTAATCAGGAGCACGGCAACCATCGCCATTTCCGACGGCTGGAAGGAGAAGGGTCCGAGGTGGATCCAGCGCTGCGAACCGTACACTTTTGTGCCTATTCCGGGAACCAGTACGAGGACCAGCGGGATGAGGCACAGGGCGTAGAACCAGTGCGCGACGCCCAGCCAGAACTGGTAGTCGATGAGCGACACCGTGACGTAGACGCATGCCCCCATGAGGAGCCAGAGCAATTGCACCATCCAGCCGCGCCCGTTGACCGGCAGTTCGGCGGAATAGATGAACGCGATCCCGAAGGCACCCAGGCCCGCCATGGCAATCGGCGTCCACAAGTCCCACCTTCCGCGGGTGGTTGTCTTGAAGACGCTGGTGCTGTCGACAGGCAGGCGGAGGTTCACCGGATGCCGGATTCAGTATCCAAGGCGCCGGCCTTTGCAACCGGCCATTCCTCCGGTGCGGCCTCCGCAAGCCTGGCGCGGGGCGATTCCCCGCCAGCAGCAGGGAGGGATTGGGCGCTTGAGTTGGCGAGTCCGACCACGGTCCAGAAGATGACGGCCCCCATCGGCGACTCAAGCACGACGCCGACACATGCGCTTATCCAAATCACGCAGGCGGCGCTTGCCAGCCCGAGGCCATCGGGATCCCCGCGCCTGAAGAGGCGCCAGACGACCCTGGCCATGCTCGCCGACACGGCGATCCAAAGCGCTAGGCCGAGGAATCCCATCCGGCCGTACGTGGTCACTATCATGCTGTGCGGGCTCCGGGCCGCGAATGTCTCGTCGGATAGCAGGTCGTAGTCGGCCATGAAGCGCGCCGCCAGGTCGCTGCCGAAGCCCAATCCAAACACGGGGTTTGTGCTGGTCGTGTCCTTGCAGACGTCTGTCCACCAGATCCAGCGGAAACGGTTGTTGCTTCCGGGGTCACCGCTTTCGGCGTTAATATAGGAGCCCCTGCCCTCCGGGTCGAATATGGATACGGCGTGCTCGAACGCGGAGTATGGGGCCGAGGTCCGCAGGTCCTTGCCGGCGAAACTGAGCACAGCCAGCGTCAAAGCAGAGCCGCCCAGGACGATCGCGAGTTGTGCTGCGGCGATCCTCCACCTGCCGACCAGGAGCCAGAGTAGCGTCGTTATGGCGGCGGCCGCCATCGCGGCGCGGGGCGACACCATAACGCCGATCAGCAGGAGGCTCGCCGCGGCAAGTAGCGGCCAACCATACTTGGCGCCGGGGTTCCGGCGCGTCCAGAGCCAGAAGAACCCCGCCGCCAGCGAGGTGGCGATCAGGTCGCTTTTCTGGTAGATGAGCGGAATCCCGCGCCAGGTGAAATTCTCGAGCAGGAAGTCCGGGAATAGCTGTATGCTAACGACTACGGGCAGCAGGGCTACGAAGGCCGTCGTGAGCGCCCGCTTGAGCAGCCTGGCGGACGCGGCGTGAGACCCGAACGCCTGTCCGATGTAGAAGAAGGCCGCGTAATACACCATCGCGTAATCGCGCACGGCCATGATCCCAAACCGGTTAATGTCGATCGGCAGCCGGACGGTACCGTAGAGAATCCAAATCAGGAGCGAGACGTTGAGGCAGTCCATCCTGAACCCAGCGGCCCGCTTCATGGCCATGCGGACTATCAGGGCCGGGATTGCAACGAGCAGGACCGCCTCGGCGGGCAGCAGGGGGATCTGCCCAGAGGGCTGGAGCTGCGCGAAGCCCCGGTTTCCCACGACGTAGCCGATCAGCACGCCGCATAGGAGCCAGGCGTCGGGAGGCGCATCGCTGACTCGCTCGATGATCACCCAGCAGGCAAGCAGCGCCACGACAACCGCGAATCCGTACTGCTCATCGGAGATGTCCGCAGCGACAATGATGCCGATCGCGGCCCCGAGGGCGAGAAAGAGGGTAAGTCGAAGCCGCGGACTCATGGGGCTCGCCCCCCAACCCGGCCGAGCTGCAACCTGCAAGCGGCCTCGACCTTTTGCGCCGTCAAGTAACTTAGGCAGGCCATCGGGCTGGCGAAATTGACGCAGCCCGGTGCTTCCCGGGTGAGTTTCTCGCAGGGCGCGCAGTAGAGCTCCGGGTGGCGCAGCGCAATCCACCTATCGCGGTGCCAGAACGGGTCCCAGCCGATCGCCGTCGGTCCGGTCACGGCCACACCCGGGCAACCAAGGGCGTTCGCCAGGTGCATGGGCCCGGAGTTGTTGCCAAGGAAGAGGTCGGCGCCGGCCAGCCATTGGGCCAGCCGCGACAGGGAGTCGACCGGGGCTGCCACGGCGCCCGTGGGAGCGCGGCCGGCGGTGGCGCCGTGCTCTATCCAGACGACCTCGTAATCGCCCGAAAGCGACGCGGCCACGGATGCAAAGCGCTCCATCGGCCATTGGTTCATCTCGCGGCTCGCGCCCGCGTGGACGACCACGCGCCTGAGGGTGCCGGTGGGCCGGTGGCCCCCTGTAGCGAGATGGCGGAGGTCGGGTGGGGGAGGCTCGGCGGGCCACTGCGCGTCGCGGCCGAATGAACGGGCGAGCGCGCGTGCCATCCTCCAGTTCCAGGTTGCGGGGCGTGAATCCGCGGGAGGCGCGATCTCCTCGGTCACCGACCCGCCGAATCGGATGCGCTCGAGGTTTCCGCCGATCCGGACCCGGGCTCCGCTAAACCTTGCGACGGCGTGCGCCGCGTTGCCCTGGTCAAAGGCGACTAGGCAGGCGCCGGGCCGCCTGCGCCTGACGAACCACATCCACCGCGCAAGCTCCCAGGGCCTGCGGTAGGATTTGTCGAACGCCCGCTTCGCGCAGGTCAGGATCTCCTGCGGGCCGAGGGGGCCCCCGTACAGCTCGGCCGCGCCCGGCGTGGTCAGGACGGTGACCTGCCAGTCGGGGCAGTGCAGACGAAGGGCCTGAACGGCCGGGACGAAGGCGATGTTGTCGCCCAGCTGGTTGAGTTTGAAAAGAACGACCCTCATGCGCGGGTGTTCCCCCTCGCGTGCTGGCGCATTGCCCGGACCGATTCCCAGGCGAGCGGCAAAAGCGCGAAGCCCAGCCCTAGGGAGCCCGCCGCCAGGACGCCGTTGACGGTTCCGCCGCGGGAGGCCCAGAAGAGGGCCGACGCGGACAGCAGCAGACCCGGCGTCGCCGCCCAGGCCAGGCGGTGCAGCCTTCCCACCCCGATCAGATAGTAGATCAGCGGCTGCGCGGCCATCTGCAGGACGCACCAAGTCGCGGTGAGCGCAGCGAGCCGGTGTCCGGCGAACACGGCCGACGGACCGATCCAGAGGCTCAGGATCGCGTGGGACTGCCACGCGACGGCAGCCACGCCGATTGCGAGGGCGATGAACGCGGCCGCCGTCCTCCAGAACGCGCGGCTTACCCACGGATGCTCGCCGCGGGCATGCGCCTCAGTGTACGCCGGCCACACGGGGTTGAGCAGGATGATTTGGCCCTGCTGGAAGGGGCCGAAAAGCCGCATGAGCAGGGTGTATCCCGTGACGGCGGAGGAGCCAGCCGCCATCGAGATGGCAAGGGCGGGGGCCGACTGGACGAGCGCTAGCCCAAACTGCGGGAACGTGAAGAAGAGGCTCGACCGGAGCATGGCGCGGATTTCCGAGGCGGGCGCCAGGCGTGTCGGTTTCAGTTTCCAGCCGAGGGCTCTGAGGAGGTGGACGAAGAGGCCCAGGCCCTGGATGACGGGCACGAGCAGGCTCGCCGAAAGGAACCACAGGAATCCCCAGCGGCCGAGCGCCGCTCCGGCGACAAGCGCAAGGGAAAGCGCGCTGCCCGCCGCGATCCACCCGGCGTGGATCCATCCGCGCTGGACCGCCGCCGCAAGCCTGGCCACGGCGTTGAAGGGCAGGCCGACGACGAACGCCGCGATCGCGACCGCGAGAGCCGCGCCCGTCTCGGCCCGCAGGCCGGCGTCGTGTATGTGCAGGATATCCGGCCACGATGCGCGGAACGCGACCGGCAGTCCGACGGCCAGCACGAGCATTCCAAGGATTCCAAGCATGGCGGTTCCCGTCCAGAACGCCTGTCTGGCGGACTCCATGTGGTCGTTTCCATAGGCCCGGGCCATGGCGTGCTGCATGCCCACGCCAAGTCCGAAATCCACGGAGTTCAGGACGATCACGATGCTGAAGAGGGTGACCCAGAATCCGTACGCCTCGGTTCCCAGGTAATGCAGCGCCAGCGGCACCTGCACGAGCGTGCATACGCCCGAGACGGCCTTCGCGCCGACCGACGCGGCTACGGTGAGCCGTATCGCCCGCTCACGGCGAAAGACGTTTGTTGGAGTCGGAACGGACACGCCGCACCACGGTGAAGCCGATGCCGGCGGGTGACAACACTGCGCAAGTCGGGGGAATTTCGCTTGGCGAAACCCCCGGGGCGTCTGGAATGGCGCCCGTGAGGGTCAAGCTCGCCATTTCGACGCTGTGCGAGAATCCCGGCCGCAGGACCGGGTTGAGCACCCTGTTCCCCGAATTCGTGGCGCAAGCCCGCCGGGCGTATCCGGAGGTTTCCTGGATCGTGTTCGCCGGATCGGGCGCCCCGTGGCCCGACGGCGACCCGGCCGTCGAATTATGCCGCAGCTTTCCGTCGAATGAGCGGCCTCTGCGGCGGCTCCTTGCCGACCACCTCAAGGTGGCGCCGGAGGCGCGCCGCCGCGGCGCGGCCGCGCTCCTGACGGTGGGTTTCTTCCCGGTCCGCTCCGCCGGGCTTCCCGTCGCGATGCACGTCTTTGCGGTCGGCCAGCCGCAGAAGGGAGGCGCGATTCGATCGGCGTACCGGCGATGGGCGGTGGCCCGCGGCCTGGACAGGGCGGCCCTGGTCATCGCCAACTCATCCTGGACCCGGTCCCGCCTGGGGCCCGCCAGGGCGCCGGTCATCGTGAGCCCGGAGGGGCTGCGTCACGACGTGTTCGGGCCCGGGGGCCCCCGCGGGGCGCCGGGCGCTCCCAGGAAGTACCTCCTGTGGGTGTCCAATCTTTACCCGTACAAGCGCATTGAGCTCGCGCTCGCCGCATACGCCCGCCTCGCGCCGGAAAGACGCTCGGAGTTTCCGCTCGTGGTCGCCGGTGGCGACTGGGCCGGCGGCCGCAGGAGCGCCGAGGCGGCCGCCGGGCGCCTCGGGATCGCCAGGGACGTCCGGTTCCTCGGCTGGGTGGACGACGCGGTCCTGGCGCCCCTTTACCGGGGCGCCCTCGCGCACGTCCTCTCCACGTCGCAGGAATCCTTCGGGCGCAGCGTGCTGGAGGCGATGGCTTGCGGCTGCCCGGGGGTCATCCAGGACCTCCCGGTGCTGCGCGAGGTCGCCGGCGATTGCGCCCTGTACGTCGACTTCGCCGACCCGCTGCTTGCCTCGAGGACTCTGGAGCGCATCTGCGCGGACGGCGCATTGAGGGCGCAGCTGAGCGCAGCGGGAATCGAGCGATCCGGGCAGTACAGCTTCGAGCGCCTCGCCCGCGAGCGGGTCGGCGCAATCCTGGCCAGGCTGGGGGAGGTGGCGCCGTGACGGCCGCGCCCGAAAGGCCCCGGGCTGTTCCGGCGACCGTCTGCGCCGCCGCCGGGATCATTCTCTTCCAGTTCTGGGGCAACGCGACGCGGGGCTACATCGCCACCAACTCCCTGTTCCGTTGGTGGTTCTACCAATGGGTCAATCCCGAGTCGGAGACCGGGCACGCGTGGCTCATTCTCGCGCTTAGCGCGTTTCTCCTCTGGATAAGCCTCCGGCGGCAGGGCGCCGGCCGGCGCCCCGACGCCGCCAGGGCCGCGGCCGCGCTCGTTTGCGGGCTCCTGCTTCATGCGGTGGGATTCGTCGCCCAGCAGCCGCGGATCTCGATCGTGGCGCTGCTGACCTACACCTGGGGCGTCCTCGCGCTCGCGGGCGGGAACCGATGGGCCCGGGCAGCCGCCTTTCCACTCGCGTTCATGGTGTTCGCCATCCCGGTCAATGCGCTCGATACGGTGGGCTTCTGGCTCAGGATGTGGGTGGTGGAGGCCGGGGCGAGCATCGCGCATGGCTTGGGAATCCACGTCATCCGTTCCGGCACGCAGCTTCTCGCGCCGGACGGCCGGTACCAGTACGACGTTGCCGCCGCGTGCTCGGGTGTCCGCTCACTGATGGCGCTCGCCGCTCTGTCGCTCTTCATCGGCTACGTGTGGTTCAGGCCGCGCTGGCTGCGCGCGGCGATGCTCCTGGCGAGCTTTCCGCTGGTGTATCTCGGCAACGTCCTGCGGATCTCGTCGATCATTGTCGCCGCCCAGTGGGGCGGCCAGGCATGGGGCGACAGCGTCCACGCGGTGATGGGGCTTGGCGTTTTCGTCGTCGTCGTCGGGGGCGTCGCCGCGGTCGCGGAGGCCATTGCCCGCGGCAATCCTGGCTGGACGGCGGAGTGCGTGCCCTCGGGGCCCCCGGCTTCGCCGGACGCCCGATGGCGCCCGCGGGAGGCGGCCGTGGCTGCCGCCGTCCTTCTGGCCGCGGCCGCTGAAGCTGCGTTCCTCGGCCATCGTTCATCGCTGCCGCCCGACAGCCGGGCGGGCGTGATCCTGGCGAAGGACGGCGAAAACCCGGCCGAGCTGCCGACGTTCCTGGGCTCCGACTGGATGGGGCGCCGTGTTGAGCCGACGGCGATCGAGCGGTCCATCCTTCCGCCCGACACCGGCTACTCGAAGAAGCTGTACGTCAGCCTCGAAGACCCCAACCGGGGCGTCTTCTTCTCGGTCGTGCTCAGCGGGCGCGACCGGACCTCGATTCACCGGCCGGAGCTCTGCCTTGTCGGGCAGGGATGGACAATCTACGGCTCGGAGTCGCGTCGCCTCGGCTATCCCGGCCGGCAGGGCGCGGACTTTGAGGCCACGGTTCTCCATTTGCGCCGCGAGCGGACCGGGGTCCGGGGCGTTGAATCGGTGCCGGGACTCGCGGTCTACTGGTTTGTGGGCAGAGACCGGATCGTGCCCTCGCAGGGGGCGAGGATGTTCCTGGACGCCTGGAACCGGATCATCCACGGACGGGCCGACCGGTGGGCCTATGTGCTCCTCCTGACCGGGGCCGCCGACGGCGAGGAGGCGGCGCAGGCGAGGATCCAGTCGATCCTCAACATAGCCCTGCCGTCGATCCAGCCCCCGCTCGACGAGCGCCGCAGCGGCAGGTAAAGAGTCTTGAGGTTCGCGTCCCGGGCGCTATGTTAACCGGACCTTATCCTTGGCCTTAGCAACCGTAGCCGAATTAGCATCCAGCCTGCCAAGCAGCCTCATTGACGCAGCGTTTCCAGTGGCCCTGTTCCTGGGGGTGCTGCTCGGATTTCTCGTGGTCTGGGTTGTCACCCGCTACACACGCCGCGCGGCGCACGAGCAGGCTGCCGAGCTGATCGAGGTGGCCCGGCGCGAGGCGCTGGTTGGGGCCGGGGAGGTTAAGCAGAAAGCCGAGGCCGAGATCCAGGAGAAGCGCGCCGAGCTCAACCGCGAGTTCGACCGGCGCGAGATAGAATCGGACGTCAGGCTTCGCGAGATCAGGGCCCACGAGGAATCCCTGGCCCTGCTGGACTTTCAACTGGAGCAGCGCCAGGAGCGCCTGAACCGCGAGAGCGCCGCGATCAGGCAGGCGCGAGACGCCATCCGCGACCTCTCCAAGAACGTTCGCAAGAGGCTCGAGGGCGTGTCGCAGCTCGACGGGGAGGAGGTCCGCAAGCAGCTCCGAGAGGAGGTCCTGCTCGAATGCCAGGACGAGCTGCGCGCCCTGCGCCGCGAGACCCTTGAGAAGTCGGAGCAGGAGCTGCAGACCCAGTCACGCCGGATACTGATCGCCTCGATGCAGCGCCTGGCGAGCAAGCCCAACGCGGACCTCACGGCGTCCCTGGTCCACCTGCCGAGCGAGGACATGAAGGGCAGGCTCATCGGGCGGGAGGGCCGCAACATCAAGTCGTTCGAGGCCGCGACGGGCGTCACGCTGCTAATCGACGAGTCGCCCCAGCTCGTGGTCCTCTCGTCGTTCGACCCCGTGCGGCGCGAAATTGCGCGCAATGCCCTCGAGGCGCTGGTCCAGGATGGACGGATCCATCCGGCGAGCATCGAGGAGTACGTGAAGCGGGCGGGGGAGGAGATCGATCTCGCCACGACCCAGGCCGGCGAGGACGCCGTCAGCCGGCTCAACATCAACGGGCTTCACTCGGAGATCATCAAGCTCCTTGGGAAGCTCCGGTACCGGTTCTCCTACAACCAAAACGTGCTCGACCACTCGGTCGAGACCGCGTACCTCGCCTCGCTGATTGCAAGCGAGATCGGGCTCGATCCCAACCTAGCCAAAAGGGCCGGCCTCCTCCACGACATCGGCAAGGCGGTTTCCGGGGAGATGGAGGGAAGCCACGCGGCGATCGGCGCCGAATTCATCAAGCGCCACGGCGAAACCCCGATCGTCGTCAACGCGGTCGCGGCCCACCACGAGGAGGTGAAGCCCGAGACCATTTACGCGGGCCTTGTGATCCTAGCGGACACAATCTCCGCGACCCGCCCCGGCGCGCGGGCGGAGACCACGGAGAGCTACATCCAGAGGCTCAAGAGGCTTGAGGAGCTTGCGATGTCGATCGAGGGGGTCCTGCAGGCTTTCGCCATCCAGGCCGGCCGCGAGATCCGGGTCGTCGTCTCGCCCCAGGAGGTCACGGACGACCGGGCGAGGGAGATCGCGAAGGAACTCAGGCGGAGGATCGAGAGCGAGCTTCAGTATCCGAGCACGATAAAGATCACCGTGATCCGCGAGGCTCGGTACACGGAGACCGCGACCTGACCGGCGCAAAATGGAGGCCCATCTGATCGAAATGCTCGGCATGCTGCTGCGCTGGCTGCATGTCATCGCCGGTATCGCATGGGTGGGCTCGTCGTTTTACTTCGTCTGGCTGGACGACAGCCTCGACCCCCCGCCGCCTGATTCGGAGGAGGCCCGGAAGGGGGTGTCCGGCGAGCTCTGGGCCGTCCATGGCGGGGGCTTCTACAACCCCCAGAAATACGCGGTCGCCCCTGCGCGGCTCCCGGAGAAGCTTCACTGGTTCAAGTGGGAGGCCTACACCGCCTGGCTGTCGGGCACGGCCCTGCTCGTCATTGTCTATTGGACGAGGGCGCAGGCGATGATGGTCGACCCGGCGGTCGCGAGCCTGACGTCGGCTCAGGCGGTGGGTGTCGGGATCGCGAGCATGATCGGCTCCTGGATCGTCTACGACCTCTTGTGCCGGTCGCCCCTCGGGCGCCACGACGGGGCGATCGCCGTGATCGTGTTCGCCCTGCTGACGCTTCTCGCCTGGGAGCTTTCCCGGACGCTGGGAGGCCGGGCCGCCTACATCCACGTGGGCTCGTCCATCGGGACGATAATGGCGGCCAACGTGTTCTTCGTGATCATCCCGGGGCAGAAACGGATGGTGGCCGCGATGCGTTCCGGCCTGAAGCCCAATCCCGCCGATGGCGCGCGCGGAAAGCAGCGCAGCGTCCACAACAACTATTTCACGCTGCCGGTCGTGTTCATCATGATCAGCAACCACTATGCGGCCACCTACGCACACCCCCATGCCTGGGCGGTCCTTGCGCTGATCTCCGCCTCGGGAGTCCTGATCAGGCACTTCTTCAACCGCAAGCACAAGGGGGCCTGGCCGTGGCAGTACCTTGCCGCCTCGGCTGTCCTTCTCGGGGCCGTCGCCGTCTGGACGGCGCCGCACATCCAGCCGCTGCCCCCCGTGAAGGGCCCGGTGACCCTCGACAGGGTGAGGACGATCGTCGGCCAGCGCTGCGTGGCGTGCCATTCGCAGGCACCCACGTTTCCCGGCATCACGCAGCCGCCCGCGGGGGTCGTCCTGCAAAGCGCGGGCGGAATCGTGCAGAACGCACAGCGGATCTACCAGCAGGTCGTCGTCACCCGGGTCATGCCCCTTGGCAACGCCTCGCAGATGACGGACGAGGAGCGCGCCGTGATCGCGGCTTGGGTGAACGCCGGCTCCCCAGCCCAGTAGGCCCGCGGCGTCAGGCGTTGAGCGCGGCCATCACCAGCCCGTGCAGCTCGCCGTTTGCCGCCGCGAGAGTCGATGTGGCAGGGTAGGGCGGACCGCCCCTCGAATCGGTGATCACGCCTCCCGCGCCGCGGACGACCGGCACGAGGGCGGCGACGTCCCAGGGGTTCATCAGCGGATCGAACATCGCGTCCGCCCAGCCCGTCGCCACGAGCAGGTAGCCGTAGCAGTCGCCCCAGGTGCGCGCGAGCTTGGCGCGGCGCATGAGGGATTCGAATCCGCGGCCGCGCGGGTGGCCCGCCACATGGACCAGATCGCTCGTGAGCAGCGTCGCGTCCTCGATCCTGCGGGTGGCGCGGGTGTGCGCGGGGCGCCCGTTTAGCGAGGCCGATCTGTTGTCGCCGACGAGCAACTGCCGCAGGACGGGCTGGTGGATGCATCCCAGGACGGGCTGGCCCTGGTGCAGGAGCGCAATCAGGGTGCCGAACAGCGGGACGGCCGACGCAAACGACTTCGTGCCGTCGATGGGGTCGAGGACCCACACAAACTCGGCGTCCGCGCGCTCGGATCCGAGTTCCTCGCCGATGACGCCATGGCTGGGAAACTTCCCGCGGATCAGGCCGCGCATCAGCTCTTCAGCGCCGCGGTCGGCCACCGTGACCGGGGTGCCGTCGGCCTTGAGCTCCACCTTGACGCCGGGGCGGCCGAAATACGGGCGGATGAAATCGCCGCTCAATCCGGCGAGCTCGATCATGAAGGCGCGGTAGGGATCGAGGTTCACCCCATCCTTGAAACCGCGAATCATGCGAAAGACACGAAAAATTGAGCTCGGAGCCGGGCGGATTCCGGGAAATATGCGGGAATGAGGTGGATGGAGCAGCCCGTTTTCTTCGTCGATTTTGAGGGCAGCCTGGCGTCGGGCGTTCTCGAGTACGGCGTGGCTACCCTCCTCGGAGGCCGGGTGACCGCGACCGCGACCCGGCTTTGCGCGCCGACGGGCCGCGTGCGCCCCGAGGACACGGAGATTCACGGGCTGGGGGAGGATTCCCTGGCCGGGTGCG
This sequence comes from Opitutaceae bacterium, assembly GCA_035604815.1. Taxonomy (GTDB): domain Bacteria; phylum Verrucomicrobiota; class Verrucomicrobiia; order Opitutales; family Opitutaceae; genus Palsa-1447. Next base: position 29,581 of record DATNHT010000124.1, read on the forward strand.
CGCGCTTTTCCGCGGACTGGGAGGTGTTTGCCGGCCTGCGGGAAAGGGGCCCCCTGGCCGCCCACTATGCGGGGGCCGAGAACTCGCTCCTGCGGGCCATATGGCCCTACCCCCGGGTTTCCCCGGACTTCGCGCGGCCCGGCAGCCGAGCGGCCGATTGGGGCCCGTGGATCGATTCGGGGAGGATCTATGCCCAGCTGTATCCCGACCTGGAGTCGGGCCGCCTCGAGTCGCTCGTTGAGGCGTGCGGCCTCCGGGCAGACCTCGACGCCCACGCATCGGCCCATTGCCCGGTCGGGCGGAGGCGGTACCACGCCGCGCTGTATGACGCGATCGCCGGCGCCCTCCTGCTCGGGTCGCTGTCGCGCCATCCGCAGCTCGCGTCCCTCACGGTGATGCAGCTGCTTGCGCTGAGCACGCTCGATCCGAGGAGGAGGGACTCGATCGTGCAGCGGGAGCTCTTCTAGTCGACCGGGTACTCCCGGATCCGCAGCTTCTGGGCGGCCACACGCAGGACAAAAACCGGATTGGTCGTCAGGTACCTGAGGCCCAGGCGGCGGGGTTCCGCGCACAGCCGGAACAGCCACTCGAGCCCGGCCCGCTGCATCCAGCGCGGGGCCTGCCTCACGCGGCCCGAGAGGAAGTCGAACGCCGCGCCGACGCCCACCAGGAGCGCCGTTTCGAGCGTCCTGCCGGGACCCGCCATGAATCGCTCCTGCTTGGGCGTCCCCAGGCCGACCCATACGATGTCGGGCCGGGTCCTGGCGATGTCGGACGCCAGGTGCCCCAACTCGGAAGCGTCCAGGTCCCGGAAGGGGGGGGTGAAGGCGCCGACCACGAGGAGCCCGGGATAGCGGGCGGACAATCTGGCGCCGAGCTCCTCGGCAACGCCCGGGATCCCGCCGTAGAGATAGTGGCGCAGGCCGCGGGCCCGGCCCGCGTCGCACACCGCCAGCATGAGGTCGGGCCCGTAGACCCGCTCCACCATGGGCGGCCCCATCCACACCAGGGGCATCCCGTCAGGCGTGGTCAACCAGGACTCGTTGAGGATCCGCCGGTATCCCGGGTCCCTGCGCGCCTCGGCGAGGCCGTTGACCGTGCACAGGCAGACGTAGCCAAGTCTCATGGCGCCGCGGGCCCCGACCACCAGATCGCGCGCCTGAAGGAACGAAAGCGCCGAGACGCCCACGCCAAGCACGTTGTAGCGCGGCACCGCGGGCGGGTTCATGCGTCGAATAGTGCCATGAGGTCCGCCAGCCGGCAATCCGCGAGCGAGCCGACGCGCAGGTCGGCGTCGCTCATGTCGTGATGGCCCGTCGAGGCGTTGGGAACCGCGACGACGCGGAGGCCCGCGCGCTTCGCGGCGATGATTCCGGTGAGCGAATCCTCGAATGCGATCGCCTCCCGTCCGCCGAGCCCGAATCTGTTGAGGACGAGCCGGTAGAGGTCGGGTTCCGGCTTGGGCGACGCGACGTCCTCGCGACACGCGACGCAGTCAAAGCGCCCGAGGATGCCGAGCCTTCCCAGATGGCCCTCGACATGGTCGTGACCGGAGTTCGAGGCGAGGCCGATCCTGAGGCCCGCCCCCTTCGCGTGGTCGATGAGCGGGACAACCCCCGGAAGGACGAGCTCCCGCTCGCTGCGCGCCCGGTTGAACGCCCGTCTCTCCGTCTCCAGCGCCTCCCGGTCCGCCGCGTGGCCGAAGCCCCGCCAGGGGTCGAACGCGAAGTCGGCGTGGCCGACGCCCCGTATGAAAAGGGACCTGTCAAAGGGGATCCCGTGGGCCGCGTGGACGTCGCCGTAGGCGTCGATTAGCGCCGTCTCGGTGTCCAAGACCAGTCCGTCGAAGTCAAATATGAGTGCCCGGATCATTCGGCGTTCATCGACGCGACTTTTTCGTTGCGCCCGAAGCGACGCAAGCGTTGACCGTCACGTGCCCCCTCATGCTCACCCGCCTGACCCTGATCTGCGCCCTGCTTGGTGGAAGCGCTGTCCGCGCCGACGACTCGTTCACGAAGAGCCTCGGGCCCGCCGAATTCAAGGCGGCGGGCCTGGGCAAGCTTTCGCCGGACGAGCTCGCAAGGCTCGACGAGCTCGTGCGCGCCCGGCAGAGCGGCACGGCGGCCAAGGTCAAGGAGGAGACGACCAAGGCGGTGACGGAGGAGGTGCGCCAGCAGGTCCAGGCCGAGGATCGCAAGTCCGCCCAAAAGCAGGCTTCGGCCGGCATCATCGACCGGGTGAAGGTGCTGCTCAGGCCCGGCACCGAAATCGAGTACGCGACGCTCGACGCCGCGCTGGCCACCCCGTTTTACGGCTGGAGGAAGGGAACCGTGTTCACCCTGACGAACGGTCAGCGCTGGGTGGTTACCGACGACGACCGGTACTGGGCGCCCGCGCCCGGCAAGACGGTCCACGTGCGGATCGTCCCCGGATCGCTTGGCAGCTTCTTCATGGACATCGAGGACGGCGGCCGCCCGCGGGTGAAGTTCCTCGGGAACACGGCCGCGTCCCAGACGCCGCAGGTCCCGGCTCCGCAATAGGGCGGCGGTCGCCCGGGGCCCTATGCGCCTCGGCCCCCGGGGTCAGCCTCCGCGATGCGGGCGGGTCAGGTCTCGAATGGAACCGCGGTCTCCTCCACGGTCTCGACAATCCGGGCGATGCTCAGGAGCCTGTCTCCATCCGCGAGGGTGAGCAGCTTGACGCCCTTCGCGCCGCGCCCGGTCTCCCTTATCTCGCTGACGCGGGTCCGTATGCTCTGGCCCTTGGCCGTGAGCAGCATCACCTCGCCGTCGTCGCGGACGCTGAGCGCCCCGGCGACGTTGACGGAGCCGTCCTCGGGCAGGTCGATCGCGATGACGCCGGTGCCGCCGCGGCTGATGAGTCGGTAGTCCTCGAACGGCGTCCGCTTCCCGATTCCATCCTCGCGGGCGATGAGCAGCCGGTCCTGCGGGTCGCAGACCTCGATGGCCTTCACGTGGTCGCCGTCGATCTTGAACCGCATTCCGGTGACGCCGACCGTGTCGCGACCCTGGTCGCGGAGGTCGTCCTCGTTGAAGCGCACCGCCTGGCCCTTGTAGCTGACGAGGACAATCTCGTTCTGCCCGGTCGTCAGCACGCAGCCGACCAGGGTGTCGCCCTCCTCGAGCTTGATGCCGCGCAGGCCGCCCTCCCGGGTGGCGTTCGTGTAGTCGGATAGGTTCGTCTTCTTGGTGACGCCGGCCTTGGTCGCCATGACGAGGTGGAGCGTGCCCGCGAAGTCCTTCACGCAGATCATGGCCGCGATCTTCTCGCCCTCCGCGAGCCGCAGGAAGCTCGAAACCGACTTTCCCTTGGAGGCGCGCGTCCCCTCGGGGACGTCGTAGACCTTCTTGGCGTGGCACTGCCCGGTGTTCGTGAAGAACAGGATATAATCGTGCGTGCTCGCGGTGAACAGGTGCTCGACGAAGTCCTCCTCGTACGTCTCCGTCCCGATGATGCCCTTGCCTCCGCGCCTCTGGGAGCGGTAGTCGGAGACGCGGGTGCGCTTGATGAACCCAAGGTGGGAGACCGTGATGACGCAGCCCTCGTTCGGGATCACGTCCTCCATCCGGAACTCGCCCGTGGCCGCGATGATCTCGGTCCGCCGCGGCGACGCGTACTTGGCCTTCATCTCGAGGAGCTCGCTCTTGATCAGGGCGAGGAGCTTGGGCTCCGATTCCAGGATACCGCGCAGCTCCTCGATGAGCTTCATCAGCCCCAGGTACTCCGCCTCGATCTTGCCGCGCTCGAGCCCCGTCAGCTGGTACAGGCGCAGCTCGAGGATCGCGTCCGTCTGCCTCGCCGAGAGCGGGTACTTCGCCATCAGCCTGACCTTCGCCTCGTCGCGGTTTTCCGAGGCGCGGATGATCCTCACGAAGTCGTCCAGGTTGTCGAGCGCGATGATGTAGCCCTCGAGAATGTGGGCGCGGTCCTCTGCCTCGCGCAGGCGGAATCGCGTCCGGCGGGTCACGACATCGCGGCGGTGCTCGATGTAGCACTCGATGAGCTCCTTTATGCTCATCTGCTTCGGCCGCTTCCGGTCGAGGGCAAGGAGCGTGACGCCGAACGAGGACTCGAGCGCCGTCTTCTGGAAAAGCTGGTTGATGACGACCTTCGCCTGCTCGCCGCGCTTCAGCTCGACAACGATGCGCGTGTTCTCGTCCGACTCGTCGCGCAGATCGCGGATTCCGTCGATTTCCTTCTCCGAAACGAGCTCGGCGATGCGCGTGACCAGGTTGGCCCGGTTCACGTTGTAGGGAATCTCGGTGATGACGATCTGCTCCATCCCGCCCTTCAATTCCTCGGAGTGGGCCTTGCCGCGAATCCTCACAATCCCCTTGCCCGTATTCAGGTAACTCAGGATCGCGTCGCGCCCCGAGATGACGCCGCCAGTCGGGAAATCCGGCCCCTGGACGATCTCGCAGATCTCTTCCACTGGGATCGACGGCCTGTCGAGGATCGCGCAGGCCGCGTCGATGATCTCGCCCAGGTTGTGCGGGGGGATGTTGGTCGCCATGCCGACCGCAATGCCCGTCGATCCGTTCATCAGGAGGTTGGGAAGCGCCGCGGGCAGGACGGTCGGCTCGGTGGTCGACTCCTTGTAGTTCGGCGCAAAGTCGACCGTCTCCTCCTCGATGTCCTTCAGGAGGTCCTCGGCGGGCTGGTTGAGGCGGCACTCCGTGTAGCGATAGGCGGCCGGCGGGTCGCCATCCACCGAGCCGAAGTTTCCCTGGGGGTCGATCAGCGGATAGCGCATGACCCAGGTCTGCGCGAGGCGCACCAGCGTGTCGTACACGGAGGCGTCGCCGTGGGGATGGTAGTTCTTGAGAACCTCGCCCACCACGCCGGCGCACTTGTCGTAGGAGCGGTTGTGGAGCAGGCCCTCGCGCAGCATCGCGTAGAGGATCCTGCGCTGGACCGGCTTCAGCCCGTCGCGGGCGTCGGGCAGCGCGCGGGCGATGATCACCGACATCGAGTAATCGATGTAGGCCGTCTGCATGATGTCGGTGATGTTGGCCGACAGGGGTTTTTCGGAGCCGGTGTACACGGGAATTTGGAGAGGGGCGGGGAAGGGGGCCTCAAACGTCGAGGTACTGCACGTTCAGCGCGTTGTCCTCGATGAACTGCCTGCGGGGAGGGACCTCGTCTCCCATGAGGAGCGTGAACAGCGAGTCGGCCTTCGCGGCGTCGTTGACCGCGACCTTGAGGAGACGCCGTTTCTCGGGGTCCATCGTCGTTTCGAAGAGCTGCTTCGGGTTCATCTCTCCGAGGCCCTTGTAGCGCTGGATGGTGAGCCCCTTCCTCCCGTTTGCGCGGATCTGGGCGACGATATCTAGCGGCGCGCGGAGCTCGGTTGTCGCCTCGGTCTTCTGGCCCGGATTCTCGGTGATCGTGTACCGCGGCGCCTCGCTGGGGCTGAATCGGTTGATATCGAGCCCGATCGACGCGACCGCCTTGAGTATCTTCGACATCTCGGTGCTCTCGAAGATCTCGTGGAGCGTGATCCGCCTTGGCGCCGCCGCGGGCTTCGCGTCCGGCTTCGGCGCGTCCGCGGCCGTCTCCTCGAATAGGTCGGCGTCGAGCCCGTGCTCCTTGAAGAACCGCACACGGGCGGCGTCGTCCAGAAGGAACTCGTGCGACTCCTTGTTGCCCTCTCGGATGCGGGCTATGTAGCGGGGCAGGGCGTGGGTCTCCTTGTCGTGCCTGTCGAGGTATTCGCTGAGCGGGGCGCCGTAACGCGTCACACCTGCGCCTAGCTCCTCGAGCGCCGCCAGGAACTCCACGATGCGGTCGATCTGCTGCGGGGTGAAGGCGTGCCGGTCCGCCAGCCGCGTGAGAATGACGTCCTCGGAGCCGAGCTCGAGCAGGATCCGGTTCAGCTGCTCGTCATTGTCGACGTACTGCTCGCGCTTCTTGCGCTTGATCCGGTAGAGCGGCGGCTGGGCGATGTACACGTAGCCCAGGTCGAGAAGCCCCCGCATCTGGCGGTACAGAAACGTGAGGAGCAGCGTGCGGATGTGGGAGCCGTCCACGTCGGCGTCGGTCATGATGATGATCTTGTGGTAGCGGGCCTTCTCCACGTTGAACGCGCCCTCGCCCTCGGCGTCCCCGATGCCCGTGCCGATCGCCGTGATGAGCGTCCGGATTTCCTCGTTCGAAAGGACCTTGTCCAGCCGCGCCTTCTCCGTGTTGATGAGCTTCCCGCGCAGGGGGAGGATCGCCTGGTAGCGGCGGTCGCGGCCCTGCTTGGCTGAGCCCCCGGCCGAGTCGCCCTCCACGATGTAGAGCTCGCCAAGGACCGGGTCCCGTTCGGAGCAGTCGGCGAGCTTGCCCGGAAGGCCCCCGCCAGAGAGGGCCCCCTTGCGCACCGTCTCCCTCGCCTTCCTCGCGGCCTCCCTCGCGCGCGCCGCGTTGAGCGTCTTGTCTATGATCCGCTTGGCGATGGCGGTGTTGGACTCGAGGAAGAACTTCAGCTTCTCCCCGACGACCTTCTGCACGATCCCGTCCACCTCCGAGTTGGAGAGCTTGGTCTTTGTCTGCCCCTCGAAGCGCGGCTCGGGAACCTTGACAGAGATCACCGCCACGAGGCCCTCGCGGACGTCGTCGCCCGTGATCGCGGGGTCCTTCTCCTTCACGATGTTGTTGCCCTTGGCAAAATTGTTGATCACCCGCGTCAGGGCCGTCCTGAAGCCGGACAGGTGCGTGCCGCCCTCCAGATTGTAGATGGAATTGGCGTACGCGAAGACCTGGTCGTTGTAGCCGTCGTTGTACTGAATCGACACGTCGACAACGGTCGCGGCCTTCGTCGGGTCCTCGTCCGCGACCGCGTCCGAGAACGTGATGGGCCTGTCGTGGAGGACGACCTTGTTCTGGTTCAGGAACCGGACGAATTCGGTGATGCCGTCCCTGAAGAAGAACTTGTCCCCCTTCTTGGACCTCTCGTCCGAAAGCTCGATCTTGATCCCGGGGTTCAGGAAGGCGAGTTCGCGCAGCCTTTTCGCGAGAATCTCGTACTGGAATTCCCGCGTCGTCAGGAAGATCTCGGGATCGGGCTTGAAGGTGATCTTTGTGCCGTTCTTGCGGGTGTCTCCGATCACCATCATCTTCTGCGTCGTCTTCCCCTGCTCGAAACGCATCTGGTAGACCTTGCCTGCGCGCCGCACCTCGGCCTCCAGCCACTCCGACACGGCGTTCACGCACTTGGCCCCGACGCCGTGCAGTCCGCCGGAGACCTGGTAGGCCCCCTTCCCGAATTTTCCACCCGCGTGAAGATTCGTCAGCACGAGTTCGAGGGCGGGGATCTTGTAGACGGGGTGCGGGTCCACCGGAATCCCGCGGCCGTCGTCCTCGACCGAGCACGAGCCGTCGAGGTGGATCGTGACGGAGATCGCCGTGGCGAAGCCCGCGAGCGCCTCGTCGACGGAGTTGTCGACCAGCTCGAAAACGCAGTGGTGCAGCCCGCGCTCGTTCGTGTCGCCGAGGTACATGTCCGGGCGCTTGCGCACCCCCTCGAGACCCTCGAGCTTTTG
>DATNHT010000125.1:0-3688 GCA_035604815.1 Opitutaceae bacterium
CAATGCCCTGCAGCGGAGCGATTTGGGCAATGCGGGGCAGGGGTTCGAACCGGTAGGTGCCGTCCGGCTGGCTCAAGAACACGCCGCTGCGAAGCTCCGTGGCGGCGAAGCGCTTGGCCTTGGCCAGGTTCTCCTCGCCGAGAATCTCGCCCAGCGTGGCCCGACCGTACGAGTCGAACGTCGGATAGCGCTTCAGGATCGACGGAATGGCGGAGCCGAGATCCCTTCGGGTGCGCCAGGGATAGAGCCTGTCGCCCTCGTAATACGCCTCGATCAGCTGGGCCGTGGCCCCACCCGCGAAAACGCCGGAAAAGAGCAGCGCGGGGTGCGCGGGGTCGGCGCGGTAGTGTGTGTTGAGGCCGACGTTGCCGACAACGTAGTCAAGCCGGCCGTCGCCGTCGAAGTCCGCTGCGGCTATGGAGGTCCACCATCCTGTGCCTGCAGCGGCAAACCCCGCCTTCTCGGTCCAGTCCTCGAAGCCCTTGCCCTGGTTGTTGTGAAAATACCTCACGTTGCCCCACTCGAGCGCGAGCAGCAGGTCGGGCCATCCGTCGCCGTCGACGTCGCTCCACAACGCGGCAGTGACCATGCCGACCTCGCGCAGCCCCGGGGCGAGCGTGTCGGTCACATCCTCGAACTTTCCGCCGCGGTTGGCGAGGAGCGCGCTCCGGGGAGCCAGCGGGTACCCGCCCGTCAGGACCCGTCCGCCAATGAACACACCGAGGCGGCCGGTGTGATCGAAATCGGATGCAGCGACCGCTCCGGCGCTGAACAGCAGCGGCGGCAAGGCGTCGTCCGGTGCCGGCCGGAAGTCGCCATGGCCGTCGTTCAGGAACAGCTTCGGCTCGTAGTCCTGGGAGCCAGGCGGCAGAGCGTTGCCACCCTTGGTCACCAGGAGATCCGCTCTTCCGGTGCCCGCGGAATCGAAGAGAAGGAGTGGTCCATCGTCGATCGCCGTACCCGTCGCGACCGCGGTCGAATCCACCGCCATGAATGTTCCGGATGGCGCGCAGTGGAGGATGCGCAGCGGATCCAGGGTGGTGCCGCCTATGACGACGTCGTCCCGGCCGCTGCCAAAGACGTCCCCGATCGCGAGGCCCGGGCCGCGCGGGTTGAGGCGAGCGGGGATCAGCTGCTGCACGGAGGCCTCGTCGACAGGCTCCTCGCGCGACGTGAGCGCTAGTCCGAGCGACCGGCTCTCCTCGGCAAATTGGCCCGGCGGCCGGGCCGCGTCCGGCGGCAGCGCAATCGGCATGGACGGCTCGGTGATCGTGTAGCGCCGATCCACGGCGAGATTTTCAAATTCCTGCACGTGGCCGCTCGGCCACGTCACGACCAGGCGCCTGATGACCGTGTCCCCGCCGAAGCCAAAATGCAGCATGGGCTCGCTGCTGGACATGTATCCCCGCGCCAGCACGAGCTGGCGGACCTGCACGCCGAGGGCGCTTTCGGCCCTTACGGTCGCCCCCACTCCGTACCGATTGGAGACGGTCCCGCGCAGGTCAATGACCACGCGGTGGCCCGTGTCGTTGTCGTTGCGCAGCACGGTGGCGCCGCCGTGGTAGTTCGTGTAGACGATGTCGAGATTGCCGTCCCCGCCGAGGTCCCCGAGGGCGGCGCCGAAACTCACCCCCTTCATGTCCAATCCCCAGGCCGCGCTCACGTTCTCGAACTGCAGGTCGCCAAGGTTTCGGAATGCGAGGTGCGATTCAACCCGCGGGGGGCTGGCGTACATGATCCGTATCCGCTCGGCCGTGGTCTCGGCGCTCATCATCCGCCTTTGGACGTCGGCGCCTGGATCCTGCGGAAAGCCGTTGGTGACAAAGAGGTCGAGGCGCCCGTCGTTGTCCAGGTCCTCAAGGCGCACCGACCATGTCCAGTCTGTGGCCGCGATGCCTGCCAGATGCGCCGCCTCGAGAAACGGGCCGGTGCCGGTGTTTATCAGGAGCGCGTTGTGGTGGAGTTTCAGGGTCGCACTGGGGTCCTGCGCCGCCTCTGTTCGTCCGCGCGCATCGGCGACGTCGTGCTGGTCCTTCTGATGGGTGGTCGCGGCCATGTCGGCCACCAGGAAGTCGATGAGGCCGTCGTTGTTCACGTCGCCCAGATCCGAGCCCATCGACGCGAACGAGGTGTGCGGCAGGACGCGCTCGGCGACATCCGTGAAGGTGCCGTCGCGGTTGTTGTGGTAGAGCTTGTCGGGAAAGCCGTAGTCGTTTGCGACGTACAGGTCCGGCCAGCCGTCGCTGTCGAAGTCCCACCACGTCGCGGAGTGGCTCTCCGACTCGCCCGCGATGCCCGCGCGGTCGGTCACGTTCGTGAACGTGCCGTTGCGGTTGTTGTGGAAGAGATAGCCGCGCTGGCCGTCAGGGTGCGTCGAGGCGTTCAGGACACTGGTCGCTATGTAGAGATCCAGCCACCCGTCTCGGTCGTAGTCGCAGAAGGCGGCCATGACGCTCGAATCCACGACGTCGAGGCCGTAGGCGTGGGCCATCTCCTTGAACGTCCCGTCTCCCTGGTTGATGTAGAGGAGATTCGGGGCGTTGGTGCGGCAGACATAGATGTCCAGCCGGCCGCTGTTGTTGATGTCCACGAATGTCGCGCCCTGGTTCCAGACCCCCGGCGTGGCGCCGACCCCCGCCTTTTCCGTCACATCCTCGAACCTGAAGCCGCCCAGATTGCGGAAGAGACGGCAGCCCTCCGTCTTGCTAACGACATATATGTCGGGCCTGCCATCGCCGTCGTAGTCTCCGATGGCAACCCCGGTGCCGATCGACGAGGTTTCAAATTCCTGATAGAGCTCCCCGCGCATCCTCGGGTCGTTGTAGCGGTTCTCGGTCCTGACCCCGGTCTGCTCCGGGGGAAGCTGGACGAACATGGTCTTTCCACGCGCAAATGGGTGCGGGGCGAGAGGCGCGCTCGTGATGCTCCCGGCCGGCTCCGCGGCCCACGCGGCCGCGCAGGCCAGCAGCGCCCCCACCCATAACCCATGCCGGGCCGCATGCGCCGCCGAACCGCGCGCCGCGGGGCCCGTGCGAACCCCGGCGGCCTCGACGGCCAGGTCGACCCGCCCGCGGGCGTTCAGGCAACGCATTGGCGGCCGGCTGGCGGGCGAGGCTGCTTGCGTCGGATTCATTGGGCCGGGGCCGAAAGGGTGAGGGTGGAGGACCCTGCCGGAAAGCCATGCTCCGTCGTCAGGCCCGACGGCCAGCGGACAAGGATCCTCCTCGGGGGAGTGTCCTGCGGATATCCAAAGAAACATGCCGCAGGGGACTGGCTGTAATATCCCGAGCCCGCATAGATCTCGCCCGTTTGCGTCGAGCCGTCGGTGAGTTCCACGGCGATACGGGCGCCCACGGCGGTCGGGTTTCCGGCGGCCCCGTGAAGCTGGATGCGCAGCGGCCTGTGGCCGGGCGTTCCGCTGTTGCGGAAGGCGAGCAGGGAATTGTTGTTCCTCGAAACGAGAAAGCCGGGCCAGCCGTCCTGGTCGAGGTCGAGCACCGCGAGCGCCTTGGCGTCTCCGGGCACGACCAGGCCGCTCTCGGCCGGCGCAGCCGGGGTGAAATGTCCCCTTCCGTCGCCGCGCAGCAGCTGGCTAAGGCCCCCGTCAAAGCGCCCCACCGAGGGGATAGGCGCGTAGGAATTCTGCACGGCGTAGATGTCAGCGCGCCCGTCGCCGTCGAAATCCCCT
>DATNHT010000126.1:0-18405 GCA_035604815.1 Opitutaceae bacterium
TTGGGAACTGCCCGCGCAGCCGCCCCCGCGCATCACCGCAAAACGCCACCTCGAAATGTAGGGCAGACCTACGAGATCCTCACCTTGCAAATCAACGAGTTATCTCTGCCCACACCCTCCAGTAGCGAAGGTTCGGCTAGCCCGGACGGAGTCGTTGCGGGGAATGTTGTCTGCATTCCCACAAGCCTGAATCTCGGGATCGATTCGCGCCTGCCGGACTTGCCCCCGGATGCACGGGGCTCGAACCCAGCCGAGGGCGCACCCTAAGTCCTCGGCAGAAGGCAATTAATCTCTAGGGACTTCCAGGCGTGCGGGGCTTCGGCCCATAAGGGCGCCATTGCAAAGTCGAGGAGCATAGCGAACGCCCTGCCGCGCTGCTGGCGCACCCAGCAGTAGGCTTTCCCTCGCGTCGTCGGCTTCATGTGGGTCCTCTCGCCTAGGGCGCATGATCGCGATACTTCTCCCAGTTCTGCAGAAGGGTGGAGACCACGACGCTGCCCACCCGGTAATCTGCCTCCAGAGCCGGGATGTAGGCGACACCGCTTGAATCCGAGATGGTGTCGCCAAAAAGACTTCCCTCGGCGGAAACGCCCGCGGGCGGAACTGTGAAATTGCACGCGGTGCGCAAGATGAGCAGGCGGTTGAAGTCCACCCGCCCCATCTGGCTCAGCCGCTGCAGAGCGATGCAGACTCCCGCGTCCTCGCAATCGGATATCGCGAACGATCCGGCGCCCCGGGTGTAGATCCGATCCCAGTCCTCCGCCCAGCGGGTCATCAGCGCCCCGTGAAAGAAGCGGTCGGAACCCATGCTGTCCGCCATGACGACGAAGGGAGCCCGCTGGGCGTTGGGGTATCCCTCGAATTTCCGGCCAAACGCCCGAACGGCGTCACTGTCGGGAATGCGAACATCCTTCGTCAGTTCGTAGGCCCATCGGACCAGGGATGGACTGAGCTTGAAGGCGACGGAACCCACCCCGCCCGAGCCTTCCTCCGATGCCCCCGCGGCGGGCACGGAGTCGACATTGGCCGATCCCTTTCCCGGCGCCGTCGCGCCGAAGGCCACCAGGCCGTAGGGCCAGGCCGCCGGGATCTCACGGCTGTCGATCTCGAAGGCGGGGTTGCCGTCGATCACGTGCTGGACCCAGACGGCGCTCGCCAGGGAGATGACCTTCGGGTCCCCCCCGCCGATTCCGCTGAGCAGGAAATAGGTCCGGCGCAGGTCGAAGCGCGGATCGGACGCCAGAGCCATGAGCTGCACCGCGCACCGCGAGGTCGTGCCCGACACCATGGCGTAAAGCCCCCGTCCATTCGTCAGCAGCGGGTGGTCGACCCCCGGCACCTTGATTGACTGGTCCAGATTCTGGCGCTCGACCCAGAATTGGAGCTCTCCCGGAGTGTCGCCCCGGTCGTTGCCGGTCTCGTAGGTCGTGATGACCAGGACAGGGATGGGCACCGCGGGATCCGCGCCGCGGACACCCGGGACCAAAAGCAGCGAGGCAAGCGCGAGGAGCGCGGGGCCAAGCGACCGCCCGCTACTGCACCGGCTTGAATTCGACGCCGAGTTCATGGATCAGGAATGAGTAGATGTCCGTGCGTTCGGCGATGGTTTCGTCGAGCGAGTTTCCCATGCCGTGTCCGGACGAACGGCTCGTGCGCAGGAGGACAGGGTTGGACGAGGCGTTCGCCGCCTGGAGGCGGGCGCAGAACTTGCGGGAATGCCACGGGTCGACCCGCGGGTCGTTGGCGCCGGTCGTGAGCAGGATCGAGGGATACCTAACCCCGTCGGCCACGTGGTGATACGGCGAGTAGGCAAACAGCGCCCTAAACTGCTCGGGATTCTTGACCGATCCGAATTCGGTCACGTTGAACTCGCCGTTCGTGGTGAGCTCGGACCGGAGGCTGTCGTAGATTCCGACCCTGCTGACGACCGCGCGGTAGAACTCCGGGTGCTGCGTCAGCGCGGCGCCCATCAGCAGGCCCCCGTTGCTCTCCCCGAAAATCGCCAGCTTGGCCGAGGTCGTGTATTTGTGCTCAACCAGCCACACGGCGCACGCGTAGAAATCGTCAAAGACATTCTGCTTCCTCGTGAGGTTTCCGGCGAGATGCCACTCGTCGCCGAACTCGCCGCCGCCGCGCAGGATCGCCATGACGAACACCCCACCCTGCTCCAGCCAAATGCGGCGCGACGTATCGAATCGCGGGGTCATGCTCAACCCATATCCCCCGTAACCGTACAGGATTGTCGGATTCGCGCCATCGAGCCTCGCCGACTTCCGCCTTAGGATGTCTAGGGGGACCATCGTGCCGTCCTTGGACTTCGCGAATTCGCGGATGACCTCGGTGTCGGAGTAGTCCGCAAGCGACGTGCGCACCATCGCGGTCTTCCGGCAGGTCCCGGTGCCCGCAGTGTACTGGAGCCATGCCGGCAGCTCCAGGTAGCTGCCGTTCTCCACCAGAACGTCGTCGCCGTCCAGGGGCACCATATGCCTGACCGACGAGATGGGGGGCAGCGGCATGTCGGCGGAGCGATTGCCGGCGAGATCGAAGACGCGCACCCGGGATGGCCCGCCGAGAAGGTCGCTGACGTAGAGCCGGGAGGCCGTGGGGAGGAAGTCCTCAATCGAGCCCTCGGACTCCTTCACGATCTCGGCCGCGCCTGCGAGGGACGGCGGCGCGTCGAGCGCAACACGGAGAATCCTGCCCTTCGGGGCACCCATCCTCGACATGAAGTATATCGCCTCATCCCGTCCGAAGGCAAAGCGCACGATCTTGTCGGAAAAGCTTGAAACCCGCACCCACGGGGATTCGGCCGATGCGGACCGGAGGTAGTAGGCCACCTCCCCGCCGTCGCCGTTCCTCACCTCGGCGACGACCCATTTCCCGTCCTCCTTGGTTGCGAGCTGGATTTCGGCGATCTTCGGCAGGTCCCCGCCGAGCTCGCAGGCGTCGGCCTCCGTCGGGGTCCCGATCCGGTGGTGCCACACCTGCTGGTAGAAGCCCGCGTCCTGCGGCTCGCGCTCGCCCCCGCGCGGATAGCGCGTGTACCAGATGCCGAGGCCGTCGGGCGTGAACGCGGCGCTTCCGCCGGCGGTTCCCTTCTGGACGCCTGGGATGACCTCGCCTGTCTCCCGCGCCGCCGCAACATCGTAGAGGTGCAGGTCGCCGGCCTCGCTTCCTCCCTTGGAGAGCGACACGCCGATCTTTCCGCCGTCCAGGGACACGACGAACCAGTCGATCTCGGTCCCGCCCTTCGGGTCGAGAGCGTTCGGGTCGACGATTACGCGCTCGGAGCCGAGGTCATCGGCGGAGGCAAGCGTGACAATCATCGGCTGCTGCAGCCTTGGATCGGTCTTGAAGGCAAAGAGCCGGCCGCCCCGCTTCGCGACGACGGCGTAGGATATTGAATTCGAGCGGATCAGCCGGTCAACCCGCGAGCCGATCTCCGAACGGTGCGGGAGCGAGTCGAGATACGCCCGCGTCCGGGTGTTTTGGGCTTCGCTCCATTGCCTGACGGCAGGCGAGCCGGAATCCTCGAGCCACCGATAGTCGTCGGTGACCCTGACCCCCTGATAAGTGTCCACGACCGGCTGCTTGGGCGTCTCGGGCGCCGGCGGCGCATCGGCAGCGGCCGCCGCAAGCCCAATCATCCAGGCCGCAAGAAGGATTCTAGATGTGCGCACCAATGTCTTGTAACATCGGGCACCGGCTCGGCAAGTCGGTTCCGGAAGGCAGCTGATGGTGGCGGGCGCCGGGTCGGCGGAGGTGCTGGGCCCCCGTAGGCGGGGTCATTCGGACAGCAGCTCGGCGCCCTCGAGCGCGAGCAGGCGGGTCTTCGTCCGGACGCCTCCCGGAGCGGAAAATCCGGTCATCTTGCCGCCGGCCGAAACCACGCGGTGGCACGGGACGATGAGCGGCCAGGGATTTGCGGCCAACGCCATGCCGACCGCCCGAGCCGACTCGTTGCCGAGCGCCATCAGCCTTGCGATTTCGCCGTAGCTCTTCTTGAAGCCCGGCTTGATGGCCTGCGTCTGCACATAAACGGACATCTGGAAATCACTTGCGCACGATCGGTCGAGCGCGGTGCCCGAGAAGTCCTGCAGGTTGCCCTCAAGGTGCAGCTGCACCCGGGCGATGATCCCCCGCACCCACGCCGGCGGCGCGCCCGGCTGCGTCCCGCCGCGCGCGGCCATTCTTTCCTCGGTCAGGGCCTCGGTATCATCGGGCAGCTGAAAGCAGGTCAGGCCGGCCTCATTCCACGCAATGCCGCAGGTCCCGAACTTCGTGGGGAAGAGAGCGTGCGGCATGGCTCTGAATCTGGACTGGAGAGGAGCCGCACGCAAGGGGGCGCGTCGCCTGACCCCCTCCCGCGGGACCTCGTGCGTCTAGGATGGCAGGTGCGCGATCCGTCGGGAACAGATCAGAACGAAACGTCCGCCGGCTCGGTCACGAGGAGCACGGACCGGGCGTGCGTGGCGGCCTTCCAGGCGAGACGGATGGCGTCGACAGACGCGCGGTTCGCCGGGGTGTCCTCGTGAAGGATGACGAGCACCTTTGAGCGCAGGCGGCCCGGCGCCTCATGTCTCGCGCTGCGCCACTGCCCATACGCCTCGAACACCGTGAACCCGTCGGGAATGCGCGACGTCACCTCCTTGTCGAGGAAGGCGCGCCACCTCATCTCGCCGACGCCGTCATCGGAAACGTCAGCAGGCCCTATTCCGAAGAAAAGCTCGCTGCGCATCCAATGGGCGGCTGCGGGACGGGCGGGGTCCCCCTGGAGCGCCGCCGTGGCCTGCGCGGGTCCATCGGCGGTGCCCACGCGGGCGGATAGGAGCATAGCGGCGAGCGCGGCGATTAGAAGGGCGGGTCGTGGCTTCATGGTGGTTCGGGTGACGATTGCGGGACCGGTCAGAGCTTGGCTTTGCGGGCGGAGATGATCTCGGTGTTCATGCCGCCCCAGTGCAGCCGGCCGCTATAGCGCCCGTGCTCCATCTTGACGCAGCGGTCGAGGACGACGGCCAGGCCGTTTCGAGAGGCGAACTCGGCGGCCTCGAGATTGACGAGCTTGAGCTGCAGCCACAGGGCCCCGGCCTTAATCGCCACGGCCTGCTTGGCGATGGCGAGGCATTCCGCAGCCGGGCGGAATACGTCCACGAGGTCGACGCGCTCCGGGATGCCCGCGAGGTCAGGGTAGGCCTTCTCGCCCAGGACAAGGTCCGCCTTGGGGTTCACGGGAATGATCCGATAGCCCTCCCTCTTGAGGTAACTCGCGACGAACCAGCTCGCTCGCTGAGGATCCGTCGAGAGGCCGACGATCGCGATCGTGCGGGTGTCGCGCAGGAGCCGCTGGATGACGAGCGGGTCCTGGTAGAGCCTCTGCTGCTCGGGCGTGAGCGCCGAGTTCAACACTACGGCGCATGCAGCGCCTGGTCCAGGTCCCATAGGAGGTCCTCCACGTTCTCAAGGCCGATCGACAGACGGATGAGCTCTGGGCCGACGCCGCCCTTTGCCAGATCCTCGTCGGTGAGCTGCTGGTGGGTGGTCGAGGCCGGGTGAATCACAAGGCTGCGCACGTCGCCGATGTTCGCAAGGTGCGAGAAGAGCTGAAGAGCCTCGATGAATTTCTTGCCGGCCGCGCGCGCATCGTCACCGGAGCGCGCCTTAACGCCGAACGAAAACACCGCGCCCGGTCCCTTTGGCAGGTATTTCTGAGCCAGCGCGTGGTCGGGATGGCTGGGAAGGCCCGCGTAGGCGACCCATGCCACGGCCGGATGCGCCTCAAGGAATTGGGCGACCCGGAGCGCGGAGGCTGTCTGCCGCTCCATCCGGAGCGAGAGCGTCTCAAGGCCCTGGATCAGGAGAAAGGCGTTGAACGGCGAGAGGCATGCCCCCGTGTCGCGCACGGTCTCGGCACGGGCCTTCATGAGGAAGCCGTAGTGTCCGAACGTGTCGAAGAAACGCAGGTCGTGATAGGCCGGCGAGGGCGCGGCGATGCTGGGATAGCGGCTGAAATCAAACCTGCCCGAGTCGAGCAGCACGCCGCCGATCGCGGTGCCGTGCCCGCCGATGAATTTCGTGGCGGAATGAACCACAAGCGTCGCTCCGTGCTCGATCGGGCGGCAGAGCGCCGGGGTGGCCATCGTGTTGTCCACGACCAGCGGAACCCCAAGCGAGGCGGCGAGGCCGGCGAGCCGCCCGAAATCGAGAATGGCGCCCCGCGGATTGCCGATGGTCTCGCCGTAGAGCGCCTTGGTCCTCGGCGTCACGGCCGCCTCCCACTCCCCAAGCCGCGAGGGATCCACGAAGCGGACGCCGATCGAGAACTTCCTAAGCGTGTGGACCAGCTGGGTGATCGAGCCGCCGTAGAGCTGAGACGAGGCCACGATCTCGTCGCCGGGCTGAAGCAGCGTGAGAAAGGCGACGAGCTGCGCCGCCATGCCGCTGGCGGTGGCGACGGCCCCTGTCGCTCCCTCGAGCGAGGCCATCCGCTCCTCGAACACCGCCGTGGTGGGGTTGCTTATGCGCGTGTAGATGTTGCCGTACTGCTTCAGCTCGAAGAGCTGCGCCGCCTGCTCCGCGTCGTCGAAGACGAACGAGGTGGTCTGGTAGATGGGAACGGCGCGGGCCCCGGTCACCGCGTCCGGGATGTGCCCGGCGTGGACCATTCGCGTCTCGAATCCGAAGCGGTGAGGATCGGCTGCGTTGCTCACAGGCGCAAAGGGAATGAGCTTCCGCCGACAAGGCAAAGCCATAGATTGGGCCGTTCCCGCGCTTTCTGCTTTCGGGAAGGGCCCCGCTGTGTAGCGTGGCCGGGAATGAACGAGGATGACATCGAGGTGATCTACAGGGTGCGCACGGCATCATCGGGGCTCGACGCGCGGATCGAGGCGCTGTTGCTCGAGCAGACCGTTGAACTGAAACGCGCGGCGCTGCGCACGGCCTACGTGCGCGAGCATTTTGTCGGCCGGGTGATCGCGGCCGAGCCGTTGGGAACCGACGAGTTCCGCGTCAGGCTCGCCCAGCCCGCGGACGCGGTCGCCGGCAACCCGGCGCAGCTGCTAAACGTCCTCTTTGGGAACTGCTCGCTCCAGCCCGAGGTCGAGCTGGAGGACGTGCGCGTCCCTCCGGCAATGGTGCGCACGCTCGGCGGGCCGCGTTTCGGCATCGAGGGCCTGAGGCGGCTCACCGGAGTCCGGGGCCGGGCCATCACGGCGTCGGTGCTGAAGCCGATAGGGCTCTCCGTCGGGGAGACGGCCGCGCTATGCCGCACCCTGGCCCTGTCGGGCCTCGACGTGATCAAGGACGACCACGGACTCCCGGACCATCCATACTGCCCATTCTCCGACCGGGTGCGGGTGTGCCTCGGCGCAACGGCCGAGGCGGCGCAGACCACCGGGAGGCGGACAATCTATGTGCCGAACCTCATCGGCTCGCCGGCGACCGTGCTGCGCCAGGCCCGGCAGGCGAACGAGCTGGGCGTCGAGGCGGTACTGGTTTCACCCATGATTCTCGGGCTCGCGTTCTTCAACGAGCTGGTGCAGGACCTCGGGCGGCCGGTGCTCGCCCATCCCGCCTTCGGCGGCGCGCAGCGGATCGCCCCGGCGGCGCTGCTTGGAAAGCTCTTCCCTCTCTTCGGCGCGGACGCCGTCATCTACCCGAACGCCGGCGGCCGCTTCAGCTACAGCAGCGACGTGTGTTCCGGAATCGCCCGGGCGCTCCGGACACCCGATGCGGGGATCGCGCCGGCGATGCCGGCGCCGGCGGGAGGGATCAAGATCGAGAATGTCGCCGCAGTGCTCCGGGTTTACGGAGCCGACACGATGCTCCTCGTCGGCGGCAGCCTGCTCGAGGCGCCCGACCCGGACACGCTGCTCCGTCGAAGTCGCCAATTCGTCGGCGCCGTGCATGCATTCCCCTACCCCCCGTGACCAAGAGGACGCACATCGCGCAGACTGCCCCGTACCGCTGGGAGAACGTCCCCCTTCTCGCCTACAAGGAGGGCGGCGGCACCCATTTCAAGGGCGTCACCCGCCAGGTGCTCTTCGATGACGGAGAGCCCGCCGGCACCCAGCTGCGCTACTTCGAGATTGCGCCCGGCGGCCATTCGACGCTCGAGCGGCACGACCACGTGCACTCGGTCATGATCCTTCGCGGCCGGGGACAGGCGCTGGTGGGCAGCGAGATCCATTCCCTGGAAACCAACGACCTGATCCGCGTGGCGCCGCAGACGTGGCACCAGTTTCGCGCGACGACCGACGAGCCCCTCGGTTTCCTCTGTCTCGTAAGCTCAGAGCGCGACAGGCCGCAGCACCCGACGTCGAGCGAGCTCGCCGCCCTCAGGGCCGACGGACGGGTCGGCTCGTTTGTCCGCGTCTGACCTGCCCCAGGATGCCCCAGATCCCGCCCCGGTTCCCCCAATTCCGCCGGCACCCCCCGCCCAAAAACCCGCAAGTTGCCTTTCGCGGGACACGCGGTTAGCTCGCAGGCCGTGAGCTTGCCCGACTCTGTCAGACCCTCCACGGCCGCCGCCCAGGCGCTCGGCTTCCTCGACCCCGCGACGGGCGCCTTCGTGCCGCCCATCCAGCCGGCCACGACCTACGAGCGCGGCGCGGACAACCGGCTCCTGTCCGGCCGGCTCTACTCGCGCCCGGACAACCCGAATTATGAGCAGGCCGAGGCACTGCTCACGCGGCTCGAGGGCGGGGCCGCGACGGCGCTGTTCAGCTCGGGCATGGGCGCGGCGACAGCGGTGTTTCTCGCCCTGCGGCCGGGGGACCATGTGCTCGTGCCCGAGGTGACCTACTGGGCCCTGCGCAACTGGCTGGTCGGCTGGGCCACGGATTGGGGCCTGCACATCGAGTCGGTCGACATGACGGAGCCGGCCCGGGCCGCCGCCGCCGTGCGCCCCGGGCAAACAAAGCTCGTCTGGGTGGAAACGCCGGCCAACCCGACCCTTGTCATCACCGACATTGCCGCGCTGGCCGAGATCGCGCACCGGGCCGGCGCCCTCCTGGGCATCGACTCGACATTTGCCACGCCCGTCCACACCCAGCCGCTCGCTTTCGGCGCGGACCTCGTGATGCATTCCGCCACGAAATACCTGAACGGCCACTCAGACGTGATTGCCGGCGCGGTCACCACGGGCGCCGACGGCGAGACCTGGCAGCGGATAAAGGCCGTGCGCTCGCAGGCCGGCGCCGTCCTCGGGCCATTCGAGGCGTGGCTGCTCCTGCGCGGCATGCGCACGCTCTTTGTCAGGGTGGCGGCGCAGAGCCGCAGCGCGCAGGCGATCGCGGAACATCTTTCGGGCCGTCCAGGGATCGAGGCCGTCCTCTACCCGGGCCTGCCGACATTCCCGGGCCACAGGGTCGCGGCGCGGCAGATGCGCGGCGGCTTCGGCGGCATGCTCTCGCTCCGCGTGAAGGGCGGCGCGCCCGGCGCGCTCGCGTTCATCGCCAAGCTGCGGCTCTGGAAGCGCGCCACCTCGCTTGGAGGCGTGGAGAGCCTGATCGAGCACCGGGCCAGCGTCGAGGGGCCACAGAGCACGACGCCCAAGGACCTGCTGCGCATGTCCGTGGGGCTCGAGGACACTCAGGACCTCATCGGCGACCTGGAGCAGGCCCTCGATTGACGGCGTCCGCGGGTGCCAGCCGGCGCCCGCGCTCCCCGGGGAGCGCGATCGCCCCCTTCGACGCTCACCAGCCCGTCACCTCGCGAATCGGCCCGAGGAGATCGAGGGCAATCTGCTCGTGCTGAAACGCCACGAGATGGCCGTTCGTCGGAGTGCCCGGGAAGAACCCCGTCCTGACCACCCGGATCCGATAGTCCCCGGACCTCTGTCGCCTTTCGGCCACCTCCCGTATCGTGCGCAGCAGCTGGTCCCGCGCCGTCCTGGGCCTCCCGTCGGAGCCGTCTGATTGGAACCCGCTCTCGCTCAGCAGGATGTAGGCGTTGGCATAGGCCGAGCGCACCTGACCGACGAATGCCGCGTAGGCGTCCGTGAACGTCGCCTCGTCCTGCGGGCCCGCGTCGAAGTCTGTTCCGTCGTTGATCACGATCACGTCCGGCAGGTAACGGGAATGGTCCCATACGGAGCCGGCCTTGTCCGGAAGCGTGCGGGCAAAGAAGACGGGCACGATGTTCACATCCCTCTTTCCCGACCAGTCGCGCGTGATGCCCCGGCCCCCGCAGCTGACCAGGTGCACCTGGGCCCCGAGCCACCGGGCAAGGAGCATCCCGTAGGAGCGCGCCGCATTCGTCGAGCGCGGCGTCGAGTCGTTCTCCTGCGGGAAGCGCTCGTTGTACTCGCCGCAGGTGAGGGAGTCTCCTATGAACATCAGCTTGCGCTTCGGCCAGGCGGGCGGGGCCAGGAGCTCGCACCCCGCAGGCAGCAGCAGTCCGTCGAACGAGGCGGTGCCCATCCATGATTCGGTCCGCCTGACAAGCTCGATCAGCCAGCCGCCACGGGGCGCAATGCCGGTGGGCAGCGGGATTTCGTTTTCGCCCTGGTTCAGCTTGATGACCACCGGGTCCCACCCGTTGCACGACAGGTTGAAGAAGCAGTTCTGCGAATCGCCCGTGAGCCTCATGACCGGCGCCGGCCCGCTGTACACGAAGCGCACCGTGATCCCCGGAAAGCCCATCTCCGCCCTCTGCTCGGAAAATTCGACGCGCCCCATGTACGCGATTCGCGCGTCGTTGGGGCCGACCGCCGTCCGGGACGGCTCCGGCGAAACCGCGGCGGCCGCATCGGCTGCGCGGGCGGGTTGTGGCGCCAGCTGCGCACCGACGCCCAGCAGCAGACCAGCCGTGAATTGAAGTGGGCGAGGCGGGCTCAAATGACTCTCATCGGTCTCCAGCCGAAGGCAGGATCGCCACACGACTTGATCGGCCGGGTGCAACCAACGCGAGCGATTTGTGGGGTCCTGCGGCGATGCTCCGCGGGCCGCATGGCCTCCCCATTGGGCTCTTGCCTAGGACAACGTAAGTCCTTTGCTTCCGATGGCGGAGCCAAACCCGCCGCCTGCGCTTATTCCGCACCGGAATTTCACCGGCTGAACACGACCCTTGCCCAAGAATCCAAACCCTCGGTATGCGCCCCGTAGCCTACAATCCGCCCCCTTCCGCCCCGGATCTGCGGGCGGCAGCCAACCCGCCCAGCGCCGATTTGAGGCGCGTGGCGCCCCCTCCATGAGCCGAGGTTCGGTTCAACGTTTCAGCTCCGTGATCGAAAGCGCCGGTGGCGGCGGAGCATTTGTCTCCGTTCCCTTCGATGTGGAGAGGGTCTTTGGCAAGAGTCGTGTCGCCGTCAAGGTCACCATTGATGGGGAGCCGTACCGGGGTTCCCTCATTCGGATGGGCGGTCCATCTCACATGCTGCTGGTACTCAAGCATATCCGGGAAAGGATTGGAAAGGGCCCAGGCGATGCTGTCGACGTCGTCGTCGAGGAGGACATGAGGCCCCGGGTGGTCGCGGTCCCGAAGGACCTGAGGCGCGCCCTGGAAAGGCAACCGAAGGCGCTCCTGTTCTTTCGCGGGCTTTCCTACACGGGGCGCAAGGAATTCGCCCGTTGGATCGAGTCGGCAAAGCGCGACGAGACCCGGACGCGCCGGGTGGCCAGGGCCGTCGCCATGCTCAGGCAGGGAAAGAGAGAGCCCTGACCGCGGACCGGGGCGGGCGGCGCTAGTCGGCAACGGCGATGACCGGCGGCTCCACCAGGCCAGGCGTGTCCTCCGTTGTCGCCGGGTACCCGTACATGGTCTCAAGGAGCCGGCGGTAGGTCGTCGCATGGTGCTGGATGAACGCGTCGTCGGCGTCACCCGGGTTGTCGTAATACGCGGATCCGTTGTGCAGGCCGACGAGCGGAATCACGTTGCCGGCCGCCGTGTAGTTCTGGGACACGCCCGCCGCAGGCTTGGCGTTGGGCACGGCCGGCAGCTGGCGCGCGAGGAAAAGCCCGTCGTCGCTCTTCTTCTTTAGCTGGCTTATCTTCCCCGCGAGGCTCCTCTCCGAAAAACCGCCGAGGGCCCGGCTGATCGAATTCGCAGCATTGTTTATCATCCGCACCGCCTCCCAGCCGGGATTGTTCACCCGGGGGGAATCCTCGAACGCCCCGAAAAGAAACCCGTGCGTCGGCGGCAGCATCGGCACGGGGTCGATCGTGTTGTTGAAGGTGAAGGAGGCTGCGCCCCCGCCGGTGATCCCCGCGAAATCCTGGGAGAACTGTGTGTTGCCGGGCTTGGGCTGCGCGAACACGTAGGACCTCAGGCTCAGCCTCATGTCGGCGATTCCGAAACGCCCCTCCTGCGCGGCGTAAACAAGGAACGCATGCGCGAGGGTCGCCAGCGCCGCACCCTGGCTGTGACCCGTGATGATGAGCGTCGAGCCGGGCGGAACCTTCTGCTCGACCCGCGCGAGGGCGCCGAATTCCTTGTCGAAGAGCTGTCCGAAGATGCCGTAGGCGAACCCCTCGTGGACCTCGGCGCGCGGCTGCGCGGCGAAGGTGACGTTCAAGAACCGGCCGGCCGGCAGCTCGAGGCCGTGCCTGCCCGCGACGGTCGTGACCAGCGCGTCTTCCACGACGCTCGGCGCATGGGAAAATACCGTGCCCCTGAAGGCGAGCGCATAGACATTCTCGCCGCGCTTTGCGGCCTGCGCGTTCCTCCAAAGCGTCCAGGCGCTCCCGAACGGAGGAAACCCGTTCAGGACCGGGTTTGCCCTGTCCGCGACGGGGAGATGGATGGCGTTGGCGTAGCGCACGCGGCTGTCGTCGACGAGCTCCCAGCCGGCATACCGGTCCGCCCGCATTTTGTAGATGCTTCGCGCCATCGGATTCGCGCGGTCGTCCTGGTTGTCAAGGTCGATGCAGAACTCGAGCATCGCCATGACTTCGTCTTTGTTGAATTGGCTGACTGCGGGAAGGGGTGTCATGGGATTGGTGTCGGGATAGATTATTGGGGCGTTTTCGCAGCCGGCGAGAGCCGCAGCGGCCAGCAGCAGGAGCAGGAGCGCCGGCGTATTGGCGGGTCCGGGGCCCGCGATCGGTCGGTCCCGGGCCAAGGTAGCCGTTGCGGGTTGCATTGCGTCTGACAGGAGTCCTGCCCCACCGCCGGGGCTCACTCAAGCTGTTTTCTCAAATCGGCGAGCTGCCGCCTGAGCTCCGCGACTTCCGCGCGCAGGGCGGCTGCCTCTGCCTCAAGCCTGGCCATCCGCTCGCCTTCAACGGGCACCGCCATGGCCGCCGGTTCGGGGCCCGGCAGGGCCTCGTGAGCCGGAAGCGGTGCCTCGCCCGAAAGGAGGTGCCCGTAGCGCTGCTCCTTGAACCCCGGCTGGCGGGGAAGCCTGACGACCAGCGGCGCCGGCGCCATCGCGATCAGCGCTTCGAGGGCGGCCGCGGTTTCCTCCAGGCTCTTGAACTCGTGCATCCGGCCGGTCCGCCCGCGAACCTCGCCCACGGTCTGGGGCCCCCGGAGCATGAGGACGCACATGATCGCCACCTGGGGCCGGTCAAGCCCGAGCGATTCGGAAAAGCGGTGGCCATACTTCGCCACCCGGCTGTCCGCCCCCTGGAACATGAAGGCCAGCTTCTTCTCCCGAAGCGAATCGAGGCCGCGCACAACATCCTTGTCCAGAAATGAAACCACCGGATCGCGGTTTGAGCTCTGGTTGCAGGCGTTTGTCAGCGCATTGAGCGTCATCGGATAGTAGTCCGGCGTCGTGATGTCCTTCTCGATCAGCGAGCCGAGGACCCGCACCTCCACGGGATTCAAGGGATTCATCGGGCAAGGGTCCGCGGCCGCGGGATCGGTGGTTACGGCACCGCGAGGCGCGGCGGGGCGGGGCGAGACTGCAGGGCAAGCGACGCCGGGTCGAGCCCCTCGGACCGCGCCGTGAGCCTGAGCGATCCGGGCTCCCTGGAAGATTGGACGATAACCTCGGCAAGGCCGTTGAACGCGCTGCGTCTCCAGTGGACGGCCGGCGGGTCGTCCTGCAGGCGCAGAAGGACGCCCCTGCCCGGGCCCGCGGGAGGGGGACCCCAGTTGTCCGTCGCCACGGCTATCGTGTTTTCCCCCGGATGCAGCAGCGCCTTCACGTCGTAGACCGAGGGCGCGCGCGAGTCGACCGGGCCCCCGATCTTCTGGCCGTTGAGGTAGACGGACACTCCCCCGGCGATCCTGCCAAACCAGAGTTCGACGACCGACGCCTCAAGGTCCCCCGCGGTGACGCTGAAGCGGGTGCGGAATACGGCCTTCCCCTGCAACTCGGGCGGACCGTTCTCCGCCTTGACGTCGGTCGCACCCCAGGACGAGTCGTCAAACTGCGCCCCCTCCTCGGGCATATTGGGCGCGTACGGATTGGCCACGTTCTTCCAGAGCCAGCCGCCGATTGGAACGGTCCTGAACGGCGCCGCCGCCACGAACGTGTCCGGCTCATGGCAGCTGGGGTCCCCGTTGCCCACCCCGATGATCCTGCCCGGGCCCTCGAGCTCGAACGAGACCTCGTTGCCGGCGACGGGCATCACCCGGCCCTGCGCATCGGCTATGGAGACCGTGACGACCGCGACGTCCTCGCCATTCGCGTCGAACGCCGCGCGGTCGGGACTTAGCTGCACCGCCGCAGGCGCACCCGTGGTCTCGACCTTTGTCTCGGCGACCACGCGCCCTCCCCTGAGCCCCCGGGCGGACAGGGCGCCGGCCTCGTAGCGGACCTTCCACCTGAGCACGGACTGCGCCTTCATCGCCTGGCGGCCCAGGCTCCGGCCGTTCAGGAAGAGCTCGACCTCGTCGCAGTTGCTGAGCGCCCGCACGTCGATCTCCTGGCCCTCCCGCCCGGGCCAGTTCCAGTGCGGCATGAGGTGGAGCACGGGCCGGTCGGTCCACCATGACTGGTAATACCAGTAGTTGTCCTTCGGGAAGCCGCAAGTGTCCATGATCCCGAAATGCGAGTTGATGCACGGCCAGCCGTAGGGTGTCGGCTCTCCCCGGTAGTCGAAGCCTGTCCACACGAATCCGCCGGACAGCCACGGGCGCGTGGCGAAATAGCTCACCCAGGTCTCGGCTGTCTGGGCCCAGTTGGGGGCGTTGTCGTCATAGGCGCTGACGTAGCCGCGCACCGCGTCGTTCGCGTATATCCCGCGGGTGCCGACCGTGCTGCCCTGCTCGCTGCCCACGTTCGGCTGGCGCGGGTGCGCCTTGTGGTACGCGTCCATGGCCGGGCCGACGTGGTAGCTCCAGCCGCGCACCTCGATGACCTCGTTGATTCCCGCATACTCGTTCCCGAGGTCCGCGTTGAACGTCACCGGCCGCGCCGGATCGAGCCGCTTGACCAGATCCTGCATCGTCCTGGCAACGCGCCCGCCCGCGGCGGTGCCCTCCGCGCTGAACTCCTCGTTGCCCAGGGACCAGATCGCCACGCTCGGATGGTTCCGGTCGCGCCGGATCTGGCGCTCGAACCGGTCCATGTGCTGCGCGTCGCTGCCGATCAGGCGGTTCTCGTCCATGACCAGCATGCCGAGGCGGTCGCACGCCTCGAGCAGCTCGGGCGTCGGGGGGTTGTGCGCGGTGCGGTACGCGTTGCAGCCCATTTCCTTCAGGCGCGCGATCCGGAAATACTGGAGCCCGTCCGGCAGGGCCGCTCCCACGCCGGCGTGGTCCTGGTGGTTGGAAGTGCCCTTGAGCTGGTAGGGCCTCCCGTTCAGCATGAAGCCCTTGTCCGGGTCGAAGCCGACCGTGCGGATGCCGAACGCAGTCTCGACGCGGTCAATCGTCCGGCCCCCGCTCGCGACGGTCGTGGCGAGCGAGTAGAGCCTCGGCGTCTCCGGGGACCAGAGCTGCGGCGACCGGACCTGCGCCCTCTGCTCGAGATCGAGCGCCGCCCGGGCCTCCGCGCGGCCCGACCGCGTCGCCGTGGCCACGGCCCCCCCCCCGGGGGCGGAGATCTCCCAGGTGACCGTCAGGTCGGCGGGCGCGTCCGTGGAATTAAGGATCCGCGCCTCCAGGTGGACCTCGTCGTCGCCGGCGGGGACATTGTCCTTGAACCGGCTGGACACGAACACGCCGTCGGGGGCGACGGCCAGCGGCGCGGTCTTGACCAGCCAGACGTGCCGGTAGATGCCGGCGCCCTCGTAGAACCAGCCCTCGGGCCGCGCCGCGTCGACCCTGACAGCGACGACGTTCCTCCCGCCGCAGTTGGCGACGTCGGTGATGTCGCAGCGGAAGCCGCTGTAGCCGCTCTCGTGGTGGCCGGCAAACCACCCGTTGACGAACACGGTGCTGTCGCGGTACACGCCGTCGAACTCGAGCCAGAGGCGCCTGCCCGAATCGGTCTGCGGCAGATCGAAGGACCGGCGGTACCAGGCGACGCTGTTCTGAGGGAAACCCTCCCCGAGGGCCCTGAAACCGTGCGAGCCGTCGGCCGTCGGGTCAAAGGGCAGCTCTATCGCCCAGTCGTGCGGCAGGTCGACCCGGCGCCAGCTCGCGACGCTCTGCGAGCCGTCGGCCGGGCCCATTCCCGTCCCGGCCTTCGCCAGGCTCTGGCCCTCGCCCCAGTCGTTGCCGAGGTGGAAGCTCCAGCCCTTATCCATCAGGAGCCTCTCCCGGGGGGCGGATTGCGCCGAGGCGCCCGTCCGTCCGGCCAATCCAACGCAAAGCGCCACGAGACATGCGAGACCTCGTCTGCTGGCTATTTTCATGATGAGAGAATGGGGCTCCGCAACGATGCCTGTCACGAGCCCCGGCTCTGTCAAGTTCCGCGCTTCCCCGCAGGGCGGAAGCGCGCTCTACCTGACGCCAAACCGGTAGATCGTGGTGGACCTGTAGGTGGCGCCCGCCTTGAGGACGTACGACGGGAAGTTCGGGTGGTTTACCGAGTCCGGGAAATGCTGCGTCTCCAGGCAAAGCGCCCAATGCTGCCGGTACACGACGCCCTTCTTCCCGGTGATCGTCCCGTCGAGGAAATTGCCGGTGTAGAATTGCACCCCCGGCTCCGTGCTCGAGACCTCCATCACGCGGCCCGACCCCGGCTCGTAGACGGTCGCGACCGGGGCGAGCTTCCCTCCCCCTCCGTTGATGACGTAGTTGTGGTCGTAGCCCACGGGATGGCCGCCGACCTCCTCGATATGTGCGCCGATCCGTGTCGGGCGCAGGAAATCCATCGGCGTCCCCGCGACGGGCGCGAGCTCGCCGGTCGGGATGAGGGTCGAGTCGACGGGCGTGAATCGGTCCGCGTCGAGCGTCAGCTCATGGCCGAGGATGTCGCCGTTCTCGGGTCCCGCCAGGTTGAAATAGCTGTGGTTGGTCACGTTGACGGGAGTGTCCCGGTCGGTGGTGACCGCGTAGTCCAGCCGCAGCTCGCCCGCACTGGTGAGCTTGTACAGCACGGTGACGCGGCAATTGCCCGGATAACCCTCCTCGCCGTCCCTGCTCAGGTAGCTGAACCTGACCGAGGGCCCGCCCTCGCCCGGGACCGCCTCGGCGTCCCAGACGACCTTGTCGAACCCCTTGATCCCCCCGTGCAGGTGGTTCGGGCCGTCGTTAACGGCGAGCTGGTAGGCCTTGCCGTCCAGGGTGAACCGGCCCTTCGCTATGCGGTTTCCAACCCGGCCCACGGTGGCCCCGAAGAACGGCTCCTTCCCGAGGTACCCGCCGAGGCTGTCGAAGCCGAGCACGACATCGTCCAGCTTTCCGCTCCTGTCGGGCGCGTCGAGCTCGGTGAGGGTCGCTCCGTAGGTCATGACCTTTGCGACCATGCCGCCCGCGTTTGTGAGGACGTAGAGGTGGACGGGCAGGCCCCCCGCCTCCCCGAAGGGCATCTTCTGCACGCCGGGACCGCCCGCAGCGCCGCCCGCCGGGGCTGACAGGCCCCATGCCAGGATGAGGGTGAAAAGCCGGATCGTCATTCGCGCATTCATGAGGGGGTCGGTTGGGGAGCGTGCGGCCGGGCAACGCCCGGGCCCGTCAGCCCGAGAAGTAGATGTAGGCGCCCAGGATGCACGCCAGTATGAACGCCGAGAAGAAGACGTCCTTCTTCTCCCAGCTTGAGCGGGTCAGCGCGCGGTCCGCATCCGAGGCCGTCTCGAAGGTGAGGCCCTGGATCCGGGGGTAATCCGGCACCCGCGTCGCATAGCTCACGGCGACCATGACGACGGCGGAGACAAGCGTGATTAAGACGCTGAAATACTGGAAGTTGATGTTGTTGACGATCCAAAGGAACGAGCCCGGCGAATAGCCCTGCTCGAATCCCGGGAGCTTCATGGTCACCGGCGTATCGACCAGCATGCGGAATCCCCCGAGCACGAAGCCCAGGACCATCGCCCAGAGACACCCCTGGGAGTTCAGGCGCTTCCAGAACACGCCGAAGAAGAACACGACGAAAATCGGCGGGGCCAGGTAGCCCTGGACCGACTGCAG
>DATNHT010000127.1:0-11884 GCA_035604815.1 Opitutaceae bacterium
CTGGTCCCAAACCAGGCGCTCTACCAGGCTAAGCTACACCCCGAAAAGGTGAGGGCACGGAGGTTTCCGAGGAGTGTCAAGGCGCGATGTCCGCAAGTGCGCAATGTGCTTGCGTACCATGGATATTCCGTCTCTGCTTACGCTCCTTACCACCCTATACATGGACACTATTTCTCGCGAAAATAACAGCATGCTCCCGATGGGCGGCGTCATCGTCGGCGCCGTCGCTCTAATTATCGGCGGCTACGCTGCCATCAGCCTTTCCAAGGTGAACCGCACCCTCGCCGCGCAGGCGGAAAAGGTCGCGAGGATCGACGACATCGCGACGCAGGTCTCCTCGGCCCAGCAGGCGAGCGACAAGGCCGCTAGGGACATCCAGTCCCTGGCGACACAGACCCAGAGCGCCGTGAACACGATTGCCAACGATCTCGCGGCTATCAACGAGAAGATCAAGCACATGGAGGAGTCCCACACCGCCAAGGCGGCCGCCAAGGGGCCCAAGGGGGAGCCCGCTGTCGCGGGCCCCGGCGAATACATCGTGAAGGCGGGTGACACGGGCACGAAGATTGCCCACGCGAACGGCTGTTCGCTGGCCGACCTGGAGTCGGTCAACCCGGGCGTATCCTGGACGCACCTCAAGGTCGGGGAGAAGCTGAAGCTGCCCGAGAAGAAGTGACCTCCGGGGAGCCGTCCCGGTGGGCGCGCGATGGCGAGCGGGTGCTCGCGTCGACGCGGGTCCTCGAGCTCAGAAGCGTCCGTTTCCGCCATCCAGTCAGGGGCATGGAGCGGGACTTCGTCGTCGCGCACGCGCCGGACTGGGTCAACGTCGTGGCCGTCACGCCCGGGGGCAGGCTCGTCCTCGTGCGCCAGTTCCGCTTCGGGTCGAACGATCTCTCGCTCGAGATTCCCGGGGGAGTGCTCGAGGCCGGCGAGGACCCCGTCGCGGCGGCCGTGCGGGAGCTGTCGGAGGAAACCGGGTACGGCGGGGGTGCCGTGCGGCTCCTCGGCAGCGTGCATCCCAATCCCGCCATCATGGACAACCGCTGCCACTTTGTCCTCGTCGACGGCGCGGCGCCCGCGGGCCCCGTGAAGTGGGACGACGACGAGGAGATCGAGATGCTGACCGCGCCCGTCGCGGACGCGCTCGCATGGGCCCGCTGCGGCGTCATCACCCACAGCCTCACGGTCGCGGCGCTCATGCTCTTCGAGGGAGCCCGGCGCGTTTGACTTAGGCCTGCCGGGAGGCAACCTTTGCATCACCTCTCCCCGTGATCCCGACCCGCGCAAGGGCATGAACGCCTCCCTTTTTGCCAACAGCCTTTCGGCGCTCGGCGCCTCCGGGGCCGAGGGCCTGCTTCCGGCGCCGCTCGAGGAGGAGATCCGCAGGATCTACTCCAGGAGCCCGATCTACGGCCGGCGGTTCCCGCTCCACAGCGAGGCGCTGCAATGGTCGTGCTACCGCGAGATTCCGGCCCTCTCCAAGCGGGAGATAGTGGAGAGCGGCCACCAGTCGTTCTTTGCCGACTACCGCGAGGTCGAGCGGGGCCTCGCGGACCGCCGCTTCGAGTACGAGAACACCTCCGGCACGACCGCGGCCCCGATGACCATCATCATGGAGGACGGCTGGTGGGCGGCGCAGACCCGCCGGGCGTACCGCGCGTCGCCGGTGCTGCGCGAATTCGCGGACCGGCCCCACCGCAAGTGCGTGCTGGCCCCGGTGGGCTGCTCGAGCAACCTCTGCCCGTACGAGGACCACCCCTTTCCCCACCGCTACTTCGACGGGACGGTGTACCTGAACCTCTCGAGCGACCCCTTCGTCTTCTCCGAAGCCGAATGGGACCGGATCGTCGTCGAGCTCCAGGCGACCCGGCCCGACATCCTCGAGGGCGAGCCCGTGTACCTGTCGCTCCTGGCGCGCGCGGCGGCCAGGCGCGGGGTCGGGGTGCCCAGCATCCGCGCGGTCATCCTCACCTACGGCAAGGCGAGCCTGCAGCACGGCCGGCGCATCGCCGAAGCGTTCCCCGCCCCGCAGGTCGACCTGTACGGCTCCACGGAGGCCGGATACCTCTTTGTCGGCGAGGCCTTCAGGGACGACTCGAGGGTCATCGACGACAACGCGTTCATCGAGCTTGTCCCTTGGCGGCCCGGCGTGCCGGGCGTCTACCAGATCTACGTGACGACCCGGGGGCGGGAGGCTATGCCGCTCCTGCGCTACCACACGGGCGACATCGTGCGCGCGATGCCCGAGGGCTTCAGGATCCTCGGCCGGGAGCGCGACCTGTTTTTCAGGGCCGACGGGACCCTGGTGTCGGCCTCCGACGTGGACGGCGCCCTTCCGGCGGACTTCGCCTGCTGGCATTATTCCCTGACCCAGACGGGCGAGAACCGCTGGGATTTCCACTATGTGGCGGACAGGCCCGCCCACCACGGGAGCGTCGACGCCGCGCTCTCGCGCTTCCTGGGCGCCGGGGCGCGCGTGAACGCGTTCCGCCGCAAGTCGATCGCCCCGGCGGCGAGCGGGAAGTTCGCGCTCCTAAAGCCGCTTGCACGTGGCTAGGGGCTTCTCCGGCGGGTTAGGCTCGCTTATTCTGGGCGTTTTACCGCATGCCGGGCCTTTACTCGGCGGGCGGGTCGGGTAGGACTTGACCCCGGCGACCCCGCTATGGACCTCGTCCGCAACCTCTTCGGCAGCACGATCGGCAAGAAGCTACTCATGGCCGCGACCGGCGTGGTGCTGATCGGCTTCGTCACCGGCCACCTGGCGGGAAACCTCCAGGTCTTCGAGGATCCCGACAGGATCAACGGATACTCGCATTTCCTGCAGTCGCTCGGGCCCGCGCTCTGGGCCGTCCGGATCTTCCTCCTGCTCTGCGTCGCCGTCCACATATGGGCGGGGACGGTCCTCGCCCTCGAGGACCGGAAGGCCCGGGGCGGCGAGCCCTACGCCGTCAAGAGATGGATCCAGGCGACCGTGTCCTCGCGCTACATGCGCTCGACGGGCTTCGTGGTCCTGGCGTTCATCCTCTATCACCTCGCGCAGTTCACGGTCGGCGTCGCGCAGCCGGGGACGTTCAAGGAGAACCTCCCGCACTACACGATGAAGGGCGACTACCGCGTGCTGGGCTTCGCGGTGGTGAGGTCGGGGACCGATGTCCTCGACGTCCGCAGCATGGTGATCCTGGGCTTCAGGAAGCGGGCCGTCGCGCTGTTCTACATTGTCGCCGTGGGGCTCCTTTCCGTGCATCTGCTCCACGGCGCCGACAGCCTCTTCCAGACGCTCGGCTGGCGCAGCAGCCGCTGGGAGCGCGGGCTCAACCTGGTGGTGACGGCGTTCTGCGCGGCGTACTTCCTCGGCAACCTGGCGATCCCCGGCGCCGCACTCCTGGGGATCCTGCACTAGCCCGCGCGCGCCATGGCCCAG
Source organism: Opitutaceae bacterium (assembly GCA_035604815.1). Lineage (GTDB taxonomy): Bacteria > Verrucomicrobiota > Verrucomicrobiia > Opitutales > Opitutaceae > Palsa-1447. Next base: position 3,422 of record DATNHT010000127.1, read on the forward strand.
CTCGAATCCAGAATCCCGTCCGGCCCGCTCGCCGACAAGTGGCGCAGGCACAAGGCGGACATGCGGCTCGTCAACCCGTCGAACAAGCGCAAGTACGAGGTGATCGTCGTCGGCGCGGGTCTCGCGGGGGCCTCGGCCTCGGCCTCGCTCTCCGAGATGGGCTACGCGGTGAGCTGCTTCGTCTTCCACGACAGCCCCAGGCGCGCGCACTCGATCGCGGCCCAGGGCGGGATCAACGCCGCCAAGAACTACCAGAACGACGGGGACAGCGTCTACCGGCTCTTCTACGACACGGTCAAGGGCGGCGACTACCGCTCCCGCGAGGCCAACGTGTACCGGCTCGCCGAGGTGTCCGCCGGCATCATCGACCAGTGCGTGGCGCAGGGGGTCCCCTTTGCGCGCGAGTACGGCGGGCTTCTCGCCAACAGGTCGTTCGGCGGCGCCCAGGTCTCGCGCACCTTCTACGCGCGGGGACAGACGGGCCAGCAGCTGCTCCTCGGCGCATACTCGGCGCTCTCCAGGGCGATCGGCTGCGGCGGGGTCAGGCTCCACACCATGTCGGAGATGCTCGACTTGGTGGTCGTGGGCGGCCACGCCAAGGGCATCGTCGTGCGCAACCTGGTCACGGGCGCGGTGACGCGCCACGCTGCCGACGCCGTCGTCCTGGCGACGGGAGGCTACGGAAACGCCTTCAACCTGTCGACCTACGCGAGGGGCTCGAACGCGACGGCCATCTGGCGGGCCTACAAGCGAGGCGCGTGCTTCGCCAACCCCTGCTTCACGCAGATCCACCCGACGTGCATCCCGGTGACGGGCGACTACCAGTCGAAGCTCACGCTCATGTCGGAGTCGCTGCGCAACGACGGGCGCATCTGGGTGCCGAAGAACCCGGGGGACCGGCTCAGGCCCCCGGCCTCGATCCCCGAGGCGGAGCGCGACTACTACCTCGAGCGGATCTACCCGAGCTTCGGGAACCTCTGCCCCAGGGACGTGGCCTCGCGCGCGGCCAAGCGCGTCTGCGACGAGGGGCGCGGGGTCGGCGAGAGCGGGCTCGGCGTCTACCTGGACTTCTCGGACGCCATCGGCCGCCTGGGGGAGGCCGGCGTGCGCGAGCGCTACGGCAACCTCTTCGACATCTACCACGAGATCACCAACGAGGACGCCTACAAGGTGCCGATGAGGATCTTCCCCGCGGCCCACTACACGATGGGCGGGCTCTGGGTTGACTACAACCTCATGTCCAACCTGCCGGGGCTCTTCGTCCTCGGGGAGGCGAACTTCTCGGACCACGGGGCGAACCGGCTCGGCGCGTCGGCGCTCATGCAGGGGCTCGCCGACGGGTATTTTGTCGTTCCCTACACGATCGGCGACTACCTCGCGACGCAGAGGCCCGGCTCAAGGCCGCCGGCGGACGGCCCGGAGTTCACCCAGGCCGCGGAGGCCGTCGCCGCGGTCACGAAGCGGCTGCTCTCGGTGAGGGGAAGGGAGCCCGTCAGCCATTTCCACAAGCGGCTTGGGCAGATCCTCTGGCAGCACTGCGGGATGGCGCGCAACAGGGCGGGGCTCGAGAAGGCCCTCCAGGAGATCCCGGCGCTCCGCGAGGAGTTCTGGGCAAACGGCCTCGTGCCGGGGACGGGCGACTCGCTCAACCAGTCGCTCGAGCGGGCGGTCCGCGTGGCCGACTTCCTCGAGCTCGGCGAGCTCATGTGCCGCGACGCCCTGGCGCGCGAGGAGAGCTGCGGGTGCCATTTCCGCGAGGAGCACCAGTACCCGGACGGCGAGTGCAGGCGCGACGACGAGAACTTCTCGCACGTGGCCGCGTGGGAATACGCCGGTGAGGGCGCGGCCCCTGTTCGCAATGTCGAGCCGCTCGCCTACGAGACGGTCAAGATGAGCGTCCGCAACTACAAGTGACGACGAAAACCTTCAACGTCACCCTTCGGGTCTGGCGCCAGGAGGGCCCGGGGCGGGAGGGGCGATTCGTCGAGTACGCCGCCCGCGGCGTGAATCCCGACATGTCGTTCCTCGAGATGCTCGACGTATTGAACGACGAGCTTGCGGCCAGGGGCGAGGATCCGATCGCGTTCTCGCACGACTGCCGCGAGGGGATCTGCGGGACGTGCTCGCTCGTGATCAATGGCAAGCCTCACGGGCCCAACCGCGGGGTCGCCTCGTGCCAGACGTACATGCGCAGCTTCAAGGACGGCGACCGGATCGTGGTCGAGCCATTCCGCGCCCGGCCGTTTCCCGTCATCAAGGACCTCGTCACGGACCGGAGCGCGTTCGACGCGATCCAGCAGGCGGGCGGCTTCATCACGGCCCGGACGGGCTCGGCGCCCGAGGCCAACGCGGCCCCGGTCGCGAAGGAGGTCGCCGAGCTCGCGATGGACGCCGCCCAGTGCATCGGGTGCGGCGCGTGCGTCGCCGCGTGCAAGAACTCGAGCGCGATGCTCTTCGTCGCGGCGAAGGTCGCCCACCTGGGCCTGCTGCCCCAGGGTCAGCCCGAACGCGACCGCCGCGTGCTTGCCATGGTGAGCACGATGGACGGGCTCGGGTTCGGCGGCTGCACGAACCAGTACGAGTGCAGCGCGGTGTGCCCGAAGCTGATCTCCCACGACTTTATCGCCCGGATGAACCGCGACTACGCGAAGGCCGTGTTCCGCTCGGCGCTAAAGCCGGTGGCCGCCGGCGGCGGCGGGGCCTGACGCATTTTCTGCAACTTATGGGAGGGGGCCGTGTTCTTTGGGTAACTCAAACCTCAAACAACATGAATACCAGAACCCTTCCCGTCATCTCCTTCCTGGCCGTCATCGCGGCCTTTGTCGTCCTGCCCGTGAGCGCCGTCGCCGCATGCATCGGCTTGTCCGTGACCGGCATGATCTCGGTCCTCGCAGCGGACTACGGCAGGGGCGTCGAGCCCCTGAGCGTTCAGGAGCCGGTCGCCCCGTTCGCCCCGTCGCGCCTCGCGCATACCGAGTATCGGGTCGCGGCCTGATCGGAGCGCAGGCGAGACCGGGGAGATGGCCGACCCGACAGGGTCGGCCATCTCCCTTTCTTTGGAGCCGTCCCCCGGGGCGGGCCGCCATAGCGCGGGCGCCTGTACGCGCGCCGGCTGCGGCGGGCCCGCCCGGCCGCACAGGGCCGCGGGCGAAAGGGGACAGCGCATTTCCTGTAACTTTAGGGGGACGGACCGTGTTCTAAAGGCAACAAGCACCCAATCAAAAATGAAAACCAACTCCCTCCCCCTCATCGCATTCCTGGTCGCCATCGCGGCCTTCGCCCTGCTTCCCGTGAGCGCCGTCGCCGCCAGCGTGGCCTTCTCGGTGACCGGCATGATCTCGGTCTTCACCGCAGACTACGGCAGGAAACTTGAACCCGCGCGGGTTTCGACCCAGGTCATCGCATTCGATGCGACCCGCGCGCCGTCGGCGGAATTTCGGGACGCGGCCTGACCCGCGCGACAGGACCCGGATCGCGCCCCTGGCGCAACCGGGCGGATGGCCGACCCGCCGGGTCGGCCGTCGCAGTTTCCCGGCAGTCAATGTCCGCCTCGGGACCGGCCGGACGGCCATCCGGCTCCGTCCATCCGCCGGGAATCCCGCTCATCAAAGTCTAGCGCAGTTTTTGGAGGGGGCCGTGTATCTTTGCGGCATAACAACTCAAGAATCCAACAGAACATGAAGACCAACTCCCTTCCCCTCATTGCATTCCTGGCCGTCATCGCGGCCTTCGCCCTCCTGCCCGTCAGCGCCGTCGCCGCGAGCATCGCCCTGTCGGTGACGGGCGTCCTCTCGGTCGCCGCAGCGGACTACGGCAGAAACATGGAGCCGATCCGCGCGGAATCCAGGGCAGTCCCGATCGACGCACCCGGCCGCCCGTCGGCCGAACTGCGCGAGGCCGCCTGATCAGAACATCGAGAGCGCGTGGGCGCTCTCGAGCACGATCCAGGCGCCGCCGCAGACAAGGGCCGAGACAAGCGCATACCTGAGGAGCTTGCGGCCCCTCAAGACCGCGTCCTGGAAATCCGTGTTGAGCGTCTTGCGGTTGCACTCCGAGATGAAGCTCACGAAACGGGGGTCCCGGAACTTTCCGCGCGAATCGCTGGCCATTCCGAAGCGGATAACGGGGCGGTGAAAGAGGCGCTTTAGCAGGGTAAGCATGGACCTAGCGGTGGCACTATCCGTGTTCCGGGGAGTTCTTTTCAAGGTGAAACTCGCCAGACTCGACCTTTCACCGCTTTTTATCAGTGTCGCTTACGCCATCCATGCACCATTTTCGCTACGCCGGCCAGAACCTCCACTGTGAATCCGTGGACCTCGCGGAGGTGGCCAGGCTCTATGGAACGCCGACCTACGTCTACAGCGCGGCGACGATCGAGGACAACTACAACCGGCTCGTCGGCAGCATGAAGGGCCTCGACGTCCGGATCTGCTACTCGCTCAAGGCCAATTCCAACTTGGCGGTAGTCAGGCACTTGTCCAACCTGGGCTCCGCGTTCGACTTCGTGAGCTCCGGGGAGATGCGCCGCGTGCTCGCGGCGGGGGCCGGCGTGAAGGAGAGCGTGTTTGCGGGCGTCGGGAAGACGGACGCGGAAATCCGGCTGGCCCTGGAGGCGGGCATCTTCTCGTTCCACGTCGAGAGCGAGCCCGAGCTGGGGCGCTTGAACCACGTCGCGGGCAAGCTGGGCGTCAGGGCGCCGATCGCGCTCCGGATCAATCCCGACGTCGACGCGAACACCCACGCGAAGATCACGACGGGGATGAGCGACAACAAGTTCGGCATCCCGATCAGGCAGGCCGCCGCCGCCTACGAGGCCGCGTCGAAGTACCCGCACGTCGAGGTCAGGGGCATCCAGACCCACATCGGCTCGCAGATCACCGAGCTGTCCCCCTTCGTCGAGGCGCTCGAGAAGCTCGCGCCGCTCGCCGCCGACCTGAAGGCGCGCCAGGGGATCTCCTACATCTCCATCGGCGGAGGAATCGGCGTCGTCTACCGCGACGCCCTGGCGAGCGGGCCGTTCTCGTGGTGGGAGACTCAGCCGGAGGGGAAGCGGCCGCTGACCTCCGAGGCCTACGGGGCCGCGCTCGCGCCCACGCTGAGGACGCTGGGCCTAAAGGTGCTCCTCGAGCCGGGCCGCTCGATGGTGGCCAACGCCGGCGTCCTGCTGTCCCGCGTCGAGTACCTGAAGCGCGGCCAGGGCAGGAATTTCCTGATCGTGGACGCCGCGATGAACGACCTCGTCAGGCCGGCCATGTACGACGCGTACCACGAGATCGTCCCCCTGCGCCGCGACACGACGCGCCGGGCGCTTGTCGCCGACGTCGTCGGCCCGATCTGCGAGTCCGCCGACTGCTTCGCCAGGGACCGGCAGGTCCAGGAGCTCGGCGAGGGCGAATACCTGGCGTTCATGAGCGCCGGGGCCTACGGCCACGTGATGGCGAGCCGCTACAACACGCGCCCCATCCCGGCCGAGGTGCTCGTGAAGGGCAGCGCGTTCGAGCAGGTGACCGCGCGCGAGACCTTCGAGCAGATGGTCGCAAACGAGAAGATTCCCGCGTTTTTGAAGTAGCAAGGCCCTCCCGGGTCGGATTAGAAGTGGGTCCATGAAGTTCTGCGTAGTCGGGGCCGGGGCCTGGGGCACGGCGTTCGCGCTGCACCTCGCGAGGGGTGGGCGCGCCGTCGCGCTCGTGCCCAGGCGGCCGGAGCAGGCCAAGGCGATAGACGCCGTGCGCGAGAACCGCGAGTACCTGCCGGGCATCCCCCTTCCGGCCGGCGTGGCGGTGTGCGCGGGGCTCGCGGAGGGCCTCCCGGGGGCCGACGTCATCCTGCTCGCCTGTCCCGCGCAGACGATGCGCCAGACGGCGGCCAACGTCCGGGCCGCCCTCCGCGCCGACGCGGCCCCGCGCCTGATCGTCAGCCTCGCAAAGGGCCTCGAGCTCGGCAGCCACATGCGCCCGTCGCAGGCGGTCGCCGAGGCGCTGCCGGGCGCGGTGGTCGGGGCCCTCTCGGGGCCGACCAACGCGGCCGAGTTCGCGCGCGGCCTTCCCGCCGCCATGGTGCTCGCCGCGACGGCGGAGGCGTCCGTCGCCGCCGAGGTGCAGGCGGCCATCAGCGGGCCGACCCTGCGCGTCTACACGACCGACGACCTGCCTGGCGTCGAGTTCGGCGCCTGCCTGAAGAACATCTATGCGATCGCGGCCGGCTGCTGCGACGGCCTGGGGCTCGGCGACAACGCCAAGGCGGCGCTCATAACCCGCGCGGTCGCCGAGATGGTGCGGGTCGGCGTCGCGCTCGGGGCGCGGCGGGAGACATTTTACGGGCTGAGCGGCTTCGGCGACCTGGTGGCCACGTGCCACGGCCTGTGGAGCCGCAACAGGGAGTTCGGCCAGAAGATTGGGGAGGGCCGCCACATCCCCGAGCTGCTCGCGGGCCGCAGGACGGTCGTCGAGGGCTACGAGACCACCCGGTCGCTCGCCGGGCTGTGCGCGGAGAGGCGGATCGACGCCCCGATCCTGGTCGAGGTGAACGCGATTCTCTTCCAGGGGCGCCGGCCGGCCGACGCGATCTCCTCCCTCATGATGCGCGAGCTCAAGCGCGAGTCGATCCCGGTGCTCACGCCGGCCTGAGCGGATTGTCGCATTCCGGGGCTTGCGTCGGGGGGCCCTGTTGGTTGCCTTCGGGGCCTGCCCCGTTCGCCACCCCCAATCCCCCCAATGGCCGACCAAGCCGCGCTAGACCGCAAGCACAAGCTCGTCATCATCGCATCGTCACTCGGGACGGTTTTCGAGTGGTACGATTTCTACATCTACGGGACGCTCGCCGCATTCTTCGGCAAGCTGTTCTTCCCGCCGGGCAACGAGACCGCCGGCTACCTCTCCAGCCTCGCCCTCTTCGGGGTCGGGTTCTCGGTGCGGCCCGTCGGCGCGCTGCTTTTCGGCCGGGTGGGCGACATTGCGGGCCGCAAGTACACGTTCCTTATCACGATCATCGTCATGGGCGTCTCGACCGCGATGATAGGCCTGCTGCCGACGTATGCCGGGATCGGCTTCATGGCGCCTGTTATCCTCGTCTTCCTGCGCCTGGCCCAGGGGCTCGCCCTCGGCGGCGAGTACGGGGGGGCCGCGATCTACGTGGCCGAGCACGCGCCGCACGGGAAGCGGGGCCTCTACACGGGCTGGATCCAGACGACGGCGACCCTCGGCCTGTTCCTCGCGCTCATCGTGATCGGGGTGCTGCGCTGGCTCCTGACCGCGGACCAGTTCTCCGCCTGGGGATGGCGGGTGCCGTTCCTCCTGTCGTTCATCCTGCTCGGAATCTCGGTCTACATCCGGCTCAAGCTCGAGGAGTCGCCCATCTTCGCGGAGATGAGGGCCGAGGGCAAGGGGTCCAAGGCGCCGCTCACGGACAGCTTTGCGCGGTGGGACAACGGGAAGATCGTCCTGAAGGCGCTGTTCGGGGCGACCGCGGGCCAGGGCGTCGTCTGGTACGGGGGGCAGTTCTACGCTCTCTATTTCCTGATCACGACGCTCAAGGTCGACTACGTGACGACCTACATCCTGATCGCCGTCTCGCTCGTCATAGGGGCCGGCATGCTCGTGGGCTTCGGGCGGCTGTCCGACTCCATCGGCCGAAAGAAGATCATCATGGCGGGACTGCTCCTCGCGGTCTTCACCTACCAGCCGATCTTCAGGGGGCTCACCCGGGCGGCCAATCCGGCGCTCGCGGACGCCATGGAGCGCTCGCCTGTAGTCCTGTCGACGAGCGAGTACCGGGGCAGGGCGTCCCTCGCGGTCGTCGCGCTGGGGGACGCGGCGAAGAAGATCGTGTTTCCCACGACGCACAGGTCGGAGACGGACAACGCCCGGAACTACCTGAACAGCCGGGGCATCCCCTTTTCGCTGGCGCCCGCGGGGCCCGACGCGCCGCTCGCCCTCTCGGTCGGCGGCGCGGTGGTGAGGGGATTCGACGAGAAGGCCTACGGGGTCGCCCTCGCGCCGGCGGGGTACCCGAAGAAGGCCGACCCGGCTGGGATCAACGCGCCCCTGGTCGTCGCGCTGCTCACGGTCCTGCTCGCCTACGTCGCGATGGTCTACGGGCCCATTGCCGCGTTCCTGGTCGAGCTCTTCCCGACGCGCATCCGCTACACCTCGATGTCGCTTCCCTACCACATCGGAAACGGCTGGTTCGGGGGCTTCCTGCCCCTGATCGCCGCCTCCATCGTGGCCTTCACCGGCGACATCTACTCCGGCCTCTGGTTTCCGATCTGCATCGCCGCGATGTCGTTTGTCGTCGGGGTCGTCCTCCTGCCGGAGACGAGGGACCGCGACCTGCGGGCCTAGACCGCGCGCGCGAGGCGCCTGGCGGTGGCCAGGGCGAGCAGGCTGCCCAGGTAGGCGATGATGACGAGCAGGGAGAGGCGGTGGTTGCCGACCGCCATGCCCAGGTACTCGCAGAACCCGCCCA
>DATNHT010000128.1:0-12719 GCA_035604815.1 Opitutaceae bacterium
GACCGCACGGGCTACACCGACACGTTCATCCCGAACGCCATCGGCAGCTACAGCTACTCGAATGTCGCCAACTTTGTAGCCAACACGCCCTACCAGTCGATCGTCGAGACACCCGCGACGGGCTTCACGCTCGCATCGGACGTCTCGCACTACTACCTGCTGGATATTTCCCCCCTCATCCAGGACACCTGGAAGCCGAACTCCAAGCTTACGGTCATCGGAGGCCTGCGCATGGATTATCCCTATCTTCCCCAGAAGCCGATCTTTAGCCCGGTATTCTTCAATGCCTACGGCTTCTCTAACTCCATATCGATGAACGGCAACTACACCATCGCGCCCCGCGTTGGGTTCAACTACAACTTTGAGACCAAGCTGCCGACGCAGCTTCGCGGCGGAGCGGGCCTGTTCCTTGGGCAGAACCCCGTGGTCTGGGTTGAGAACTCGTACAACAACGCGGGCCAGCTGAATTCGATCACCAATGGCGTCGTTTCGGCCGCGGTGCCCAGCTTCGACTACACCGCCAAGGATTTCCACTGGCCGGCTAACTGGAAGGAGAACATCGCAATCGACAAGACGCTGCCATTCTTGGGCCTCATCGCGACGGCCGAGATCGACCTGACGCAGGTTCAGAAGGACGTGTTCTACCAGGAGACGAACCCCTATGCCGTGCCGACCTCGGGCTCCCTCACCATGCCCGACGGGCGCCTGCGCTTCGCGGGCAACATCACGCCGTCCGCGATCGGGGCCGCGTACTATCTGCCGGGCTACACCACCTCGAACTTCTACACGAGCGTGACCAACTCGCCCACTGTCCTCTACCAGAACCACGCGACCGGCGCCGTCTACGAGCTCACGAACACGGACAAGGGCGGCACCCAGGAGTACACGGTCGAGCTGAACAGGCCGATGACGGACCACTGGGCGTTCGAGCTCGCCTATACGTACACCCATGCGACCCAGGTGGATCCCTTCACGTCGTCAGTCGCGGGCTCCGGGTTCACCGGCCAACCGATCATCAACCCGAACGACAACATCCCCTACCACTCGAACTACTCGGTCCCCAACAAGTGGGTGGCCCAGGCCACGCGTGAGTTCAACTTCTTCAAGAGGAGGAACACCACGACCAGCATCACGGCGCAATTCGTCACGGAGAACGGGAGCGCGTACAGCTTCGTGTTCAAGGGCGACGCCGACGGTTCGGGCATCACGGGTGAAAGCCTCTTCTACGTGCCGTCGGGCCCGAACGACCCGAAGGTCCAGTGGCTGAGCGCGACCGAGGAGGCGAACTTCTTCAGCTATCTCGCCACGAACCCGCAGCTCGCCAAGTGGGCGGGCCAGATCGCCCCCCGCAACAGCGTGTATGCGCCCTGGCAGGAGGTGCTCAACCTGCACTTCGAGCAGCAGGTGCCCATCTGGAAGGACGTCCACGTCACCCTGTACGCCGACTGCTTCGACTTCTCGAACCTGATAGACAAGCACTCGGGCCTCGTGGACGACTTCAACAACGCGTTCTACACCCAGACGGTCGCCGGCACCGGCTACAACAAGGCGACGGGCCGGTACCAGTACGTGTTCAACAACGGGACGCTCGGGACGCCGTCGATCTACTCGGACCTGTCGCGCTGGCAGGTGCAGGTCGGCGCCCGGCTCGAATTCTGAGGGCCTGCCCCGTCCGGACATCGCCCCGCAACGGCCGCCCCTTCCGGGGCGGCCGTTTGTCTTGCTGGGGATGCGGGCGTTCCCGCGCCGCCACGCGGCCCGGCTTGTCGCGGGGCCCCGGGGCCGCTAGTAGGCTTTCAACCCGATTTCCGTGAGCGCTCCCCCGATTTCCCGGCCGGTATCGGCGCCGGACCTTCGCCCGGCCCTGCTCCTGTGCGGCGCCGGCATCGCCGCGGCGATCCTGGCTGCGTACGCCCGGGGCCTGGGCGGGCAGTTCCTGTACGACGACGTCGATTCGATCCCCGGGAACGCGACGATCCGGCAATTCTCGACCGCGCTCATGCCCCCGGCCGGCCTTACCGTCAGCGGCAGGCCCATCCTCAATCTGTCGTTCGCCGTCAACTATGCGCTCTCGGGGGCCGGAGTCTGGAGCTACCATGCACTGAACATCGCCATTCACGCCGCCGGCGCATTGGCGCTCTTCGGGATCGTCCGCCGTACCCTTGCGACACCCGCTGCCGGGTCGTGGCCGGAAGGGGAGTGCCTCGCCGTGGCGTTCGCTTCCGCCCTCCTCTGGGCCCTGCATCCCCTTCAGACGGAGTCGGTCGCCTACGTGGTCCAGCGTGCGGAATCGCTCATGGGGTTCTTCTACCTGGCGACGCTCTACGCCTTTATCCGCTGCGCCGCCGCTCCGCCCCATGCCGCATTATGGGCCGCGGCGTCGGTTGCTGCCTGCCTGCTGGGGATGGGCACGAAGGAGGCGATGGCAACGGCGCCGCTGGTCGTCCTCCTCTACGACCGCACGTTTGTCGGCGGCTCGTTCCGCGAGGCGTGGGCCAGGCGCAAGGCGATCCACCTGGCGCTCGCCGCGTGCTGGGTGCCCCTGGCAATCCTGGTCGCCGGGACGGGCGGGCGCGCCGGAACGGCGGGATTCGGCTCGGGCACGCCCTGGTGGGCCTATGCGCTGACGCAGTTCAGGGCCGTGGCGCTCTACCTGCGCCTGGCCCTCTGGCCCCATCCGCTCGTCGGCGACTACGGGCGCATCCTCGCGGGAAGCCCGTCCGGGGTGGCTGTCGGCGCCGCGGCCGTCCTCGGCCTTGTTGCGGCGACGTGCGTCCTGCTTCGCAGGGCCCCCCCGATCGGATTCCTCGGGGCCTGGTTCCTCCTCGCCCTGGCGCCGAGCTCGAGCGTGATTCCCGTTTCGACCGAGATCATCGCGGAGCACAGGATGTACCTGGCCCTTGCCGCGGTCGCGACGCTTGGCGTCGTGACGCTCCACGTCGTGCTGGATAGGCGGCGCGTGTTCATGGCCTCGGTGGCCCTGCTCGCGCTCGCCTTTGGAATCATGACCTTCCGGCGAATCGGCGTGTATAGGGGCCCCTTCGCGTTCTGGACCGACGTCGCGCTCAAGAACCCGGAAAACGCCGGCGCGTGGAACAATCTCGGCAACATCCTGGCGGCTGGCGGCGACCCGGGCGGCGCGATCGCCCGCTACCGCCGGGCCCTCGGCATCGCGCCCGCCTACGCCGACGCGCATTACAATCTCGGCCTGGCGCTCATGGCGACCGGGCGCCCCGGCGAGGCGATCGAGAACTACGAGGACGCCCTGCGATTCCAGCCGGACAACCCCTCGATCCATTTCAGCCTCGCCAACGCGCTCGCCGGCGAGAGGAGGCTTTCCCGCGCGGCGGCCGAATACCGCGCCGCGCTCAAGCTCGACCCAAGCCGCGCGGACGCATGGTTCAACCTCGGCGGCGCCCTGGTCGAGGCCGGCAGCCTCGAGGAGGCCTCGGATGCGTACGCCCGCGCGGTCCGGCTGCGCCCGGGATTTGCGGACGCCAGGGTCAACCATGGCAACGTGCTGGCGCAGCTCGGCAGGGTCGCCGAGGCGGTCGGGGAGTTCAACGAGGCCCTCCGCCTGGAGCCGGGCGCAGCTGACGTCCACAACAACCTGGGCAGCCTGCTCGCGCAGACGGGAAGGCTCGCCGACGCGAAAGCCCAGTTCGAGGAGGCCCTCCGGCTGAAGCCGGACTACCTGGACGCGCGCGAGAACCTGGAGCGCCTGCGCGCGCTGGAGCGCCCGGGAGACGGCCGATGAGGAACACCCTGCGAGCGCTCGTCATCGCCCTGGCGGCCACTTGGGTCTATTCCCCGTGCCTTCGGGGCACGTGGCTCTGGGACGACGGCCTGGAGATCTCCCAGAACGGCGCCCTGCGGTCCCCGGGCGGCTGGTGGGAGCCGTGGATCCGTCCCCAGGGGATGGACTACTTCCCCCTCAAGAGCAGCCTGCAGTGGCTTGAGTGGCACCTCTGGGGGGCGGAGCCCCTCGGATACCACATGGTCAACCTCGCGCTTCACGTGTTGAGCGCGCTCCTTGTCTGGCGCCTGCTTCGCCTCCTCGGCGTTCGCGCCGCATTCATGGGAGGGCTGCTTTTTGCCGTGCACCCTGTCGCCGTGGAGTCGGTCGCCTGGATATCGGAGTTCAAGAACACGGTCTCGCTCCCCCCGCTGCTGCTCGCCTCCATCGCGTATGTCGGGTTTGACCGGAGCGGCCGGCGCGGGGCGAAGGTCCGGGCGCTCCTCTGGTTTGTCGCGGCGCTCGCGTGCAAGACGTCGGTCGTGATGTTCCCGGCGGTCCTGCTTCTTCACTCGTGGTGGCGGCGGGGAAGGATAGCCCGGCGCGACCTTCGCGCCACCGCCCCGTTCTTCGCCGCGGCCGCCGCCATGGGGGCGGCCACGGTCTGGTTCCAGTCGACCCGGGCGATCGGAATCGCCGGGACCCCGGAAGGCCTCGGGGCGCGGGTGGCCGAGGCGGGCTGGAGCATCGTCTGTTACGCCAGGATGTGCCTTTGGCCCGCCGGACTTGCCCCGATCTACCCGCATTCCCCGGGGTCCGGGCCTGCAACCGCGGCCTGGCTCGGGATCGGCGCCGTCCTCGCCCTCTTCTGGCTCCGGCGCGCGGGGTGGGGGCGCCACGCCCTCCTGGGGTCCGGTTGGTTTCTCCTCAACCTCATCCCGGTCCTTGGAATAATCCCCATGTCCTATCTGCGGGTTTCGCCGAGGGCGGACCACTTCGCATACCTGCCCCTGGTGGGGTGGGTGGGACTGGCGGCCGCGGGCTTGAGCGCCCTGCTGGAGGCCTCGGAAAAACGGTGGGGACGGGGCAGGCGGGTCCGGCTGCCTCTCGCGGCCGGAGCGGCGGCGGCCGTTTGTGCCATGGCTCTCGGGGCCAGGGCCCACGCGTCCGCGTTCTGGGGCGAGAAGACCCTTTGGACGCTCGCGGTGGAGCGCAACCCGGGTTCGTGGCTCGCCCGCAGCAACCTGGGCAAGGTGCTCCTCCAGGAAGGGCGCCCCGCGGATGCCTCCGCGCAATTCCGGGAGGCTACCCGGCTCCAGCCCGACTCCCCCGAAGCCCACGCCAACCTGGGAAACGCCCTGGAGGCGCTTGACAGGGCCGACGAGGCGCGCCGGGAGTACGAGACCGCCCTCGGGATCGATCCCGGTTTCGCGGGCGCCCATTACGACCTGGGCTTGTCTCTCCTCGGGTCCGGCCGGTCGGAAGACGCGGCCGGGGAATTTCGCAGGGCGCTGGTGCTCGATCCGGGCCACGCGGCGGCCCGCAACAGCCTCGGCCTCGCCCTGGCCCGCTCTGGGCGGTTTCCCGAGGCCATGGATCAGTACCGGCTCGCGCTGAAGCTCAATCCGGAGCTTCCGGAGGCCCACCTCAACCTCGGAAACGAGCTCTTCAGGCTGGATCGGATGGAAGAGGCCGTGGGCGAGTACCGCGAGGCCCTGCGCCTCAATCCGGGTTATTCCGGGGCCCACGCCAACCTGGGCCAGGCGCTGGCCCGACTCGGTCGCCAGGAGGAGGCCGAGGCCGAATTCGAGGCCGCGCGCAACTCGGCTAATCATTGACTCCGCCGGGTAAGGCCGGACGGTTATTGCCCATGCGGCGACCCGGATTTCCAGTCGCAGTCGCACTGCCCGTCGCGGTGTTCGCGGCCTACTGGCCCGCCCTGCGCGGCGCCTTCGTCTGGGACGACGACGCCCACGTCACGCGCCCGGACCTGTGCTCGCTCCACGGACTCTGGAGGATCTGGTCCGAACCCGGCGCGACCCAGCAGTACTATCCGGCCCTGCACAGCGCGTTCTGGATGGAGCACCGCATGTGGGGGGACGCGCCGCTCGGCTATCATCTGGCCAACCTCCTGCTGCACCTCGTCGCGGTCCTCCTTCTCTACCGGGTCCTGCGGCGCCTTTCGGTGCCCGGCGCCCTTCTCGGCGCGGCGCTGTTCGCCCTGCATCCGGTCTGCGTGGAGTCCGTGGCGTGGATCTCCGAGCAGAAGAACACGCTCTCGGCCGTCTTCTACCTGGCGGCGGCCCTGGCGTACCTGCGGTTCGACGAGGGCCGTCGCCGCCGCTGGTACGCGCTCGGCATCGTATTCTTTCTCCTCGCTCTCCTGAGCAAGAGCGTGACAGCGACCCTGCCCGCGGCGCTCCTCGTCGTCCTTTGGTGGAGGAGGGGAGGGCTTTCCTGGAAGGGCGACGTCCTGCCGCTCGTGCCATGGTTCTGCCTGGGTGCGGGATCGGGCGCCATGACGGCGTGGGTGGAGCGTACCTTCGTCGGCGCGACGGGTGCCGCGTTCGGGATGGGTCCGGTCGAGCGCGTCCTCGTGGCGGGACGGGCCCTCTGGTTCTACCTGGGAAAGCTGGCCTGGCCGGCCGACCTGGTCTTCATCTACCCGCGCTGGACCCTGGACACCCGTGTCGGGTGGCAGTATCTGTTCCCGGCCGCCGCTGTCGGCGCATTCGCGGCCCTGTACGCCGCCCGGAACCGCTCGCGCGGTCCCCTGGCGGCGGCGCTCCTGTTCGCGGGCACGCTCTTTCCCGCCCTCGGGTTCATCAACGTCTATCCCTTTGTCTTTTCGTATGTCGCCGACCATTTCCAGTACCTGGCGGCGGCGGGGATGATCTCGGCGGCGGCGGCGGGCCTTGCGCTCGCCGCGGACCGCCTGTCGCCCGGGGGCCGGACCGCATCGCGGGTCGCGGCCGCATGCGCCCTGGCGCTCCTTGCGGTTCTCACGTGGCGGCAATGCGGCAACTACCGCGATCTCGAGACGTTCTACCGGTCCATCCTGCAGGGGAATCCGGCCAGCTGGCTCGCCCACGACAATCTCGGCGTAATCCTTGTGCGGAGGGGACAAACCGAGGAGGCCGCGGGACACTACAGGGAGGCGATGCGGCTTAATCCGGACTATCCGGAGGCCTACAACAACTACGGCAACGTGCTCGCCCAGGAAGGCAGGTGGAATGAGGCGGCGGACGCCTACGCCGGCGCGCTTCGCGCGCGACCCTCGTTCGCGGCGGCCCAAAAGAACTGGGGCAAGGCCATGAGCGACGCGGGGCGCCTCGACGAGGCCGAGCGGCATTTCAGGGACGCGATTGGGATCCAGCCGGACTATGCGGACGCCCACTACGGCCTCGCGAACGCGCTGGCGAACTCGGGCCGCCTACCGGAGGCGGTCGGCGAGTACGAGGCGACTCTCGCGCTGCAGCCCGAGTCCCCGGAGGCCCACGCGAACCTCGGGCTTGCGCTCGCCGAGCAGGGCCGATGGGCGCAGGCTCTGGCGCAGATCGCCGAGGCGGTCCGCCTTCGCCCAGGCTACGCCGAGGCTCACGCCTATTATGGGTTTGCACTCGCGGGCGCCGGTCGGCCGGCGGAGGCGGTCGGCGAGTACCGCGAGGCGCTGCGCGTGGGGCCGGACAATCCCGACGTCCATTTTCATATCGGGGAGGCCCTCACGAAACTCGGGCGCCTTGACGAGGCGAGGGCCGAGTTCGATAAGGCTCGGCGGCCGCCTGCCTCCCGTTAGGCGGATCCCCGTTTAGGTCATGACCAACAACCCGCGTGCCGAATCCGAACGGACCCCGAAGGAGAAGGCGTTTCTTGCGCTGCGCATTGCCGCGATTGTCCTGGCGACCGCCTGGATTTACGCCCCGGCGATCCCGGGGCGATGGATATGGGACGATTCCGAGGAGGTTGCCGCCAACCCCGCGCTTCGCGATCCCGCGGGGCTTTCGGGGATCTGGCTCGCGCCGTCCGGGCCGGACTATTTTCCGCTGAAGACGACCGTTCAATGGGTGGAGTGGCACCTGTGGGGCGACCGCGCGGCGGGCTACCACCTCGCGAGCGTCGCGCTCCATGTCCTTAGCGCGCTGCTGCTCTGGCGGGTTCTGTGGAAGCTGGGCGCGCGGCCGGCCTGGTTCGGCGGGCTCCTGTTCGCGGTGCATCCGGTGGCGGTCGAGTCCGTGGCGTGGATCTCGGAGCTAAAGAACACGCTGTCGCTTCCGCCGCTCCTCCTTGCGATGGGCGCCTACGCCGACTTTGACCGGGACCGCAGGCCCAGGGACTTGCTTCTGGCCGGGGCCTGGTTCGCCGCGGCGATGCTGTGCAAGAGCTCGGTGGCCATGTTTCCCCTGGTCCTGCTCTTGTTCGCGTGGTGGCGCAGGGGGCGGGTCGGCTGGCGCGACCTCGCATGCACCGCGCCGTTTTTCGCGGTTTCGCTCGCGCTCGGGGCGGTCACGCTCTGGTTTCAGGAGCACAGGGCCATCGCCGGCCAGGACCTTGGAATCGGGGGCTTCTGGACCCGGTGCGCCGCGGCGGGCCGCGCCCTCGACTTCTATCTGGAGAAGTGCATCCTGCCCGTAGGGCTCATGCCCGTGTACCCGCGCTGGAACCTGGCGGCCCCGTCGCCGGCGCTATTCCTGCCGTGGATCGTGTTGGGGGCGCTTGCGGCCTGGATGTGGCGGTACCGCTCAGGCTGGGGCCGGCACGCCCTCTTCGGCGCGGGCTTTTTTGCGCTTAACCTGGCGCCCGTCCTGGGTTTTGTGCCCATGGCCTATCTGCGCATCTCCTGGGTTGCCGACCACCTGGCCTACATCGCGCTGGCGGGGGCGGCCGGTCTCGCCGCGGCCGGACTGGGCCTCTGGCTGGGCCGGGCTCGCCACGCCGCCGCGGTCTGGTCCGTCGCCGCGGCGGCCGCGGCCGCGCTCGCTCTCGCCAGCCGCAACTACGCCGGGGTGTTCAGGGACGACGAGACCTTCTGGACGTACGCGGCGGCGAGGAATCCCGAGGCCTGGATTGCGCAGAACAACCTCGGGCTGGCCCTGTACGGCAGGGACCTGGTGCCGGAAGCCGTCTCGCACTACCGCGAGGCGCTGCGGCTCAAGCCCGATTTCGACGCGGCGCACGTCAATCTAGGCAACGCCCTCGCGCGGTCCGGAAGGTCTCCGGAGGCAGCGGCCGAGTACAACGAGGCGATCCGGCTGCGGCCCGACAACACCGACGCCCGGACCGACCTGGGAAACCTTGCCCTCGCCGCGGGACGGTACGCCGAGGCGGCCGATCAGTATGAGGCCGTCCTGCGCATCCGGCCCTCTGACCCGCTCGTCCTGCGCAGCTGCGCCGAGGCCCACTACCGGAGCGGCAGCGCGCTCGGCAACGCCGGCAGGGTCAGGGAGGCCGCGTCCGAATACGAGGAGGCCCTGCGCCTTTGGCCAGCATTCGCCCAGGCCCGAGCGAACCTCGGCCTCGCCCTCGCGACCGAGGGAAGGGCGCCCGAGGCCATCGCCGAGCTCGAGCAGGTCCTGCGCCAAAGGCCCGACTATGCGGAGGCTCACGCCTATCTCGGCGTCGCCCTCTCCGGTGCCGGCCGCCTCACGGAGGCCATCGGGCAATACGAGGAGGCGCTGCGGATCAATCCCGGCGCCGCCGACGTCCATTACAACCTGGCCGTCGCCCTGCGGGCCGCCGGCCGCCTTCCCGAGGCCGAGGCCCATTTTGAGGCCGCCGCTCGGCTGGGTGCCGGGCGATAGGAGCCCTCCCATGCAAGGCCTTCCGACGATCGTCCACCTCGACGCCGACGCCTTCTTCGTCTCGTGCGAGCAGGCGCGCGACCCTTCGCTGGTGGGCAAGAAGTGCGCCGTGGGCGGACGGGAGCGGGGCATCATCTCCTCGGCGAGCTACGAGGCGCGGGCTTGCGGCGTGTATACGCCCATGCCGACCGCGCGCGCGGTGCGCGTGTGCCCGGACTTGATCCTCATCCGCCACACCCCGGGCCTCTACGGCGAGGTCTCGGGGAAGATGTTCGACATGTGCGAGAGCCTGACGCCGGCCGTCCAGCGCAATTCGATAGACGAGGGCTACCTCGATCTCGGGCCCTGCGGATTCGCGGGGATCGATTCCGTCGAGCGGGCGGTGCGCGACCTGCAGCGCCGGATCTGGGACGAGCTGCGGATTCCGGCCTCGATGGGGATCGCGGCCAACAAGCTTGTCGCGCAGATTGCCTCCAAGCTCCGGAAGCCCCGGGGATTCGTGGTCGTGGCGCCCGGCGAGGAGGCCGCGTTCCTGGCGCCCCTGCCGGTCGGCCGGCTGCCCGGCATCGGGGCAAAGACCGAGGCCGCGCTCGATCGCCTCGGCGTCCACCTCGTCCGCGACCTGTTCACGCGCGGCGAGGGCGAGCTGTCGGCATTCTTCGGCCGGGGCTGGCGGGGAGTATTGGAACGAGCGCGCGGGCGGGACGACAGCCCGGTAGAGACCGCGGGCGAGGATGCGAAGAGCTATTCCAAGCAGGAGACATTCGGAGCCGACGTGGCGGACTTTAACGCCATTGAACGCACCGCAAAGGGTATGCTCGACGAGCTCATGCCGAAGGTGAGGGCCGACCGGGCGAAGGTACGGACCATCACGGTCACGGTGCGGTACGCCGACTTTGCCCAGGAGTCGCGCGGGCGCAGCCTCGAGGGTTCCACCGACCTCGAGGCGCCGTTCTATCCCTTAGTCGCCCCGCTGCTGCGCGCCGCATGGCGCCGGAGGCGGCCCCTTCGGCTCGTGAGCGTTCGCCTGTCGGGGGTCGACGCCGGTCCGGCGCAGCTGGAGATGTTCGGCCAGGCGGATGAGAAACGGCGGGTACTGGCGGGCGTCCTCGACCGGCTTAACCGCGGCGGCCGGGACCAGGTCGTGGTGCGCGGGCACCAGCTGGCGCCCACTCGTATTGAGAGCAGGGATACCCAGATCCGTCCGAAAGGTGGCGGGCCGGCTGGGAAGGGGACGGGCTAGCGCCGGGGCCGGGGTGCGGCTCGCGCAGGGACGTCGGAGGGGTTTTGGCCCGGAAACACCCGAATCAACCAAAAAATTAACAATTCGGGTCCACAAACCTGTTGACGGCGGAAAATGAAAGCTCAATAGGTTGTGGGTGTCCGGGGCCCCGACCACATCCTGTTGTGGTCAACAACGCGTAAATAAGTTCCAGCAACTTTAGGTCGCCTAGGCTCATTTCGCGTCGGAAAAGGCCCATGTTTACCCCAAGTCGCACGCTTTTTTGACCCCAGATGCCATGCAAAAAATCTTCCAGGTAGGAACCAAGACCTTCGTGCTCGATCAGGACAAGGCCGAGGCCGCGTTTGCGGCGAAGCGCGTGATCAACGGACGCCAGACGATGACGTTCAACCTCCTGCCGCTCAAATACCAGTGGGCCTACGACCTGTACCGCACGATGAAGGCCAACCATTGGGAGCCGGAGGACATCCCGATGGGCAAGGACATCGAGCAGTGGCGGGACGCGAAGGCCGTCTCGGACGTCGAGCGCTGGATCATCCGGATGGGCATCGGGTATTTCTCGGCCGCGGAGGGCATCGTCGGGGACAACATCCAGCACGTCGTCCGGGAACTCGTCACGGCGCCGGAGCTCAAGCTCGTGCTGGGGCGCCATGCCCACGAGGAGAACATCCACGCCGACTCGCTCCTCTACATGATCGCCTCGCTCGGGATCAATCCGCACGAATGCGAGGCCATGTTCGAGGACGTGCCCACCATCGTCCGGAAAAACGAATTTGTAACCGGAATTTCACGCGAACTGCGCAGGGACCTGGACCTTACCCGGGTGGAAAACAAGAAGCTGCTCGCCTCGAACATATTTGTCTTCGGCCAGTGCATGGAAGGGACCCAGTTCTACGGGCTTTTCGGCATGGTCCTCTCCCTTTACCGGCAGAACAAGTTCCCTGGGATCGGCCAGATGTTCCGGTACACGCTCCGGGACGAGTCGAACCACATCGAGGTCTTTCGCAACCTGTTCATGGACTTGGTGGAGGAGAACCGCGAGATCTGGACCCCGGAATACAAGGAGGAGCTTCGCGGCTTGATGCGCGAGGCGATCTCCCTTGAGAAGGACTTCATTCGCGACTGCCTGCCCGTCAACGCGGTGGGGCTGCGCCTCGAGGATTTCCAGACCTATATCGACTATATCGCCGATCGCCGCCTTGAAGGCTGCGGTCTGGCGCCGCTCTCGGGCGGCATCAAGAATCCGCTCCCCTGGCTCGCCGAAATGATGGATATCGCGAAAGAACAGAACTTCTTCGAGGGCAGGGTCACCGAATACCAAAAAGCATCCTCATTGTCTGTCGCCTCGGACGACGAGCTCTGACCTAAGGAGCCGTTTGTACCGGGCATTCTAGCACCGACCGTCCCCGTTAATGCTTTAGAGGACCCTTTGTCCGGCGCCTCAGGCGCGTGGGATTCATCATTTCTCCGCCCAAATTCCTGCAGTTGCAACTCTCTTATATATTGGATCTTAGATCATGAATAACATCCCCTTGGCCCACGATTTGGCCCTCAAGCGCACGGTTCACGCGCCGCTCGAGCAAAAACCCGTTTACGCTTGGCGCGATGTCCTTGTGTCCGGGGAGGTTTCGCTGCCTCCGATCGTGCTCCTGTGCCCCCATGGGGAGGAACGTTTCGACATGACCGAGGTCGCCGACACCCTCGGAAAGGCGCTCACGAACGTCTGCATTTCACAGGGCGAGAAGGAGATATTCACGGACAAGAACCGGGCATGGGTCGCGCAGATCTGCCGCGAGCTCGGCGGCAATTTGACCGAGATGGCCCGCAAGCAAAGCCCGCTCCGGCTGACGCTCAACGAGCTCTACGAGCTTATCGAGAAGACGCTGGTCGACAACAACGCCTACATGGTGGCGAAAAGCCTTTTGCTCAACCGCTCGCGCAA
>DATNHT010000129.1:0-10887 GCA_035604815.1 Opitutaceae bacterium
GCGGCCACAGGTTCACGACGACGGAGACCCTCGTCCTCGACGGCATGGTGGTCATCAAGCGCGACGGCCGCAGGGAGGAGTTCGACCGCGAGAAGCTGGCGCACGCGGTCCGCGCCGCCTGCCACAAGCGCCCGGTCGACGTCGAGCAGATAACGATGCTGGTCGAGGACGTCATCGACGCGATCGAGGCGCGCTTCGAGAACGAGATCCCGTCGCAGGCGATCGGCGAGAGCGTCATGCAGCGGCTTCGCAACGTCGACCAGGTCGCCTATGTCCGCTACGCCAGCGTGTACAAGGAATTTCGCGACCTCTCCGAGTTCATGAGCGAGATCAGCGCGCTCGGTAAGAACAAGAAATGACAATGGACCGCGACGAGCTGCGTCGCCTGCATTTCATCAACGCGCTTTTTGCCCACGTGACCGGCCAGGACCTTTACCTGGCGCACCAGATCAAATCGGCCATCGCGTTCAATCTCGCCGAGCTCGAGGCCCAGGGGACAGCGGGCCCCTTCGCCGAGTCGGGCTACGCAGCCGCGTTCAACGCGGCCGCGGCGCGCCTGTTGGACAGGCTGTACTCCCAGATCCCCCGCCACGGGTTCTTCCACTGGGACGCCTCGCGGACGCTCCAGTCCGGGACGCCCCTTTTTGCACGCGCGGAGGTGATGGCGGGGCTGAAGCAGCTGGCCCCCTTCAGGGAGTCGACGCTCCTCATCACGAATCTGCGGCCGGCCGTCTTTCCGCCCGAACGGCGCGAGACGCCGCGCCGCCTGCGCGAGTACGGCGACCTCCTGGCCTTCCTGCGCGACCTGACCGCGGCGCGCTCTTCGCCGGGGTCCGACATGACGCTCTTGTTCTTGTGACCTGCGTCGCGACGGACTACCCCCGTTTCACCCCTTGAGCCAGGTTCCGCACCAATGAAGAAGACCCTGTTCCAGAGAATCATCGACCGCGAGATCCCCGCCAGGATAGAGCACGAGGACGAGCGCTGCATCGTGATCCACGACATCCAGCCCCAGGCCCCCGTGCATCTGCTGATCGTCCCGAAGAAGGCGATCCCCCGCGTGGACGAGGCGGAGGACTCGGACGAGGCCGTTCTCGGCCACCTCCTCGTCGTCGCGCGCGACGTCGCCAGGAAGCTGGGCCTGGCAAACGGGTACCGGATCGTGATCAACAACGGGCCGGACGCGTGCGAGAGCGTCCCCCACCTCCACCTCCACCTGCTGGCGAAGCGCCAGATGGGCTGGCCGCCGGGCTGAACCCGCTGGGGCCCGCCCCGGGGCGCTCACCTGAGCCACCGGGCGAGCCACGCCCGGACCTCGCCGTACCAGGCGCGGCTGTCCTCCCCGCGCGAGATCCAGTGGTTCTCGTCGGGGAAGACGAGGAGGCGGCTCGGCACCTGGAGCCGCTGCAGGTAGCTCCAGTTCTCGATCGTGTTGTTCATCGGAACGCGCGCGTCCCTCTCGCCGACGCTCAGCAGGATCGGCGTCACCCAGCCCGTGCCCTTGAAATGGTTGCCCGCGTAGCGCACCGGGTTCTGCTCGCGCCATATCGGGCCCTGCTCCCAGACCGGTCCGCCGTCCATGACCTCGCGGCCGTAGACGAAGTCGCTCGTCGCCCACTGGGACTCGAGGTTCACGAGGCCCGCGTGGGCAACGATGCACCGGTAGCGCGTCGTCGTCGCCTCCATCCAGTTCGCGAGGTGCCCGCCGTAGCTCGCGCCGGCGGCGGCCTGCCGGGAACCGTCGATGAAGCGGTACCTCTCGATCGCCACGTCCGCCGCCTGGTTGATCTCGTCGCCGGGCGTCTTCAGGGGATCGCGCTGGATCGCCTGGCCGAACGCCTCGCTGAATCCGGTCGAGCCGGAGTAGTTGGTCATCACGAGCACGTAGCCGGGGGCAGCGAGGAGGGGGTAGTTCCAGCGGGTGGCCCATCCGTCGCGAGCCATCGACGCCGGCCCCCCGTGCATGATGACGAGCAGGGGGTATCTGGCGGACGGCGTGAACCCGGCGGGGCGCGCGAGAAAGCTCTGGATCGTCCGGCCCTTTGCGCTCTTGAACGTGAAGCTTTCGACGGGCTGCAGGTCGAGCGCAGCGAGCTTGGCCGAGTTGAAGCCGGTGAGGGCCGTGAGCGTGGCCCTGGAGGGGTCGACGCGGACGACCTCGGCGGGGCTTGTCGCACTGTCGTACGCGGCGACCATCGTCGGGCCGCCGATCGCGAGGCGGGAGATGCATCCCGATTCCGGCACGCCGTGCGCGCGCACCCCGCCGCCCGCGGCGGGGACGGAATACAGCCGCTCATGGCCCGCCGTCTCCGCGGTGAAGTAGACGGTGGCGCCGTCCGAGGAGACCGCGAAGCGGCGGACCGTCAGGTCGAGCGCGTCCGTCAACACCCGCCGCTCGGACCGCCTGAAGGGCCACGGGAACGAGGCGACCCGGGCGTGGTGATAGACTATTCCGTCCCCTCCCTTCTCGACCAGCGCGACGAGCGCCCTCCCGTCGGGACGGAAGGCCGGGGAGGCGTAACTGTCCGCGCCGTCAGTGAGGGCCACCGGCTCGCCTCCCGAGGCCGGGACGCAGAAGAGCTGGATCGCGGCCTCGGCGAAGGCCGTGGTGTCGCGCTCGGTCGTCGCCGCAAAGACGATCGACTTGCCGTCCGGCGCCCATGCGGCGTCGACGTCCTCGCCGCCCTCGGTCTCGCGCAGGGAGTAGCCCGGCATGGCCGCGAACCGCGTGCCAGCAAGCAGGTCGCGCGCCTTGGATTCACCCGCCAGGTCCTGCACGAAGAAATGCGGGCGCTTGTCGTCGAGCCAATGGTCCCAGTAGCGGATCGGGAATCGGTCGTACGTGCGGATGTTCGCCTTTGTCTTCGATTCGTTCTCGGGGGGGACCTCGCCTATGAACAGGATCGATGAACCGTCGGGGCTCCACACCGGGAAGCGCGCGCCCACCTGCAGGCGGGTCACCCGCATGGCGTCGCCGCCCTGCCGGAGGTCGAGCACATAGATCTCGGGGACCTCGTCCCCTTCCCGCTTGGCTGAGAACGCCAGCTTCCTCGAGTCCGGGCTCCATGCCGCGCCTGTCGGGACACCCTTCCCGCGCGTGAGCTGCCGGGGGGCGGCGCTTCCGTCCGAAGGGCTGACCCACAGGTCGGTCAGCTGCTCCTTTGGGTCGTAGGCCGGCGCCACGACCGGGTAGGCCACCCACCGGCCGTCGGGGCTCGGCACCGGGGAACCCACCCTCTTCATGAGCCAGAGATCCTCGTGGGTGATGGGCCGCTTGGACGGATTCCCGGAGGCGGCGATCGGAATGGCGAGGGCGCCCAGTGCGAATGCGAGGAAGGCGGGGGATCTCATTCTTGCGCACCCCAATCAGGAGCCGTGCCGGCCACCCGGTCAAGCCGCCCCGCCGGCTCCGGATCCGGCCGGGTCGTCCCCCTGCGCCGGCGCGGGTGCGCCCGGCGACGGCCCGGCAGTAGGTCCGCCGAAATATCGGATCTCCTGCAGGATGTCCCCGACCCCCGTGAGAAGGGTCGCCCCGTCCCGGATCAGCTGATTGGAGCCCGCGCTCGTCGCCTGATCGATCCTTCCCGGCACCGCGAAGAGCGTCCGACCCTGCTCCCCGGCAAACTTCGCCGTCGTCATCGCCCCGCCCCGGATGTCGCTCTCCACGACGACCACGGCCTCGCAGATCCCGGACATGATCCGGTCCCTCATCGGGAACGAATCGCGGTCGGCCGGGCGCCCGAACGGGAACTCGGACAGGACCGCCCCCGTGGCCGCGATCCGCCGGTAGAGGTCCAGGTTCTCCGGAGGGTAGATGATGTCGATGCCGGTGCCGAGGACCGCCGCCGTCCTGCCGCCGGCCGACAGCGCCCCCTCGTGCGCCGCCGTGTCGATCCCCCGCGCCAGGCCGCTCACGACGCAAAACCCGCGCTCGGCGAGCTCCGCGCCCAGGCGCTTCGCCACGCTCTGCCCGTACAGCGTGGCCCTCCGGCTGCCCACGACCGCGATGCAGGGGTGCTCAAACGCGTAGGAGCCCTTCCGGTACAGACCGATCGGCGGGTCGTGAATCTCCCGGAGCAGCCTTGGATACCCGGGATCCGCCCGGGTCAGGAAGGCGACGGCGCTCCTGTCCATCCTCGCCTCCTCCTTCTCCGGGTCGAACCGCCCGCGCCATTCGCGGATCGCGGCGGCGACCTCCGGCCCCATGGCATGGGTCGCCTTCGGCCCCCCGCGCCCCGCTCCCGCGAGCGCGGCGCGCGGATCGCCGTCAAAGCCGTCCAGGAGGCGGTTGAGCGCGATCGGGCCGATGCCCGGCAGCGCATTCAGCACGAGGAACGCCTGCCGTTCTGTCAGCTCGCCGGGCATGCGGCCGACTCTCGCAGGGCGGGCCCCAGATAGTCGAGCCACTGCAGGATTTGCACGGCAGTCTGCCCGTGGCTGCGCGCCAGCAGGTCCGCGGCCATCCCGTGCCAGACCGCGCCCCGGCACGCCGCGCTGAGCGGGTCCTCCGGCGTCTGCGCGAGCAGGCCGCCGACAAGGCCCGACAGGAGGTCGCCGCTTCCGCCCCGGGAGAGGACGGGCCCTCCAAAGAAGCTGTGGTACACCGCCCCCCCGCCGGAGATCCGCGTGACGGGCCCCTTCTCGATGACGACTCCCGGCAGCGCCCGGCACAATTCCCGGAGGCTTGCGCCACGGGCGATGCGCGCGAATTCGCCGGCATGGGGCGTCAGGATCCTCGGCGCCGCCCCCGCGCGCACGATATCGGCCTGGAGGGCGTCGGCGTCGATCGCGACCGGCAGCGGCGAGGCCCTTGCGATTTCCATCGCGAGCGAAAGGGTCTCCGGGTCCCGGCCGAGACCAGGGCCTATCGCGAGCGCGCTCGCGCGCTCGACGGCGCCCATGATCCGCTCGAGGCCGCCCAGAGCCAGCCCGCCGCCGGGCGTCTCGGGCAGGCCCACCCACATGGCCTCCGGAGCCCGGGACGCGAACGCGGGCGCCAGGCCCCTGGGTACAAACGCCGTGACCAGCCCGACGCCGCTTCGCAGGGCGGAGAGGGTCGCCATCAGGACCGCGCCCGGCAGGTCCGACGAGCCGCCCACGATCAGGAGGTGGCCCTGGCTGCGCTTGTCGGACGCCGCCGGCCGGAGCCGGGCGAGCGGCCCGAGGATCGAGGGCAGGATGACCCGGTCGCCCTCCCCTTCGCCCGGAGCGTCCCGGAAAAACCCGAGATCGAGGTACCGCGGCCGCCCCGCGTGGGCGCATCCGATGATGGGCGCCTTCACGGAGCCCGTGGCATAGGTGAAGTCCGCGCCAAACGCCCCCGGCTCGCCGCAGCCGCTCGGAAGATCGACCGCCGCGCGCAGCCCTATCGTGCACCTCTTGGACGCCTCGATCGCCGCCGCGGCCTCCGGCGGCAGCGGCGGCCGGTACTGCAGGCCGAAGATTCCGTCGAGGCACAGGTCATACGTCCCGGCGAGCGTGTCGGCGCCGGCCTCGCGCAACCGGCCGCGGCACGCCTCGGACAGTCCCCGCCACGCCCGGGCGGCGAGAGGCCCGAGCTTCCTCGGGCCGAACGCGAAGAGCACATCAGCGCCGGCCCTGGGAACCCTGTCCAGGATCTCGCGGGCCGCGATGAGCGCGTCGCCCGCGTTGTTGCCCTTGCCGGCAAGGACCAGGATGCGTCCGGCCTCGGGGAATCCGCCGGCCTCCCCGCAGTCCAGGAGCGCCGCCTGGGCGACCGAGCGGCCGGCCCGCACCATCGCCCTCCACTCCTTGCGCTCGTCTCCTCCCAGGAGCCGGGCCTCGAGCGCGCGGGCGTCGTCCATGGAAAGGACCGGATGGCTGGGTATGGCGGACTTCGGCATGGCCCGGGCTCCTATCTCTTCTGCGGCTCCGGGGTCGAAAGCGTTTGCCGCGCGGCCTCGGAAAGCGCCTTCAGGTTCTCCCTGTCGACCTCGCTAAGCCATGCCTGCCTCTGGGCCGCGGTCTCGGTGAACTGGAGCGGCGACTCCTCGACCACCCCGTGGGTGAGGACCGGCCGGGTCAGCCTTGAAATGGAGCGGAAATAGTACCCGTCGGCGGTCTTGAGCACCTCGTAGCAGTCGGAATAGCTCATCGTCTCCGTGCTCCAAAGCGCCACCTCCGTGGTGTCGCTGCTCCAGACCGCGTACCGGTCCCAGGCGGCGAACACCGCCTCGATCGTGGCGAGGCGCGGGGCCGCGGCCGGCCTCGCCGGCCTCACCGCGGCGGCGTCCCCGGCCGGCTGGGCGCGGGACTCCACGGCGGAGCGCCGCGGAAGGGCCAGGATAAAGAGCGCGCCAAGCAGGAAGCCGAGCGTCACCCAGGACGGGATCTGCGACGGCCTGCCCGGGGCCGGTTCCGATGGCGTGTCCTCGTCCATCTTGGTTTCCCCCCGGGCTCAGCCGCGGACGAGCGCCGCCACGGCCATCGCGACCGATTCCGTATGGGAAAGCGTGAGGATGACCTGGGTCGCGCCGACGTCCTTGAGCAGCGCGTCCCCCCTGGGGTCCAGCCGCACGAGCGGCTCGTCCCGGGGACCATGGTACACAGAGACCGAGCGCCAGCCGAGGCTCGACCCGATCCCCGTCGTGAAGCATTTCGAGACGGCCTCCTTTGCCGCGAACCGCGCCGCGAGGTGCTTGTGCGGGTGCGCCATCCGGAAGCAGTACTCCCTCTCCTCGTCGGTGAAGACCCGCGCCAGGAAACGCTCGCCCTGGCGCTCCAGGGCCCTGCGGATCCGGGCGACCTCGATCACGTCCGCGCCGAGTCCGATCAGGACGCCCCCGGGGGGCAGCCGGATATTCACGGGTTCATCCGCGCCCTCATCTCGCGGACGGCCTCCTCGATCCCGGTGAAAAGCGCGCGGCTAAGGATGCTGTGGCCGATGTTCAACTCGTGCAGGTGCGGGAGGGTCCTCACCTCGGCGATGTTCACGTAGTTGATCCCGTGGCCGGCGTTCACCTTCAGCCCGAGGTCGTGGGCGCGCGCCGCGCCGAGCCTCAGGCGCTGGAACTCCCGGGCCTGGCTGGGGGTGCCGAAGGCGTTGGCGAACGCGCCCGTGTGCAGCTCCACCGCCGGCGCGCCCAGTTTCGCCGAAAGCTCGATCTGGTCCTCGTCCGGGTCGATGAACAGGCTGGCCTCGATCCCCGCCTCCGCCATCGCCTTGACGCACGCGCTCACCCGCTCCCTCTCCCCGGCGACATCCAGCCCGCCCTCCGTCGTGACCTCCTTGCGGTTTTCCGGAACGACGCACACGGACCGGGGCTCAAGCTTGAGCGCGAAGTCGATCATGGCCCGGGTGCACGCGATCTCGAGATTGAGCCGCGTGGATAGTGACTCGCGCAGGCGCCAGACATCCCTCTCCTGGATATGCCTGCGATCCTCCCTCAAGTGGGCGGTGATCCCGTCGGCCCCTGCCCGCTCCGCCCTCTCGGCAAGCGCGACAGGATCCGGCTCCACGGCCGCGCCCGCGGCCTGCCCGGCGTCCCTGTAGCGGGCCTGGCGCAGCGTCGCGCCGTGGTCGATGTTTACCCCGAGGAGAATCACGCCCCCATCCAAGCAAAGTTCCGCCCCCCGGCCAACATTCAAAAGAGCCTAAATGCCGGCCCGTTTCCTGTAGACCACCTGTGTCTTGGACGGCAGGAACCCGAGCGCGGGATAGAATGCGTGGCTCTCGACGCGCTTCGCGTTGCTGCGCGCGACAACCGTATCGGCCGAGATCTCGGCGGCCCAGCTCTCGGCCTGCGCGACCAGGCTCCGTCCCACCCCCCGTCGGCGCATACCGTCCGAAACGACAAGGCCGACTATCTCAACGCGCGGACCGGACTCCAGGGCCTCGCTGAAATGCGCCTGGAGCCAGGCGCAGGCCCGCCCGTCCGGCAGCTCGGCGACGATCACGCGCTGGTCGTCCCGGGCGAGGATCCTGCGAAGCCGCTCGCGAACCGTCGCCGGCTCCGCGGGATAGCCGAGCTCCCCGGACAGGGTCGCAATGGACCGCGCATCCCCCAGGTTCGCCGCGCGCACCTTGAACTGGGTTGGCATGGCCGGGGGCCGGACGCGGAGGAGAAGCTTGTCCGGGGACCGGGCTCCGTCAAACCCTGGCGCCCCCCCGGCGCTCAGACGCGCTGCGCCATCGGGACATAGTCCCTCTTCACCGGGCCGATGTAAACCTGCCTCGGCCGGTAGATCCGGCCCTTGGGGGTCGCCGCCACCTCGTACCAGTTGGCGATCCAGCCCGGCGTCCGCCCGATCGCGAAGATGACCGTGAACATGCTGGTCGGTATCCCGAGCGCCCGCATGATGATCCCGCTGTAGAAATCGACGTTCGGGTAGAGCTTCCGGGAGAGGAAATAGTCGTCCTTGAGCGCCGCCTCCTCGAGCTTCTTCGCGATATCGAGCAGCGGGTCGTTGATCCCGAGCTTCTTCAGGACCTCCTCGCACGCCTTCCCGATGATCTTCGCCCGCGGGTCGAAGTTCCGGTACACGGGGTGGCCGAACCCCATGAGCCGGCTCTCCTTCGACCCCAGCTTCGCGGCGGCAATGAAGCGGGTGCCGTCGTCACCCTCGGCGTGGATCGCGTGGAGCATCTGCATCACCGAGACATTCGCGCCGCCGTGGAGCGGCCCGGAGAGGGCGCAGATTCCCGCGGAGAGCGACGTGAAGAGGTTGGAGGCGCTGGACCCCACCGTCCTGACGGTCGAGGTGGAGCAGTTCTGCTCGTGGTCCTCGTGCAGGAGAAGCAGCAGGTTCAGCGCGCGGGCGACCTCGGGCACCGCGACGTAATCCTGGTACGGCTCCGAGAACATCAT
This sequence comes from Opitutaceae bacterium, assembly GCA_035604815.1. Taxonomy (GTDB): domain Bacteria; phylum Verrucomicrobiota; class Verrucomicrobiia; order Opitutales; family Opitutaceae; genus Palsa-1447. The sequence continues at coordinate 8,829 of DATNHT010000129.1, forward strand.
GTGCAGGAAGTTGTCGCAGAACGGAAGGTCCTGCTTCGGGAAGACGTAGGGCAGTCCCTTCTGGTAGCGGTAGATCATCGCGCCGATCGTCCGCACCTTCGAGATCGCCATGGCGGCGGCGAGGTCAAAGTTCGCGAGGTCCTTCTCGAAGCTGTTCGTCGCCAGGTGCGGGTAGTGGGCGGCGAGCGAGGCGACGATCGACGAGAGCATAGCCATCGGCGGCGCGTCCTTCGGGAAGCCCTCGAAGATGCGCTGCATCTGCATCTCGATCGCCGCATTCTGCCTGAGCCGCATCCCGAATTCCTTGCGTTTCGCGGCGTTCGGCAGCTCGCCATATATCACAAGGTACGCGGTCTCGACGAAGTCGCTGTTCTCGGCGAGCTGCTCGATCGGAATGCCGCGGTGCCGCAGGACGCCGTTGTCGCCGTCCAGGTACGTGATCGCGCTCAGGCACGAACCGGTGTTGCCGTAGCCCTGATCGTAGCAGATGAAGCCCGTGTCCGCCCGCAACTTGCGGGTGTCGACCGCCTTTTCCCCCTCCGAGCCCACCATCACGGGCAGGGGGAATTCCTTGTCGTCCAGCTTGATTGACGCGCTGTGGGCCATTCCAGAATCAGCCAAGCTAGAATTGAGCCGCTTGCAAAGAAAAGTTCTGCACCCGGCGATGAATTCGAATGCCTTATCGGCCGATTACGGCTGCTTCCGTTGACGCCGCAAAATTGCGATAGATTTGCAACCCCTTTGCCTGGCTCTTCTCCGGGTGGAACTGGGTCGCGAACAGCCGCCCGCAGGTGATCGCAGCGACGAACGGGAGGCCATAGTCGCATTCGGCCAGGACCAGGCTGCGGTCCTCGGGCACGCAGTGGTAGCTGTGGACGAAGTAGAAGGACTCGCCATCGTCAGCCAGGCTCTCCTGGAGCGCCGTTCCCGGCCGGACGAACCGCACGGTGTTCCATCCCATGTGCGGCACCTTGAGGGGCGGGGCCAGCCGGAAGCGGACCACGCGCCCGGGAAAGATCCCGAGACCGGTCACACCGCCCTCCTCGGAGGAATCAAAGAGCGCCTGCATCCCCAGGCACACGCCGAGGAAGGGGCGGTCCCGGGCGATCCACTCCCGGACCGTGGCGTCAAGGCCCGACGACCTGAGCGCGAAGACGCAGTCGCGCAGGGCCCCCACACCAGGAAGCACCAGGCCCCCCGCGCGGCTTTCGCCAGCCTCGGCCGGCGTGCGCACGACGACAGGCGACGCGCCGACGGCCTCGAGCGCCTTCGTGACGCTGCGCAGGTTGCAGATGCCGGTGTCGATGACGGCGATAAGCGCGCTCATCGCTGCCGGCTCAAAGGCTGCCCTTGGTGCTCGGGAGGAGTTTCGCCGCGCGCGGCTCGATCTGTGTGGCGGCATCCAGCGCCTTGCCAAGCCCCTTGAAAATCGCCTCCGCGATGTGATGCGGCTCGTCCCCGCAAATCAGGTCCACGTGCACGTTGGCGCCAAGGGCGTTGCTGAACGCCCGGCAAAACTCCTTCACGAGGACCAGGTTGAAGTCCCTCACAAACATCGACGGAGGGTCGACGCGGTACGCAAGGTGCGGCCGGCCGCCGACGTCCACGACGACGCGCGCAAGCGACTCGTCCATCGGCAGGATGAAGAACCCGTACCGCTTGATGCCGACCTTGTCGCCCAGCGCCTTCTTGAAGGCCTGTCCGAGGACGAGCCCGACGTCCTCCACGGTGTGGTGGTAGTCGACTTCCACGTCGCCCTTGGCCTTCACCGTCAGGTCGAAGAGCCCGTGCTTGGCGAACAGCGTCAGCATGTGGTCGAAGAACCCGACCCCGGTGCCGACGTTGGACACGCCGGTGCCGTCGACCGCGAGCGCGATGGATATGTCCGTCTCGGCCGTCTTGCGGGAGACGGTCGCTACGCGTTTGGAGGTGCCTTTAGCCATGCGTCAAGGGTGTCGTCGAGGACGAGCATCTCGTCCTCGGTGCCGACGCTGATCCGCAGGCACGATGCGGTCAAGGCGTCGCTCGGGAAGTGACGCACCAACACCTTGCGCGAGAA
>DATNHT010000130.1:0-5042 GCA_035604815.1 Opitutaceae bacterium
CCCGTAGGCGCGCGGCACCTTGATGCCGTAGGCGCCCAGCCGCGCGAGCCCTGCCATCACCGCGTCCGGAATCTCGCCGGTGCGGTCGATCAGGTCGGCGTCGACCTCCGCGCGCAGGAACGCCCCGAGTTCGCCCAGGAATTTCTCCGCGGCCGCCTGCTCCTCGGCGTCAAGGGCCGTGAGCGGGTAGAGCTTTTCCGGCCGGAAGCGGCCCATGAACAGATGGGCGACGAAGCTCAGCTCGTCGTGCGATTCGCGCGCCGCCTCGGTGGCCTGCAGCGCCGCGCGTTGGCCCTCGCTCATCCTCGACATGTCGATGACGGAGCGGCCGTCGTCGGCACGGCCCTCATCGGGCGGGCTCCTGGAGGGGGGCGCCTTCATGGCCTGGGCCCGCCGCCCGCAAGGGCCTCCTCCCAGGCCTTGAGCAGCGCGCGGCTGATCACGATCCGCTGCACCTCGGACGACCCCTCCCCGATCTCGCACAGGCGCGCGTCGCGCCAGCAGCGCTCCACGTGCGTGTCGCGCGTGTAGCCCCAGCCGCCGCAGATCTGCAGGGCGCGGTCGCACGCGCGCGACGCCGCCTCGCTGGCGTAGAGCTTCGCGACGGACGACTCGATCGTGTGCCTCTGCCCGCGGTCAGCAAGAAGGCACGCCTGCAGCAGCAGCGCCTCCGCCGCGCGCAGCTCCACCTCGCAGTCCGCGAGCTTGAACTGGAGCGCCTGAAACTCGGCGAGGCGCTTGCCGAACTGGACGCGGGTCAGCATGCGCTGCGCCGCGACCTCGACCGCCGCGCGCGCGAGCCCGATCGACATCGCCGCGATTCCGATGCGCCCGACATCGAGGCACGCCAGGGCGGCGCTCTGCCCGCTGCCGCGCGCGCCGATCATCTCGCCGCGCACGCGCTCGAGCTTGAGCTCGCTCGTGTTGCTCGCGCGCACGCCGGCGGTCTTCACCTTGCGGATGGGCGTGCAGCTTCTCGTCTCGACCCAGAACGCCGAGAATTCCTTCTTCCCCTTCTCCGTCACGCCCGTAACCGCCATCACGATCATCCTTTCCGAGTGCAGTCCCATCGTGATGTAGAGCTTGTGGCCGCTGAGTTCCCACGCGCCGTCCGGAAGCTGCGTGGCCGTTGTCGCCACGCCGCCGGTGTCGCTGCCCGCGTTCGGCTCGGTGAGCGCCCAGGCGACCATCCAGTCGCCGTTGACGGCGCGCGGGAAGATCTCCCCCTTCAACCTGTCGCTCGCGAAGCCCAGCGGGTGGCCGACGCACAGCGCGTTGTGCGCGGCGAGGTTCATTGCAAAGGCCCCGCAGTGCCGCGCCACCTCGGCGATCGCAAGGGCGTAGCACAGCTTCCCGTGGCCGCGTCCGCCGGCGCCCGCGGGCGCCATGATGCCCATCAGTCCCGCGCGCCCCGCTTTCGTGAACAGCTCCCTCGGCAGTTCCTCCCGCTCCTCCCATTCGGCTGCGTGCGGCGCGATCTCGGCGGCGCAGAACTCGGCGGTGGACTTTAGGAACTCGAGCTCCCCCGGATTGAGGTGTTCGAGGCAGAGCGGGTGGGCGTGGGGCATGTCGCGAGGCGCCGTGGGGGCGATGGGGTTCACTGTGTCGGGCCACCCCTTGGATCGGTTCGAGGGGGATGCCAGGTAAGGTATAGCTTGGCCCTTCCCCCGGCTCCGGTCTGCTGGGCAGCGCCGGGCGCCGGAAGGGCTGCGGCGTCCATTTCAACTTATTCTGATTCCCGGGCGAGAATTATCGGCGCAGAATCCTCGGCGATCCGATCATGTGCGCGCGATCCCAAACCAGGCCCATGCCCCCTGCCCCGTCCCGTGTTTCAGGCTGCCTCTTCGTCCTCGCAGGCCTGTCCCTGTCGGGCCTCATTCCGCTGGGCAGGAGCCAGGCACAGGACGCAGGCGACCTCGATCGTCGGCTGCAGCTAAGCTCCGGGCGCCTGAGCCGCCCGGACTACGCCGCCAGCCCCCTGCGCGCGATCCGGGCAAGTCCCGACTGGCCCGGCGACTTTCCCGGCCGGCTCATCCTGGCGTGGACCGAACTGGCCGGGGCGGCCGGTCGGGTCCCCCCGGAGTTGAAGCAATTGGTGGACGCCCTGCCGGGCTCCTTCAACGCCAGGGGCTACCTCGGCCCGCCCCTGAACCTTGACGCCATTGACGAGCAGCAGCTGTCCGGGCACGGCTGGCTCATTTCCGGGCTCTGCCGCTATGCTGCCCTAAGCGGCGACCGGCGCCCCGTGCAGTGGGTCGCGACCATGATCCGCGAGCTGGCCCTGCCGCTGCGGGGCAGCTACCGGCGGTATCCGCGGACAGCCGGCGCCCGGAACCCGGGCGCCGGTGCGCTCGGCACCCTGACCGGGCGGACCCTCGGCGGATGGAAGGTTTCCACCGACGTCGGCTGCGCCTACATCTTCCTGGAGGGGCTGGTGGCGGCGTACCGGGTCCTGCCCTCGCCGGAGCTGGCCGGCCTGATCGACGAGGCGGGCGAGTCCTTCCTGGCCGCCGACGTCGAGTCCCTGCACGCGCAGACACACGCCTCGCTTTGCGCCGCGCGAAACCTGCTCCTCTACGAGGAGCAGACCGGCATGAGGCACGGCTGGCTGCCGAGGATCGAGGCCTTCTACCGCCTCTACCGCACCCGCGCCATGACGGAGAACGAGGCGAACTGGAACTGGTTCGGCCGCCCGGCCACGTGGACGGAGCCGTGCGGCGTGGTCGACTCGTTCCTGCTCACCCTGGAACTTTGGCGGGTCACGGGCGAGGCCGCATACCTCGGCGACGCGCAGCGAATCTTCTACAACGGGCTGGGTTACGGCCAGAAGCCGCATGGCGGATTCGGGTGCGACAGCCTGGCCGGGGCCGAAGGCGACGCCGGCGGCGACGGGGGCCTCGGAATAACGAACAGGATCTGGGACGTAACCTGGTGCTGCAACATGCGCGGGGCCTGCGGCCTCGCCGGCGCCGCGGCCGCGCGCGCGGACTGGCGTGCGCGGGACCGCGCGCTTCTTCTGCCCTTCTATTCGGACGGGGCCTTCAGGGCCGGCGGGTGGGAGCTCGCCGAAAGCACCGGCTGGCCGACGCGCGGCGAGGTGCAGCTTCGGGGCAGGCGTGATCCGGCCGGGCCGGCTCCCGTTCTCAGGGACGTGGGCTTCTTCGTGCCGGCCGAATGCCCCCGGGCGGGAGTCGCGATTCGCCGCGACGGCAGCCCCGTCGCCGGCAAGTGGAAGGACGGCTTTGTCCTGGTGCGTCTCCCGGAGGCGCCATCCGCGTCCGAGTTCGAAATCGAGGTGCGGATGGGCCTGCCGCTGCGCGCGGAGATCCCCCACAACGCCTCGACCCGCAAGGACGTGGTCACCCTGCGCTACGGATTCCTGCTCCTTGGAACGCCCGACGCAAAGACGCTGCCAAGCGTGAGGATGGACGATCTCGAGGCGCTCGGGGACGGCCGCTACCGGCTCGCGGGAAATGGCCTCATTCTGGAACCCCTTTGCGAAATGCCGTTCACGGCGTCGACCGCGGCCGCCCCCTGGCGGGCCCAGGTGCTCTTCCGCCTGAGCGACGGCGGGCCCTGACTCCTGCGGGCCCGGATCACGCCCTCGACTCGCCCTGCGCCCGTCACCCGCCGGCGATGGCGCCAACGATCAGGAACGGCTCCCTGCCCGCCGCCACGGCCTCCGGCAGCGGGCTGTCCTGGAGCTCGTGGGAAACATCCTGTCCGCAGGCGAAGAAACGCACGAACGCACGGCGCTCCCGCGTGGCGCGGTCGCGGATCGTCCCGCACAGCATCGGATAGGACGCCTCGATCGCGTCGAGGACGGCGCGCTGGGTGACCTGGCCCTTGATCTCGAGGGCCACCGCACCGTTCACGCCGACCAGGCTTCGCAGGTGCGCCGGGAGGACGACCTGGATCATGGGAGCGTCTGCACCTCGACCGACAGCACGGCCGGAAGGTCGCGGACGATCGGCGTCCAGGCGTCCCCGCCGTCGGCCGAAGCGTACACCTGTCCGCCGGTCGTGCCAAAATACACGCCGCACGAGTCGAGGGAATCGACGGCCATGGCGTCCCGAAGCACGTTGACGAAACAGTCCCGCTGCGGCAGGCCCTTCGTCAGCGCCGCCCACTCGTTTCCGCCCGTCCGGCTGCGGTAGACGCGCAGCTTCCCCTCCGGCGGATAGTGCTCCGAGTCGCTCTTGATCGGGACGACATAGATGGTCTCCGGCTCGTGCGCGTGGACCTCGATCGGGAATCCGAAGTCGCTCGGCAGGTTCCCGCTGACCTCGCGCCACGAATCGCCCCCGTCGTCACTGCGCATGACGTCCCAGTGCTTCTGCATGAAGAGGACGTTCGGCCGCGAGGGATGCATGGCGATCCGGTGCACGCAGTGGCCGACCTCGGCATTCGGGTCGGGAATGTATTCCGACCTGAGCCCGCGGTTGATGGGCCGCCACGTCTTGGCGCCGTCGTCGGTCCTAAACGCGCCCGCGGCCGAGATCGCGATGAACATTCGCCCCGGGTTGGTCGGATCCAGGAGGATCGTGTGCAGGCACATCCCGCCCGCGCCGGGCTGCCAGTGGGGCCCCGAGCCGTGGCCGCGCAGGCCGGCGAGTTCTGACCACGTCTTGCCGCCGTCGCCCGATCGGAACAGGGCTGCGTCCTCGACACCCGCATAGACGCCTTCGGGGTCGGTCAGCGAGGGTTCAAGGTGCCAAACCCGTTTGAACTCCCAGGGGTGTGGCTTGCCGTCGTACCACTGGTGGGTTCCGGGAACCCCGTCGTACGTGAAGGCGTTGCCCACGGGCTCCCACGTCTTGCCGCCGTCGTCCGACCGCTGGACTAGCTGGCCGAACCAGCCGCTGCACTGCGACGCATAGAGCCGGTCCGGGTTCACGGGCGAACCCTTCATGTGGTAGATCTCCCAGCCCCCGAAGCGGGGTCCGTCGACGGTCCATTTCTTGCGCTTGCCGTCGGAGGTGAGGATGAACGCGCCCTTTCGCGTGCCCACCAGTACGCGGACGCTGCTCATCGCCGGCTCC
>DATNHT010000131.1:0-27301 GCA_035604815.1 Opitutaceae bacterium
CACGTCCCGCCCTACCGGCACGTCAACCTTCGCCGTCGAGAGGTCGAACCAGTGCACCTTGAGCGCGTCGAGCTGTTTGTGCTGCCCGACCCCGATTTCCAGCGGAATCCGCCGGACCGTTCGGCTGGTGCGCCAGTTGCCCGCCAGCACCTCGACGCGGACCCCCAGCGAGGTGGCGTTGGAGCGGTTGCCGACGAGGCGCAGCTTCAGCTGCAGGTTCCGGTTGGCGCCGTCGTTCCGCCAGAAGCGCAGCCCGGCGTCCGAGCTCGTCACCAGGTCGATGCCACCGTCGCCGGCGAAATCGGCCGCGACCATCCCGTCGACCGGCCCGACCCGGTCCAGCCCGAGTTCCCTCGTCACGTCCGTGAATCCGGCGCTGCCGGCGTTGCGCCAGACCCGCACGCCGCCGCCGCCGTAGGCGAAGAGGTCGAGCCAGCCGTCATTGTCGTAATCCGCAAGCAGCAGGCCCGAGACCTTGAAACCGTTCAGCGGCAGGCTGAGCCTGCGGTTCTGGCCGCGAACGATTACCTCGAGCGCGGTGGCCGTCGCGACCACCGCCTCCGGGCGGAGGTCGTTGTCGAGGTCGCCCGTGGCCATCACCGCCCCGGCGGGCCAGCCCTGCGTCAGGTCGCTCGCCGCGAACGCCGCGGCGCGCTTCTTCTCATAAAACACGGGAGGGGAGTCCGCGCGCGCGATGAACACCCCCGGCAGGCCCTCGCTGCTCCAGTCTTCCGTCATCACCTGGGTGGCGCCGGGATACGCCTGTGGCAGCCCGGCGTCGCTCCAGTTGCCGTCGAAATAGAAGTTACCGAGATTGCGGTACAGGCCGAGGCCGGCCCCGCCCGGCCGCACCACCACCAGGTCCAGGTTCCCGGTGAAATCGAGGTCGGCCAGCATTCCCGAACTCGCCCTCAGGCCCTCGAGCCCCGCCGCGCGGGTCGCGTCGCGGAACCGTCCGTGCTCGTAGAACTTGAACACGCGCGAGTCCTGCTCGCCCAGCACGACCACGTCGTCAAAGCCGCCGTTGTCCAGGTCCCCGGTCAGGGCGACGCGGTACCCGGCCCCGGCGGGCCCGCGCAGTGGCCTGCCGAGCGCCGAGAAATGCCCGCCGCGGTCGTCGAGCAGGAGGAATCCGCCGCTTTCTTCCCGCGCGAAGATGCTCGGGCGCCCGTCGTGATCATAATCGATGACGGCCAGCGGACCGCGGCACTCGGTCGCCAGCGCGCCAAACGCCGCGGCGGTCTCCTCCACGAAGCGCACCGGGACCCCGCGCGGATCCGGTTGGCTCAGGACAAACGGCGACAGCGGCAGGGTGTACTTGCAGCGTTCCAGCGCGGCAACGGTGATGACCGGGCTGGAGGAGCGCGCCACGATTGCCTGGTGCTCGTCCAGCTCCCGCGCCGCGTCGCCGCCTCGGCCGGCCCGCCGATACAGCTGGCTCAACTGGAAATGCGCCGACGGATGGCCGGGCACGGCACGGATCACGCTCTCAAAATCGCGGATCGCGTCCGGGATCTGCCCGAGCTCCTCCTGCGCCATGCCCATCTGGAAATCGAGCGCCGGCACCCCTGGGTCGATCTTCCACGACTGCTGCAGCGCCTCGGCGGCCGGCTCGGCCTGGTTCCTTCGGAGAAGCGCGCAGCCCAGCAGGTAATACGCCGCCGCGCTGTTGGGATCGAGCTCGAGCGCCTGCCGGCAAATCAGCGCGGCGTCGTCCGGCCGGTCAGCCAGCAGGTAGGCATTGGCCAGGTTGAGGCGGACGTCCGCGCTCCCCGGCGAAAGCCGGAGCGCCTGGCTGTAGACGCTGATCGCGACGGCCGCATCGCCCTTCTCCAGAAGGCCGTTGCCGCGATTCATCAGCCGCACGAACCCGGCGGACGACGGCGCCGGCCGGCGAAGCCAACAGGCGCCGGTGGCGATCGCGACCGCGAGAAACGCACCGCTTACCCAGATCAGGCGCTTGGGCATGCTCCACTTTCTAGTAAAATGATCGCTGTTCAACAACTGCCATTCGCCGGACGAATTCCTGCACCGGGGCCGGGCCCGCGGGAAAGATGAGGATGCGGCGCCGGGAGGCGGATCACGGCTGACAATGCCGCCGATCGCGGGACACGTAACAAAAAAGGGGCGAGTCGCCACAAACGCGGGGCCAGCCGCCGGGTCGGTTCTCGCGACCGCGGCTCCCGGATCGTTTCGCCTTGTCCTGCGCGCGGCGCGCAGTACGGTTGCGCACTCGGTCAGGCATCCGGCCGCATTCCGGATCGCGAACCACTCGGGCGGCACCGGAGGTCATCCCCGATCTTCCCCTCCCTCCATGGACGAATACATCGAACGACTCGTCGATCTGATCGATCCGGCGACCCATTGCCTGCGCAACATGTCAATCGAGGAGGCCCGCGGGCGAATCCTGCGCGGCTCCGCGGACGCGGTCCGCGAGATCGACGGCTCCTTCGCGCTCGTCGCGAGGGAGGGCAAGCGCGTGCGGATGGCGCGATCGCTCGACCGGCCGATGCGCTATTTCCTCGCCAAGCGCCGCGAGGGCCCGGCGCTCGTCGTCTCCGACCGGATCGACGCGATCCACCATCATCTGCGCGGCGAAGGGCTCGAACGGCAGTTTCACCCCAGCTACACGCGGATGGTGCCGGCGCACCACGTTGTCGAGCTCCAGCTCGTCGGCTGCCCCGACCCCGATCCCACCTACACGCGGTTCTTCACGCCCACGCGCAACGCCCTCCCGGCCGACCTCGACGTGATCGGCCGGAGCTACATCGGCGCCCTGGCGGACGAGACAGCGAAGTGGCTCGGCGGCTTGCCGGAGAGCGAGCCGGTCGGCGTGTGCTTCTCCGGCGGGGTCGACAGCGGCTCCGTCTTCCTCGCGGTCTACCACGTCATGCGCAGGCTCGGCCTGAATCCGGCGCGGCTCAAGGCGTTCACCCTGAACTTCGGCGACGGTCCCGACCTGCGCCAGGCGCGCGAATTCCTCGACCGCCTCGGGCTCGGCCTCTTTCTCGAGACGATCGAGGCCGATCCGGCGTCGCTCGACGCGGCCGAGACGCTGCGCATCCTCGAGGATTACAAGCCCCTCGACGTCGAGTGCGCATCGATGGGGCTCGCCCTTTGCCGCGGCATCCGCGCCCGCTATCCGCAGTGGAGGTTCCTGGTCGACGGCGACGGCGGCGACGAGAACCTGAAGGACTATCCGATCGAGGAGAATCCCGAGCTGACGATCCGCAGCGTCGTCAGCAACCTCATGCTCTACCAGGAGGGCTGGGGGGTCGGCCGGATCAAGCACTCGCTCACCTACAGCGGCGGGCTCAGCCGCAGTTACGCGCGCACCTACGCACCCGCCCGGCACTGCGGGTTCGAGGGCTTCAGCCCCTTCACGCGGCCGGCCGTCATTTCCGTCGCCGAGGGCATCCCGTTCGAGGCGCTCAGCAGCATGTCGGTCGACCGGCTCTACTCGCTCAAGGGCGAAATCGCCCGGCGCGGCATCAGGGCCCATTTCGGCGTCGACATGCCCGTCTTCGCGAAGCGCCGGTTCCAGCACGGGGCGATTCCCGCCGCGCACCTCCGCCGCCGGCTGGGCGCGCTGGAGTCCGACTACCGCCGGCAGTATCTCGCGATCTATCAGTGAGGGGCATGGTCTCGGCGTACCCGGCGCGGGGCCGCACCGCGTGGATTCTGGCGCAGCGTCCGCCGCGGGCCGCTGCACCCGATCCGGACGCGCCCCACGGCGTCTTCCTCGAACGGGAGCGCCTGGAGTCCGGCGCAGTCGTTGATTCCGGCGTCGTGCTGCTGACCAACCGCGAGTGCCCCTGGCGCTGCCTGATGTGCGACCTGTGGAAGGACACCACCCGCGATTCCGTCCCGCAGGGGGCGATTCCACGGCAGGTGGAGTTCGCGGTCCGGACGTGGTCGGACGCGGGGACCCTCCCGGCGCAGGTGAAGCTCTACAACAGCGGCAGCTTTTTCGATCCCGCGGCGATCCCGCTTGCCGACTACGCGCCGGTCGCCCGGCAGGTCGCCTTCGCGCTCCAGGTCGTGGTGGAGTCGCATCCGCTCCTCGTCGGAGATCGTGCCCGAATGCTGCGCGACCTGCTGGCCGGTTCGCTCGAGGTCGCCCTGGGACTCGAAACGGCGCACCCGCAGGTGCTGGAGAAGCTGAACAAGAAGTTCGACCTGGCCCAGTTCGCGCGGGCCGCCGAATTCCTTGCGGCCGAGCGGATCGCGCTTCGCGCGTTCATCCTGGTGAATCCGCCCTTCCTTGACGAGCGCTCGGGGCTGGAATGGGCGGTGAAGTCGGCCGGATTCGCGTTTGCGTGCGGCGCGGGCGCGGTGGCTCTGATACCAACCCGCACCGGCAACGGCGCGATGGAGCGGCTCCGCGAGTCGGGCGAGTTCATTCCGCCGACTCTCGCGATGCTCGAGGCGGCCCAGCGGGGCGCGCTCGCGCTGGGCCGCGGCCGAGTCTTCGCGGATACCTGGGCCCTTGAGCCGTTTTCCGCCTGTCCCCATTGCCTCGCTGCCCGGCGCGAACGGCTGGAGACGGTGAACCGGACACAGCGCGACGTGCCCCCGGTGCGCTGCGCGGTCTGCGGCGGATCATGAGTGCGGAACGCCTCCGGCTCCGCCGGCCCGATCGCCGCCTACATCGAGCCCGCCGGCATTCCGCCCTACGAGCTGAAGGAGATCGAGCTTCCGGCCGGCGAACTCGAAGCGGCGCATCTGTCCGACAACGAGGGTCTCCTTGATATCCTCCCGGTCTAAATCGCTTGCGCGAAGTTGGCCGGGATTCCCGGGTCCGGCAGCACGGGGGATCCCGTGCGCCGTCCGGGGAGGTACTCCCCTCGACGGCCGCGCTTGGGCGGGCCTCCGCGAGCAGGCACGGCGGTCCCGCCGCGCTGAGTGATCTGGAGTCCGGCCCGCAGGTGATTGCGGGCGGCATTGATGTCCGCTTGCTCGGCATGGCCGCAGGCGGACGCGAGGGGAGACCCCGGTCGGGATTTGGACCGAATTCGCCGGGAAGGGATCGCGGTTCACCACTGAATATCCGCGATTCGTCCCAAAATCTGTTTTCTCACTTGCGGGCAGGCTGCGCCTACTAGACCACCTCTTGGTCCGAAAGCTGTTATGCAAATGCCAGACCTAACCCCAGCAGACAGGTCGGCAGCTATCCGCAGGGCGCCCGTCCGTACGGCTGTCTCGACATGGCGGGCAAAGTCTGGGCGCGGAGGGCGCCTCGGATCCAGGGGGTCCCGAGGGGGACTCGCCAACGGCGACTGTCGGCCAATCCCGGCTGCTGTTCGCAAGGCGCGGGCTTTCGCTGCGCAAGCGATTTAAGAGATGAAAACCAACCTGATTGAGACGACCGGTGTTTGCCGGCTGGAACTGCGGGCGGCGGAGCACAACTCCTTCACCGAGTTTTACCTCACGGCGACGGTCGACGGGGCCATGCGCTCGTCGGCGGCGGCCGAGTACGTGTTCGAGCAGGTCGCGGCGACCCTCGTGGACCGGAGGATCCAGCCGCTCCAGGAGAAGCTCTACGGCCTCACCGGCGCGCGCCCGGAGGTGCTCAAGCTCCGCGACGCGATCTACCGCCGGCACGGCCTCGAGCGGACGATGCCGGTGACGTGGATCCAGGGCACGCCCTTTCAGGGCTGCGACTTTGCCGGCCTGCAGGTCTGGGGAATCGCGCCGAGCGACGGCGAGAAGTGCGTCTCGACGGTGGAGAATCGGGTGACCGGACGCGGCCGGCTATGGACGGGGCGCGGTTTCCGGATCCTGCACCTGCCGGGCGTGCTCGGCGCCGAGCCGGACGGGGCGCTGGCCAGGGGACCCGTTGCCCAGGCGGCCCAGATGTTCAGCAACGCCCGCGCGGGCCTCGCGGCGCACGGGATGAAGTATACCAACGTCGTGCGGACGTGGATCTACGTCGCGAGGCTGCTCGAGTGGTACGGCGAGCTCAACCGCGTGCGCACCTCGTATTACCGGAACGCGGGCCTGGGCCTTGAGGGCGGCCCGGCGTTTCCGGCGAGCACGGGGATCATGGGGCACTGCGATGACGAGGAGTGCCTGATGGACGTCCTGGCGCTCGAGAGCGACGGGCCGGCGAGCGCATCGGCGATCCCGATCACCCGCAGCCCGCGGCAGGATTCGTCTTTCAACTACGGATCGGCATTCTCGCGCGGCATGGCCCTCGAGATCGAGGGGCGGCGGACCGTGCACATCTCGGGCACGGCGAGCATCAACGCGGCGGGCGCCTGCACGCACGTCGGCGACGCGGAGCATCAGAGCCTCGATACCCTGATGAGCATCGCGGCGATCCTCGCCGACCAGGGCGGAGGGCTCCATAGCATCACTTCGGCGACCCTGTTCTGCAAGAACCGCGCCGCCTGGGAGGCGTGGGAGCGGGCGGCGCGGCTGCTCCAGATTCCGGCGTTTCCGAAGGTCTGCGTGCTGGGCGACGTCTGCAGGAACGACCTGCTTGTCGAGATGGAATCGGTGGCGGTCATCTGAGCGCCTCGGGGCCCGCCGCCGCAGGGGCGGGGGCGCAGCCGCGCGGGCCGCTCAATAGATCTCCGGAACGATCATCTCAGGCCGCACCGGCTCGCGCCTGTAGTCCGGGTGGTGGACGCGCGGCGGCAGCGTGATCGGCTCATGCTTGACCTCGGTGTACTTGACCAGGGACAGCAGGTGGTGGATGCAGTTGAGCCGCGCCATCTTCTTGTCGGCCCCCTGCACCACCCACCATGGCGACTCGGGCCGGTGCGTGCGCTCGAACATCACCTCCTTGGCCTTGGTGTAGAGCTCCCAGCGCTTGCGCGACTCCAGGTCCATCGGGCTCAGTTTCCACTGCTTCAGCGGATCGTTGATCCGGCAGCGGAAGCGGAACTCCTGCTCCTCGTCGGGGATGGAGAACCAGTACTTCACCAGCTGGATGCCGGAGCGGATGAGCATCTTCTCGAATTCGGTCACCGACCGGAAGAACTCCTCGTACTCGGCGTCGGTGCAGAAGCCCATCACGCGCTCCACGCCGGCGCGATTGTACCAGCTGCGGTCGAAGAGCACGATTTCACCGGCGGCCGGCAGGTGGGCCACGTACCGCTGGAAATACCACTGGGTCTTCTCGCGGCTCGAGGGTGCGGGCAGCGCCGCCACGCGGGCCACGCGCGGATTTAGGCGCTGGGTGATGCGCTTGATGACGCCGCCCTTGCCGGCCGCATCGCGCCCCTCGCAGACGATCACCAGGCGGTGGCCGGTCTCGACCACCCAGTCGTGCATCTTCACCAGCTCGCCCTGAAGCCGGAAGAGTTCCTTGAAATAGTGGTTACGCGCTTCCCGGTCCGAGTCGTGCTTCAGCGGGCGCAAGGGTGCGTCGGGCGAGAGCTTCTCCCAGTCGTCGCGCTCCATCTCGAGCTCCTCGTCGTAGTCGTCGATGAGTTCGCGGTGGACGCGGTTCATGAGCTCGCTTTCGCTTTTTGGATCGTCGGCAGGCATAGGGAATGTTGGGAGCTATAGGGAATGAAGGTATCCCGGTGGCCGCAAGCGACCGGCTCCGGACCTCCGGTCCAACTTCCAGGTCGGTCCGGATGGTGAGAAGTGGATGATGCGCCGGACGCCGGTTGTCCATCCCAGCCGATTGGAATGCCCCGGGGGCATGACCCAAATGCTTCAGATTTGGGGTCGGCCAATTATTATTAATATATTTATAATCAATTATTTATATCCACCTAGGCCCGGCCTTCCCGGGCCGGGCCCAAGGGTCGGTCAACTTCCTTCTTAGGACTCCGGACCCCCGCCCCTCCGGCGGCGCCCGTCCGCCATCGGCCGGGCTCCCTGCCGAAGTCGCGGAGGCGCCGGCCGCCGACCGCCGACTTTCGTCTTGGACGGCGGCCGCGCCTGCGCGACGCTCCGGCAGCTCATGCTCCGCTTCCCCACCGTCCTCTTCGATCTCGACGGCACTTTGGTGGACGCGTTCACGACCCTCCATCGAGCGTACGTCCACACGCTCCCGCAATTCGGGCTGCCCGCCCCGACCGCGGACGAGGTCCGCCGCAACGTGGGCGGCGGCCTCGAGATTGCCATGGGCCACTTTGTGCCGCCTCGGCTCGTCGCCGAGGCGTGCCGCGTTCACGTGGCCTTCACCGAGAAGATCCTGCTCGAGGATCCGGTGCTCTACGACGGCGCTGCGGAGCTGGTGGGCGCCCTGCACGCCCAGGGGGCGAGGACCGGCGTCCTCACCAACAAGATCGGCGACCATGCCCGCGCCGTGCTCGAGCACCTCGGGATCGGCGCGCACCTTGACGTCGTCCTCGGCGCCCGGGACTGTCCCTGGCGAAAGCCCGCCGCCGAGTTCACGGCGGAGGCCCTGCGCCGGATCGGGGGCGACGCGGCGCATTGCTGCCTCGTCGGCGACTCGCCCTTTGACGTCGCGACCGCGCGCAACGCCGGTTTCCCCTGCCTGTGCGTCACGACCGGTACCCACGACGAGGCGGCGCTGCGCGCCGCCGGCGCCACCGCGGTCTATCCCGGCCTGCGCGCCCTTGCCGCCGCGGAGCTCGCCCTTGCGGTCTGACAGCCTGCCGGGGCCCCGGAGGGCGGCGGGCGCGGCCGCGCAGGCCGCTTTCGCCGCTATTTCGCCGGCGCCCGCCAGACGCGCACGTAATCGACGCGAAACTCGACCGGAAAAATGGCGTCGTCCACGCCCTGCTGCCCCCCCCATTGCCCGCCCAGCGCCAGGTTCACGATGAGATACTGCGGAGCGTCAAACGGCCAGTGCTCGGGACCCTGGCCGTCGTTCGCGAACTCGAACACCTTTTCGCCGTCAAGGAAGAACTCCAGCCGCTCATGGGTCCAGATGAGCCCGTAGCGGTGGAAGTCGGCCCAGGGCTCGTCCAGGACGACTGTCCGGCCGCGCTGCGTCTTCCTGACATGGTTGAACGCCCCGGTGTGGACCGTGAAATGGACCTTCTGCGGGTCGAACCCGACATTCTCCATTAGGTCGATCTCGCCGCACCGGGGCCACCCCACCCTGTCGGTGTCGCCGAGCATCCAGAGGGCCGGCCACGTTCCGCGCCCCGTCGGAATCTTCGCCCGGATCTCGACCTTGCCGTAGGTGAAGGCGAACTTCCCCCTGGTGGTCAGGCTGGCCGACGTGTAGTCGGCGCCCTCCCATCGCTCGCGCCGGCCGGTGATGACCAGCTGGCCGCCCTCGACGCGGGCGTTCTCGCGCCGGTCCACCGTGTAATACTGCAGCTCGTTGTTGCGCACGAGCCCGTGCTCGTAGGTCCACCTCTCGGGCGAGGGGGCGGGGCCTTCCGAGAACTCCTCGCGCCAGATCATGACCCAGTCGCCCCGGGCATAGCGGGCCGCCGCATCGGCAGGTCCGGGATGGAATCGGTCGGAGCCCGCCGCCCCCATCCCGGGAGTGCCGGTGGGGTCGCCGGCCCCGTCGCCCCGGAATGCCAGGGCCGCCAGCGACACGACAAGGGCCAGTCTGGGGGCGCGGTGCATCTGCGCATTCGCATACGCCGGCATCGGCGCCGGGGAAAGCGTTTTCGCGCGGGTCGGTCCCCGGAATGCCCCGCGGCGCCGACACGCAGATCCGCCCCTTCGGGCGGCCCGGAACCCCCGGGGGCCGCCTCAGGGTTGATTCACATGCGTCCGCGAAGATAGGTTGCCGGGATGCAGGACCAAAGCGCGTCGCCGGCCTCCCGAGCCAGAACGTGGTGGACGGCGGCGCTTATCCTGGCGCTCGCGCTCGCGTGTTACTGGCCTGCGCTGCGCGGAAGCCTGGTGTGGGACGACGATGCGCATGTCACGAGGCCCGGGCTCCGGTCGCTGGAGGGGCTGTGGCGGATCTGGTTCGACCTTCGCGCAACCCAGCAGTACTACCCGCTGCTTCACACCGCGTTCTGGGTCGAGCACAGGCTGTGGGGCGATGCGCCCCTCGGTTACCATCTCGCCAACGTGCTCCTGCACGCCGCGGCCGCGGTCCTCATGGTCCTGGCCCTCCAGCGGCTCAAGGTCCCGGGGGCCTGGCTCGCCGGGCTGCTATTCACCGTCCACCCGGTCTGCGTCGAATCCGTCGCCTGGATATCGGAGCAGAAGAACACGCTGTCGCTGGTCTTCTACCTCCTGTCGGCTCTCGCCTACCTCAGGTTCGACAGGGACCGGGGGCGGCCCGCGGCCGCCCGGGCCTATCTCCTCGCGTCCTCCCTGTTCGTTCTCGCCCTGCTGACGAAGACCGTGACGGCGACGCTCCCCGCCGCCCTGCTGGTCATCCTCTGGTGGCAGCGCGGCCGCCTTTCCTGGCGCCGCGACGTGACGCCCCTCATTCCCTGGTTCGTCCTCGCGGCCGCCAGCGGCCTCTTCACCGCCTGGGTTGAGCGCAATCTGATCGGGGCGGAAGGCGCCCAATTCGACCTTGCGCCGGCGCAGCGCTGCCTGCTGGCCGGCCGCGTGGTCTGGTTCTACCTGGGCAAGCTCTTCTGGCCGGCCGACCTCGTCTTTGTCTACCCGCGCTGGGACGCAGGATCCGCCGCCGGCGCCTGGGCCGGATACCTCGCGGCGGCGCTGCTGGCGACCGCGGCCCTGTGGCTGCTCCGGCGGCGCTCAAGGGGCCCGCTTGCCGCATGGCTTTTCTATGTCGGGTCGCTCTTCCCGGCCCTGGGCTTCCTAAACGTCTACCCCTTCGTCTTCTCCTACGTGGCCGACCATTTCCAATACCTGGCCAGCATGGGGATAATCGCCGCGGCCTCGGCCGGGGCCGTCCGGCTCCTCGACAGGGCCTCCCGTGCGAAGCGGGCCGCCGGCCTTGGCATCATGGCGGCGGCCGTCGCGGCCCTCGCCCTCCTGAGCAACGCGCAGAGCTCGACCTACGCGGACGAGCGCACGCTCTATGAGACCACCATTGAGCGAAATCCGCAATGCTGGATGGCCCGCAACAACCTCGGCCTCTGGTACAAGGAGCGCGGGGATTCGGAAAAGGCGGCAGCCCTGTACCGGGAGGCGCTGCGCCTCAAGCCGGATTACGCCCAGGCCCACAACAATCTCGGCGTCTGGTGCGAGGACCGCGGGGACTTGGAGGGGGCGGTCGCCGAATTTCAGGAGGCCATCCGCCTGACACGCGACTACGCGGCCGCGCAGAACAACCTGGGAAACGCCCTGGGAAAGATGCCGGGCCGGATGGGCGAGGCGGTCGACCATTTCCGCGAGGCGCTGCGCGAGCAGCCGGATTTCGCCGAGGCGCACAACAACCTCGGGGTCTCCCTGATGAAGACGCCCGGCCGCCTTAACGAGGCGATCTCCCAATTCGACGAGGCCCTGCGCATCAAGCCGGACTTTGCCGAGGCGCACGCCAACCTCGGGGACGCCTGGTCGACGATGCCCGACCGGCTGGACGATGCGGCCGCCCAGTACGAGGAGGCGCTGCGCCTCAAGCCGGACAATCCCGGGGCGCACAACAACCTCGGACTGGTCCTCAACGCGCAGGGCCGGCCGGCCGATGCCATTGCCCACTACAAGGAGGCGCTAAGGCTCGCGCCGGACAACGCCGAGATCCGCCTGAACATCGTCCTGGCGCTGCTCAACGTGCCGGGCGGAAGGGCCGAGGCGATGCAGCAGCTTGAGGCGTACCTAAGGGTCAGGCCCGAGAATGAGACGACCCGCCAGATCCTCGCCATGATACAGGCGAGCCCGCCCTAGCAGGCTACGGGCGCTCGAGCAGCGCGACCTCGAAGGGGCGCAGGGTGAGCGCCACCTCCGTCTCGCTCCGCGCCTCGGGCCCCCGGCGCTCCTCGACCTGGCTGACGCCCAGGCTTTCCCCGTGCATCCGCTCCTGCCACCCCTGGGTCGGGCTCCCGGCCGGAAGGCGCAGCGCCACGGCGGCGGGGGTGTCGTTCATGTTGTAGAGCACGTACTGGCGCTCGCCAAAGGGATAGAGCGCGACCCCGCCCATGCCGACGAGACGCGCGCCCAGCTCATCGAAGAAGAGGCGCCGGACGGAGTTGAGCACCGGCTCCGGCAGCCGCAGCAGGTCGTAGCTGTTGTCGGGCATGTTGAGCACGTCGACACGGCCCTCCAGGTACGGCGTCGTCAGCAGGACGCCGAAATCCCCGTCCTCGCGCACGAGCGCCACCTGGCGCACGTACGGCCACGTCGAGAGCAGGATCCTCGGGAACGTGAAGGGGCGGGCCGCAACGACGGACTTCGAGCGAAAGAGGGCCTCGCGGACGTGAAACGTCGACGACGTCACGGTGCCGCCCTCGGCGATCACGTTTAGCGCCCGCCACAGTTCGCTCCCCCGGAGATCCTGCAGGAGCGACCACGTGAGGAAGACCTCCCGGCCCGCCCGGACCCGCGCCAGCAGTTCGGCCGCGAGCTGCGGGTCGCGCAGCGAGTGCTGCGTGAAGACGGCGGCCTTGGAGTCGGCGGGAAACGCCGGGCGCGGATCGATCGGCAGCCCGATCATGCCGAGGTAGCCGAAGATGTTGTACTCGCCCACGGCGCCCAGCGGGAGGTGGAAGGGGATGCCGCGCGCGGGGCCGCTCAGCATGCCCGCCAGCCTGTCGAATTCCGGCATCATCTCGCAGAGGGGCGGGTAGACGTCCGAGGCGGGGACTGGGGGATGGAGCTGCCCGGCGCACCAGAAGATGATCTCCGGCGCCCGCGCCAGGACCGCCTGCCACACCTCGGCCGCGAACTCGTCTATGTCGCCTTGCATGCCGTAGTTGTCGAGCCAGGCGCTGCGCCACTTCGCCCCGGCGTCGCCGCCGATCCATTTCTGGAAGACGTAGCCCGAGTAGATCGGGATGTGCTGGTCCTGGGTGGCCATCTGGCGCGTCTCGATGCCGACGCTGACGCCGTCGAACTGCGGCGTCTGCCGGGCGACGTCGTAGCCGTGCTGGCGGTGGCCCTCGTACCAGTTCGGGTACTTGATTATGACCTGGATCCCGGGGCGCACCTGCCTTGCGACGTCGATCAGGTGTCGCTTTGACTGCTCGGCCACGAGCCGGCTGCGGTAGTCGGCCCATGAGTCGCTGCCGCGCTCCGCCAGGCATTTCGCGCAGGTGCAGGTCGTGAAGAGCCAGTCGTCCACGATGATCTCGTCCGCCAACTCGGCCAGCACGCGCACCCGGCTCTCGAGCAGGGCCATGTCCTGCGGGTTGTTGTAGCAGAGAGGTCCGTGGTTCGAAGGGACGACGGCGCCGGAGACCTCGAGGCCCTGGGCCTTCAGGTCGGCGGCAATCTCGCGCAGGGCCGCGACCGCCGCCGGGTCGCCGCTCGCGTTCTCGAGGTAGACCTTCGTGAGGCGAAGCGGCGCAAAATAGGCGAGGGTCGCCCGCCTGTCCGCGGGCTTGGCGAGCAGCCGCTCCACGTCGTCGCTCGTGAAGAAGAGAGCCGTCTTGATGTGCTGCCACCGCGCCCCGGCGGACGGGGCCTCGGCGCGCAGCCACCCGGGTACGAGCACAAGGGCGGCCGCGAGGAAGACGAAGGCGAATGGGCGGCCTATCGCCGGGGGAAAGCTGGCTCGGGGCGCGGGGCGTGAGGGCATGGCCGGATGGTTTGAGGGGCGGTTCCCGACGGGAGGGGCCGCGCGGCGCGGCCGCCGGGGAAATCCGCCCCACGGGGTTGACCTGTCTGCGGCGCAGGCTGGCCGCGCCGGCGGCGCGTGTCAAATCCGCCACCCCACTGCGGGGCCGGTCCATGACAAGGGTGGACGCGCGGCCCGGGTTGCGGCACACTGGACCCCGGTTTTCCCCGGAAAGCCGCCCGTGAACGTGCTGATCCGCAACGCCCGCATCCTGACCCTGGCCGCCGGCGCGCGCCCGCGCCGGGGCGGTGACCTGCATGAACTGTCCGTCGTCCCCCGCGGCGACGTGCTGGTCGCCGACGGCGCGGTAGCAGCCATAGGGCCCAAGCTCGAGGCCCCCGCCGAGACGGAAGTCGTCGACGCCAACGGACGCGTGCTCATGCCGGGCTTCGTGGACTGCCACACGCACGCGTGCTGGGCCGGCAGCAGGCTTGACGAATGGGAGGAGGCGCTGCGGGGCGCGCCCCGCGCTGAAGCGCCGAAGGATGGCGCCGGCGGGATCCACGCCACCGTGCGCGCGGTCCGCGAGGCGACCAAGAAGCAACTGGCAGCGGGCCTGAGGGAGCGGCTGAACCGGATGCTGCGCGAGGGGACGACGACCGTGGAGGTCAAGAGCGGCTACGGGCTCACGACCGAGGCCGAGCTCAAGATGCTGCGGGCGATCGTCCGCGCGGGCCAGGACTGGGCAGGGACGGTGGTGCCCACCGCGCTCCTGGGCCACGCCTACGAGGGCGCCCTCGACGACTACGCGAGGATGGTCGTCAAGGAGATGCTGCCGGAGGTCTCGCGCGAGTTCCCCGACATCACCGTCGACGCCTGCGTCGAGGAGGGCGCATGGTCGAGGGAGGCCTGCGTGCGGCTCTTTGAAAAGGCCTCGAGGCACCATCCCCTGCGCGTCCATGCCGACCAGTTCAGCTCCCTCGGGATGATCCCGGAGGCGATCCGGCTCCATGCGCGGAGCGTCGACCACCTCGAGGCCTCGACAAAGGCCGACCTCGTCGCCCTGGCCGGATCCCATGCCTGCGGCGTCATCCTGCCCTGCACGGGCTTCCACGCCGGCGGGCGTTTCGCCCGCGCCGGCTTTTTTGTGGACCAGGGCGGGGCGGTGGCGCTTGCGACCAACTGCAGCCCTGACTCGGCCCCGGCGCATTCCATGCCGTTTGCCATCGCCCTCGCGGTGCGGTGCTGCGGGCTGACGGCGCAGGAGGCGATCGCCGCATGCACCGTCAACGCAGCGGAGGTCCTCGGTCTCCCGGACCGCGGCACGGTCGAGGTCGGCAAGCGGGCCGACCTGGTCCTCCTGCAGCACGTTGACGAGCGAATGCTCGCCTACGAGGCAGGAGGCAATCCGGTCGATCTTGTCGTCTGCGGCGGCAAG
This sequence comes from Opitutaceae bacterium, assembly GCA_035604815.1. GTDB lineage: Bacteria > Verrucomicrobiota > Verrucomicrobiia > Opitutales > Opitutaceae > Palsa-1447. The sequence continues at coordinate 14,973 of DATNHT010000131.1, forward strand.
GTCGTCAAGGGGCCTGTCTAGTCGAAGGGACTCGACCACCGTTTCGAGGCCCGGCGGCGGCCCGGTTCTCCGGGGCGAGGCCGCGGGCGCCCGGCGCCGCCCCCGGGCATGCTCAGCCCTCGGGCTCGGTTATCCGGAGCCTGACAGGCTTCGCCACCCGGTCCCAGTCGGCCGCGGACATGATGATCGAGTCGGTGACGCTGCCGGCGTTGAAGGCCACCGTGGCGTAGGCCTGGCCGATCGACACGTCCGCCGTCAGCTCAAACGGCAGGACGGGCCGCCCAAAGGGCGGCACGGCGCCCGGAACGAGGCCCGTCTGGGCCAGCAGCTCCTCCTTCGAGGCGAAGCGCAACCGGTCCACGCCGAGCTGCCTCTTGACGGACGCCGAATCCAGCCGGCGGTCCCCCGGCAGCACGAACAGCCGGAACTGGTCGTCGGCCTTCAGCAGCAGGGCCTTGGCCCCGCTGCCTATCGGCTCGCCCCGGACCCGCGCCGCGTCCGCGGAGGTCGGCGTCGGCTCGTGATGGAGCTCGCGAAAACTGACGCCGGCCTCCGTCAGGTGGCGCACCAGGCGCTCGTGAACGGAGAGGTCGCCGTTCATTGCGGAGGCGCCGCCATCCCCCGGATGGCCATGCGGCTGCATTCGGGGCCGCGGTTCAAGGACGCTGCGGGGAGGGACGGGCGCCAGTCACTTGGGTGGGCGGTAGCCGGTCTTCCCGGCCTGCCTCATCGCCCTGACCCCCTCCTCAAACGTGAGCAGCGGGGTGGTCCTGCTGCTCTTGAGGGCGCCGCCGGCCGCGACCGCTATCGAGAAGGCCGCGGCGTTCACGTTGTTGGGCATCCTGACGACAAGGATCACGTCATGGTCGCCGAAGGAGAGCCAGCCGCCCTCGACGCGGCCACCGAGCTTCTCAATGGAGGCTTTGACTGCCTGGAGGCGATTGCGGGGCCTCTTGACCAGCGCCGACCACGCCTCGGAGGAATAACTTCCCTGAAACAGATAATGCGACATGGGATGGGGTTCCTTTCTCTTGTTCTGCGGGAAACCCCATGCTACCCCCCCGCTGCGCCCGTAACCAGACAATACTTTGCGGCCTGTTCCAAAGCCGCGCTCGGCCCGCGCCCGGGAATCCCCGGTTCACGACCGGATCATGGTCAGGATCATCTTGAACCGCTTCAGCGCCCTGAGCGCGTGCGGCTTGCCGGCCGGCAGGAGGATCATCTCGCCGCCTTTCACGGAGTGGGGACTGCCGGAAACCGTAATCTCGACCTCGCCTTCCACGACCTGCACGAGCGCATTGAACGGCGCGGTATGCTCGCTTAGGCCCTGGCCCTCGTCGAAGGCGAAGAGCGTCACGCTGCCGGCGGGCGCCCTGACGATCTCGCGGCTGACGACCGCGCCTTCCTGGTAGCTCACATGCCCGGCGACCTCCGCCACCTGGGCTGGGGCGAGTCCCCTGGGTGTCTTCTCGGACGGTTGCACGGCGTCATTCCTGCCGACCGTTCACGTTGTGACAATACGGTTTGTTGGCAACGGGCGCCGATGCCGCACGGGCGGGCGCCTCTGCGTCCCATGCCGTCGGGCAACCGGCGCATCGTGTCCCCCTTCCCGCCCGGGCGCTCCCCAGCGTGGGCCGCGCGGGGATTGATTCGCGCGGGTCCGCGCAGGTAGGTTGCCGGGATGCCGGACCAAAGCGCGCCCCCGCCGTCCCGCGCCAGAACCTGGTGGACGGCCGCGCTGATCCTGGTTCTGGCGCTCGCATGCTACTGGCCGGCCCTGCGCGGAGGCCTGGTCTGGGATGACGACGCCCACGTCACAAGGCCCGGGCTGCAGTCGGTGGCGGGGCTGTGGCGAATCTGGTCCGACCCTCGGGCCACCCAGCAGTACTATCCGCTGCTCCACACCGCCTTCTGGGTCGAGCACAGGCTGTGGGGCGGTGCGACCCTGGGATACCATCTCACCAATGTCCTGCTGCACGCCGCGTCCGCGGTCCTCCTGGTCCTCGCCCTCGGGCGCCTCGGGGTTGCGGGGGCGCGGCTGGCCGGAATCCTGTTCGCGGTGCACCCGGTCTGCGTCGAATCCGTCGCCTGGATCTCGGAGCAGAAGAACACGCTGTCGCTCGTCTTCTACCTCCTGTCGGCCCTGGCTTACCTCCGGTTCGAAGGGGACCGGGGAAAACCCGCGTCGACCCGGGCGTACCTCCTGGCGTCGTTCCTGTTCGTTCTCGCCCTGCTGACCAAGACCGTCACCGCGACCCTGCCCGCAGCCCTGCTGGTCATCCTCTGGTGGCGCCGCGGCCGCCTCTCCTGGCGCCGGGACGTGTTGCCCCTGGTTCCGTGGTTTGTCCTCGCGGTCGCCAGCGGGATCTTCACCGCCGTGGTCGAGCGCGAGCTCGTCGGGGCGCAAGGCGCCCCGTTCGACCTGACGCCGGTTCAGCGCCTCCTGCTGGCGGGGCGCGTCGTCTGGTTCTACCTGGGCAAGCTCGCCTGGCCGGCAGACCTCATCTTCGTCTACCCGCGCTGGGACGCCGGGTCCGCCGCCGGCGGATGGGCGGCGTATCTTGTGGCGGCGGCCCTGGTGACCGCGGCCCTGTGGCTGCTTCGGGGGCGTTCGCGGGGCCCGCTCGCCGCGTGGCTCTTCTTTGTCGGGTCCCTTTTCCCCGCCCTGGGCTTCCTCAACGTCTATCCCTTCATCTTCTCCTATGTGGCCGACCACTTCCAGTACCTGGCAAGCATGGGAATATTCGCCGCGGGCTCGGCCGGCGCCGCCGGCCTCCTCGGGCGGGCCCCCCGCCCCGTGCGGGCGGCCGGCTGGGGCATCGTCTCCTTCCTCGTCGCGGCGCTCGCCGTCCTCAGCCGCGCGCAGAGCCGGACCTACGCGGACCAGCGCACCCTCTACGAAACCACCATCGAGCGTAACCCGGAATGCTGGATGGCCCACAACAACCTCGGCCTGTGGGACGAGGACCGCGGGGACCTGGAGGGGGCCGTCGCCCAATACCGCGAGACCCTGCGCATCAAGGGCGACATCGCCTCGGTGCACAACAACCTGGGCGGCATCCTGCGGACGATGCCCGGAGGGTCGGACGAGGCGTTCGCCCATATCCAGGAGGCCCTGCGCCTGCTGCCGGACTTCGCCGAGGCGCACAACAATCTCGGCGTATGGTACGGGGACCGCGGCGACTCGGGCAACGCGATCGCCCAATACGGGGAGGCCCTGCGCCTCAAGCCCGACTACGCCGAGGCGCACAACAACCTGGGAAGCGTCCTGGCGGCGAACGGCCGGCTGGACGAGGCGATCGGCCATTTTCAGGAGGCCCTGCGCCTGCTGCCGGGCTTCGCCGAGGCGCACAACAACCTCGGGAACGCCTGGCTGAGCACGCCGGGCCGCCTGAACGACGCAATCGCCCAGTACCAGGAGGCCCTGCGCTCCAGGCCGGGCTTCGGGCAGGCGCACAAGAACCTCGGCAACGCCCTGCTGAGGGTGCCCGACCGGCTGGGCGAGGCCGTCGCCCAGTTCGAGGAGGCCCTGCGTTCAAACCCGGACGATGCCGAGGCGCACAACAACCTGGGGCTGGCCCTCAACGGTCAGGGCAGGACCCAGGAGGCGCTAGCCCAGTACGAGGAGGCGCTCCGGCTGATGCCGCGCTATGCCGAGATCCGGATCAACATCGCCCTGGCGCTTCTACGCCTCCCGGGACGGGAGAATGAGTCGGCGGCGCAGCTTGAGGAATTCCTGCGCGTCAGGCCCGGGAACGAGGCGGCCACGCGGATCCTCGCCAAGATCCGCGCGACTCAGCCGTGAACGGCCGCCCCCACCGGGATCACCCGGCCAAGGGTACGACAGCGCGGAATTGACCGCGGCGCGCAGCCGGCCCTGAATGGGGCTCCCCGGCAAGGCTGCCCCGGCAAACACCATCCCCGCTCACTTATGAAACATCCCCCATCGGGGCGCCGCCGGCCCCTCCAATGGCTCCTCCTGGGCTTGGCGAACCTGGCGGGGGTCCTTCCAGGAGGCGCGGCGGGGTCCGCGGATCCGGGGGCGGCGCCCGCGGGCATTCTCGCGGCGATGGAGCGCGCGGCGGACTGGCAGCTCGCGAACCCGAGCGACTGGCCCACCACGGACTGGACCCAGGGCGCCGGCGACGCGGGCATTATGGCGCTGGCGGGAGTGTCGGGGAATCCGAAATACCTGGAAGCGATGCGGGCCATGGGCGAGGCCGCGCAATGGCAGCTGGCATCCCTGCTCTACGACGCGGACTACCACTGCATCGGGCAGACGTACGCGGAGCTCTATCTGCGCTTCCGCGAGAAGGCCATGATCGCGCCGATGCGGGCCCGACTTGACGCCGTCCTTGCGACGCCGTCCCGCGTCCGGAGCTTCGACATAACGAATTCGGAAGGGATCGGCCGGGAGCACTGGACCTGGTGCGACTCGCTGTTCATGGGACCGACCACGTGGGTGCGCCTCTACGCCGCCACGGGCGACACGCGCTACCTTGACTTCGCCGTCTCGAACTGGTGGCGCACGACGGACTACCTCTACGACAAGGAGGAGCACCTCTACTTCCGGGACAGCAACTACTTCGCCGCGAGGGAGGCGAACGGGCGCAAGATCTTCTGGAGCCGCGGAAACGGCTGGGTCATGGGCGGCCTCGTCCGCACGCTCCAATTCCTGCCGATGAACCATCCCGACCGGCCGCGCTTCGAGAAACTGTTCGCCGAGATGGCCGAGAAGATACTGTCCTGCCAGCAGCCCGACGGGCTGTGGCGCGCGAGCCTCCTCGATCCGGCCAGCTACCCGCTCAAGGAGACGAGCGGGTCGGGATTCTATGTCTATGCGCTCGGCTGGGGCGTCAACCAGGGCCTGCTCGACCGCTCGAAATACGAGCCCGCGGTGCGCAGGGGCTGGTCGGCGCTCGTGGGCTGCTTGGACCCCGACGGGAAGCTGACGCACGTCCAGCCTGTCGGCGCCGATCCCAAGGCATTCGCCGACGATGCAACCGAGGTCTACGGTGTCGGGGCTTTTCTCCTCGCGGGAAGCGAGGTTTACCGGATGGCCGTCGTCGAGGCGGCCCGCGGACGCTCGGTCGCGGTCACCGTTTCCAACCCCGCCCCGTTCCGGCGCGAATGCGAGACGGTCGAGGTGCTCCGCGGCGCGGGCCGCCCGGGCGCGGCCGTGCTGCCCCCCGGGATCCCGATCGATAGGCCGGTCGTCATGGACGGCGTTTCATCGCGCATCCTGGATTCGCAGGCCTATTCCACGGGGGCGGACCCGGCATGGGACACGCTGCTCTTCCAGGTGGACCTTGCGCCGAACGAGGCGCGGACCTTCCGCATCCTGGACGCCTCCGCCCTGGCAGCCACTTCGCGGCCGATCGTCAAGACCTATGCCCGCCTGGTCACCGAGCGCTCCAGCGACATGGCCTGGGAAAGCGACAGGATCGCGCACCGGGTCTATCAGCTGGCGCTCACCAAGGACGAGGGAACGGTGAGCAGCGGAATAGACGTCTGGACCAAGCGCACCCGCCGCATGGTCATTGACGAGTGGTACAAGAACGGCGACTACCACAACGACCACGGCGACGGCATGGACGACTACCGCGTCGGCAGAAGCCGCGGCTGCGGCGGGCTCGGCGTCTGGGACGGGCACAAGCTCTATGTCTCGGTCAATTTCCGCGATGGGCGCGTCCTCATGACCGGGCCGATCCGCTCCGAGGTCGAGCTGGCCTACGATGCCTGGGACGCCGCCGGGCGGAAGGTCTCGGAGGTGAGGCGCGTCCGCATCGACGCCGGCTCAAACATGTGCCGCGCCTCCAGCGTCCTCGCGAGCGCCGACCCGTCCCCTCTCACCCTGGGAATTGGCATCGCGCTGCGCCCCGGGATCGGGGGCACGCTGGCCCGGGACAAGAGCGACGGCTGGATGACCTACTGGCAGACGCCCGACCGCGACCGCGGCAACATCGGCTGCGCGGTGATCGTTCCGGGGGGCGTGGCCGGATTCGCCACCGAGACGGGCAGCGTGCCCGCCCCGAGCGCCGCCGAGCTCTCCGCGCCAGGGGCCGAGGGTATGCCGCCGATCGCCAACGAGCTCACGATCTGCAGGGCCGAGGTCGGCAAGCCGTTCGTCTATTACTTTGGCGCCGGCTGGAGCAAGAGCGGCGATTTCCCGGAGGAGAAGGACTGGGAGCTCTACGTGCAGCGGTACGGCGAGCGGCTCAGGGCACCGGTCCTCGTCGCCCTCGGCGCCGATTGACGCCGCCCCTGCCGGCCCCCACAAACGACGGACCTCGACCAAGCGCCACCATGATTGAATCCGCCATCCGCAGGATGCCGCGCCCCCAGGAGGCCGCGCGGCTGGGCACGCAGGAGCTGCGGGACGCGTTCCTCGCCACGGGCCTTTTCGCGCCCGGGTCGCTGAACGCGACCTTCACCGACCTCGACCGCATGGTGGTCGGCGGCGCCTGCCCGTCCGGCGCCCCGCTCGAGCTCCCGAACCACCGCGAGACCGGCCGGGGCTTCTTCCTCGAGCAGCGCGAGCTCGGCGCCATCAACATCGGCGGCCCGGGCGCGGTCCACGTGGACGGGCGCACTTTCAGCGCGGGCCGGCTGGACTGCGTCTACGCCCCGGTCGGCGCCCGCTCGGTGGCCTTCGAGAGCGCGGATCCAAAGGCCCCCGCGAGGTTCTATTTCCTCAGCTGCCCGGCCCACCGCGCGCACCCCGCCGCCCTGATGAGGTCCGGGGATGCCGCGCCGGCGGCGCTGGGCGCGGCCGCGACCGCCAACCGGCGCACGATATACAAGTTCATCCACCAGGACGGCATCCAGAGCTGCCAGCTCGTGATGGGCCTGACGGCGCTCGAGGAGGGCAGCGTCTGGAACTCCTTCCCGCCGCACACCCACAACCGCCGCTCCGAGGTGTACCTGTACTTCGACCTCGGCGACCGCCCGCTCGCGCATTTCATGGGCGAGCCGGCGGCCACGAGGCACCTGTTCATCCACAACGAGCAGGCCGTCCTTTCGCCGCCGTGGTCGATCCATTGCGGCTGCGGCTTCGGCAGCTACAAGTTCATCTGGGGAATGGCCGGCGAGAACAAGACGTTCGACGACATGGACCCCGTCAGGCCCCTCGACCTGCAATGAAGCAATCCTGCGCGCGCCTGCTCGCCTCGCTGCTCTGTTTCGCCGCCGCCCGGCTGGCCGCCGACGGCGGCCCCGGCGGCGCCCTCGTGCTCCAGACCGACTTCGGCACCAAGGACGGCGCGGTCGCCGCCATGAAGGGCGTCGCCGTCGGCATCGATCCCCGGCTGCGCATATACGACCTGAGCCACGAGAACACGCCGTACAACGTCTGGGAGGCCGCCTACCGGCTCAAGCAGACCGCCCCGTACTGGCCGGCCGGCACGGTGTTCGTCTCGGTGGTCGATCCCGGGGTGGGCACGGCCCGGGCCTCCGTCGTGCTCAGGACCAAGACCGGCCAGTATTTTGTCGGCCCGGACAACGGGACCTGGACCCTTGTGGCGGAGGACCTGGGCATCGACGGGGTCCGCCGCATCGACGAGACCACCAACCGGCGCCCCGGCTCGGAAAAGAGCTACACGTTCCACGGGCGCGACGTCTACGTCTTCACGGGGGCCCGGCTCGCCTCCGGGATGATCACCTTCGAGCAGGTGGGCCCCCTGCTGGAGCCCAGGGTGGTCAGCCTGCCCTACCAGCGCGCGGTTGGCGACGCCGCGGGCGTCACCGGGGCCATCCCCCTCCTGGATTTTCACTTTGGCAACGTCTGGACCAACATCTCCGACGATCTGTTCGCCGGCATGAAGCCCGAGTACGGCCAGAAGTTCCTGGTGGTGATCAGGCACGAGAACCGGGAGATGTACCGAGGCACGATGCCCTACGTGCGGACCTTCGGGGACGTGCCGGAGGGCACGCCGCTGCTCTATATTAACAGCCTGCTGAACGTCGCCTTCGCCCTCAACATGGGCAACTTCTCGCAGAAATTCGGCCTGAGCGCCGGCGGCGACTGGTCCGCAACCGTCACGCGGGCGCCGTAGCGGCGCCGGCGCGAAGCCAGGAGCCGGCCCGGCCGCCGGCCGACCCGGCCAAGGAAAGAAGAGGCCCTCCCTCCCGTGCCCCATCACCCAAACCAAGCCCGCGCTCCCCGATCCGGCGTCCGGCCGGCGGAGCGGACCCCCGCCATGGAACACCCGCGCCCCGCCGCTCCGGCGGCCAAGATCCTCTCGCCGCGCCGAAAGACGACAAGCGCCCGGTCGCTCGCCGAGCTGGCGCGCGAGCAGCTCGCGCACTTCCACATCGATCCGGCCGCGCCGGCGGGGGCGCCGCTCCTGCGGCTGGCCGAGAAGCTCTACGGCGCGCACGGCGACCTGATCGAGCTCTGGGAAGCCACCGTGCGCGAGCTGCCGCGCCTCGCGCGCACCGACCGAGTGGCCCTGTTCAACGCCAAGAAGTTCCTCTCGTTCCAGCTGGCGAAGCTGCTCGACCTGCTGCAGAACCCGACGCGCGCGCTCCACCAGGGCCTCGGCCACTCGACGGCGACCTCGCTCGCCAAGGGCCCCTACCCGACCTTCGACAACGTCGCGGCGATCTTCTCCGCAAACCCGGTGATCACGCGCACCGCGACCTACATCTTCGCCTGCACCGAGTGGATCGACGACGCCTTCCAGGGCCGCGAGTTCCTCCACGAGATCTACTCGCGCCTGCTCAACCCCACGTCGATCTCGCTAGCCAACCACATCGTCGACATCGAGGCGGGCGCGATGTCGGGCGACTACATGGCCTGGAACTTCAACTCCGGCATGGCGGCGATCGACGGCATCCTCTCCCACCTGGTCGGCTACGAGGACGTCGTGCTCGCCTCGCGCAACGTCTACGGCGGCACGTACCAGCTCCTGCACGACTGGTTCGCCAAGAAGGCGAACCTGAACGTCGGGGTGGAGTTCTTCGACGGGGCCGAGGCGGCCGACTTCGAGCGCTCCCTCGGGGCCGCGCAGAGGAAATACGCCGCACGGCTCGCCGCCGGCCGGGAGGTCTACGTCTTCATCGAGAGCCCCTGCAACCCGCACGGCGTGTTCCTGGACGTGCCGGCGATGTGCCGCTCGGCGCACGCCGCCGGGCTCACGGTGATGCTCGACTCGACGGTCGGCACGCCGTTCCTCGTGCGCCCGCTCCAGCGCGAGGATGCTCGGGAGCGGCCCGACTACGTCATCCACAGCTACACGAAGGACCTCGTCGGCACCGGGGACACCACCGCCGGCGTCGTCATCGGGCGCAACGCCGACATGTTCATGCCCAAGGGAGACCCCGGCTGGGACTCGACGCTGTTCTGGAACGTCTACTACGTGAAGGGCGCGTTTCTCGACGCCGACAAGGCCTTCGAGGTGCTCTCCGGCATGAAGACGCTCGAGATGCGCGTCCTCAAGAAATGCATCAACACGCTGATCCTGGCCCGCTGGCTCGCCGCCCACCCGCTGGTCAGCGTGAGCGGCCCCGCCAGCCCGAGGGACCCGAACCGGGAGGTATGCGACCGCATCTCCTACCTCGGCCTGCCCGCGCCGCTGTTCACCATCCACCTCGAGGAGGCCGGGCTCGACCGGATGGCCTTCGAGCGCTTCCTCGACAGCCTGTCGCCGATGTTCGGCCACATGGTCTCGCTCGGCCAGAGCAACACCATGATCCTGTGCCCGGCGCTCACCTCCCACAGCGAGCTGGGCCCGGAGGCGCTGCGCGCCTCGGGGATCTCGCCGACGACGATCCGGATCTCCGTCGGCGACGAGGAGCCGCGCGAGCTGATCGCGGGCTTCCTCGCCACCGCCCGGCTCGCGCTGGATCCCGCCAAGCCGGGCTTCAGCGAGCAGTTCCCCCAGGGGGACGCCGTCGACCGGCTCTGCGACGAGGTGTACATGGACGTCCACCGCCGCCACGCCGCCGCGCGGCCGCGCTTCGCCGCGTGCCTGTAGGCGCCGCGTCCGGCCCTCCGGGACGGGCCCCCGCCGTCCCCCGCGATCCGGCCCAGATCGGTTCTTCCCTTCGGCCGGCGCAATGGGCAGTCTCGGCGCCGCTGAAGCCCCAATCCGCATCGTCATATCCCCACGGACCTGGCACGTGCATCCCTGGACGGCGCCGCCGGCGCAAAAACCGGCTTGCCCGGTTCCCTCGGCGCATGGACGCTTTGGCCCGGGTCATGACGACGAATCCGCGAGCCGGCCTGGGCACGGCCCCCATGATGTCCGCCGCTAGACGCGCGCGCCGGGCGGGACCCGCCGCCCCCTCTCTCTTATGAAGGATAATTACAGCCCCTCCGAACTTCGAAACTTCGCCGTTGTCGGCCATGCCTCGGCCGGCAAGACGATGCTCTGCGAGGCGATGCTCATGTGCAGCGGCCGGATCGGCCGCCTGGGCAGCATCGCCGCGGGGACGACGGCCTCCGACTACCACGCGAGCGAGCACCAGCACAAGATCTCGGTCCACGCCTCGCTGCTCCACACCGAGTGGCTGGGCCGCAAGTTCAACATCGTCGACACGCCGGGATACGCCGACTTCATCAGCGAGGGGATCAGCGCCCTGCGCGTCGGGGACTTCGCGCTGGCGGTCGTCAACGCCGCCCACGGCCTGGGGGTCGGCACCGACGCCGTGTGGGACTACGCCGGCCATTACGGCCTGCCCAAGATAATCGCGGTCAACGCGCTGGACAAGCCCAACACCGACTTCGAGACCGTGCTGGCCGGGGCCCGAGAGCACTTTGGAAGGACCGTCTTCCCGATGACGATCCCGCTGGACGCCGGGCCGGGCTTCAGCAAGGTCCTGGACGTCCTGCGCAACGAGGTGGTCAGCTACAAGCCGGGGGGAAACGGCCAGTACACCGAGCTGGCCGCCGAGGGCGAGATGGCCGAGCGCGTGCACGAGCTTCACCGCCAGCTCATGGAATACGTCGCCGAGTCCGACGACGCCCTGATGGAGAAGTTCTTCGCCCAGGGCGTCCTCGGCGAGGAGGACCTGCGGGCCGGCCTCCACAAGGCGGTGCAGAACCAGGTCTTCGTCCCCCTCTTCGCCGTCTCGGCGGAGCGCAATGTCGGCGTGGCCCGCCTGATGGACTTCATCGCGAAGTACGGCTCGTCGCCGCAGGACAGGGCCGACGTGCCCGCCCGCGACTCGAGCGGCCTGCCCAGCACCGTGTCGCTCACCCAGCAGGAGCCCGTCGCCTACGTGTTCAAGACGATGAACGAGCCCGGCGTGGGGGAGTTGTCCCTCTTCAGGATCTACTCCGGGAGCCTGCACAGCGGCGACGACCTTTTCAACCGGACCCGCCAGGTGAACGAGCGCCTCGGCCAGCTCTACGTCCTGAACGGCCGCGAGCGGGTCCCGGTGCCCACCCTCAAGGCGGGCGACCTGGGCGCCGTCGTCAAGCTGCGGGACACCCGCACGGGCGACACCCTGTGCAGCCCGCGCTCGATCGTGGAGCTGCCGAAGGTGGAGTATCCCCATCCGAATATCCACGTCGCCCTCCGGCTGCGCGCCAAGGGCGACGAGGACAAGCTCGCGGTCGGCCTGGCGATGCTCCAGCAGGAGGACCCCACGTTCCGCTACCGGGTGGACGACGAGGTGCACCAGACCATCATTTCCGGCCAGGGCGAGATCCACCTGCAGGTGATCATCGAGCGGCTGGCCCGCAGGTTCGGCGTCGCCGTCGACACGGAGGAGCCGCGCGTGCCCTACCGCGAGACGATCCGCGGGCGGGCCGAGTCGCGGTACCGCCACAAGAAGCAGACGGGCGGCGCCGGCCAGTTCGCCGAGGTGTGGATGCGGATCTCGCCCGGTGCGCGCGACAGCGGGGTCGCCTTCACGGAGTCGCTGGTCGGCAACGACGTCGACCGCGTCTTCGTCCCCTCCGTGGAGAAGGGCGTGCGCACGGTCGCCCACGAGGGCGTCCTCGCCGGCTACCGGATCGTCGACGTGGTGGTCGACTTCTACGGCGGCAAGATGCACCCGGTGGACTCGAAGGACATCGCCTTCCAGGTCGCCGGCTACCACGCGTTCAAGGAGTCGTTCGCGAACGCCTCGCCGTGCCTGCTTGAGCCGATCTACACGGTCGCCATCACCGCGCCCGGGGAATACGTCGGAGCCGTGCTGGGCGACCTCTCCTCGCGCCGCGGGCGCATCCTCGGCGTCGACTCGGACGGCCATTTCCAGGTGATCCGCGCCACGGTCCCCTACAAGCAGCTCTATCACTACAGCACGGTCATCCGGTCGCTGACGAGCGGCCGGGGCCGCCATTCCGAGGACTTCAGCCACTACGACGAGGTGCCCGCCGA